>NZ_KV820376.1:0-316 GCF_001815375.1 Neisseria sp. HMSC065C04
CAGGCATCAATGCCGCCGGCAACAAGATCACCAACGTTGCCCCTGGTACCGATGACGCCGACGCCGTCAACTACAGCCAGCTGAAACAGCAAAGCGCCGCCGCCCGTACCGAAGTTGCAGCCGGTACCAACATCAAAGACGTGGTGAAAACGACCGGCGCCAACGGCCAAGACATCTACACCGTCAACGCCAAAGGCACCACCGCGAGCGCAGGTTCGAACAAAGTGACCGTCACTGCTTCAGCAGAAGACGCGAACAACGTGACCGACTACAGCATCGACTTGGCGCAAGACACCAAAGACGACATCCAAAAAGG
>NZ_KV820377.1:0-4463 GCF_001815375.1 Neisseria sp. HMSC065C04
TTTTGGCTGAGGACAAACGCCATTTGGCGGCAAGAAATTGTCACTGTTCCATGTGCTTTCATCGGTTACTTGAGGAATGTTAATGGCATCAAACATACCTTCTTCAGGTTTACCCATTTTGTCACAAGCTAAAATGTCTGGAAAAAAATCACAAAGTAAGCCTTTTGATTCTTCTTTCTTGTCATTTTTTTTATTTTCTTTTCTTTTATCTTTATCAGATGGATCATCATCTGGATCAGGTTTATCATCCGGACGTTTATCAGGCTTATCATCTGAATCAGGATTATCATCAGGTTTTTTATCGGGCTTTCCATCAGGATTAGGCGCAGGATCTGGATCAGGCTTTGTATTTGGTGCTTCAGATCCGCCCGGTGTTAAATCAGGACGTTGAGTAGTTGCGACTTCTGCCGTTGTATTGCCGTTTGAATCTTGGCCGAATGTAATAGTAATTTGAACCGGTTTGCCGTTTTCGGGGGTAACAGGGCCAATGGTTACAACTGTACCGGCAGGTACTTTAATTTTTTCTTTATATTCAGGTTTGCCCGCACCTTCTACAAAGGGTGTTGGATTTCCGTCAATAATAGAAGTGGCAATATTTAAAAATTCATCCTCTTCTAAAATTTTTGTTAAAGCTCTATTTTGAAAATAATAACCATACCTAGATGGTTTACTGGTTTCACAAGCTACGCCATCGAGCCAAAAACAATTTTTAAAATAAATATCTGGTTCATTAGGTTTTATGACATTATCAAAATACTTTTTAAATTCTGATTCAACTTGCATTACTAATAATTGTTGAGCTTGTTTTTCACTAATGCCGCCTTTACTTAATGCACGCATAACAGATGTATCAACGCCTACACAGGAATCTTTATCAGTCGTACATAAAGCATCTTTATAAACTTTTAAATACTCGTTGCTTACATCATTGTATTCATATCCAGCAGATTCAAGAGACGGATTAACGGCCTGATATGCTTCGTAGGCAAAATAGGCAGCCGTACCCCAACCACTTAAACGTGTTCCTAATGCCGCGCCTCTTTTTACCAGTTGAAATGCGCCCGAAAGGACGGCTTTGCGGGATACTCTGGCTTCTAACGTTACGGGGACAGTTGAGGCAGAGCGGAGACCGGTGGAGGCTTCACGGACATGAAGTGATTTGTCGAATCTAGACTGATACTCTTGATCAATTCCACCACCAATAATTTTCCAAGGTCTGAAACCATTTTCATTAAATTTTTCAGTCAAAGGATAGGCTAATTTACCGTTTCTAACTTGCAAATCACCAGCAAAAGATTCAAAGCTCAAACCTAATAGAAAAATTATTGTCAAAACCCGTAACATTTATTTCACCATTTCCAATAGTGAAAACTGAATTATCTTTAAATAAAACTTCAAAACATGCCTTATTGAAATTTATTCTATTGAAAAAATTCTGACATTTATCTAAAGAGAATTTTTTCAAATATCCAGTTTCTTCTAAATATGAATAAAATACAAAAGATAAAGGTTTTTCTAAATAGAATTTAGATAATTCATCTAATTCAAATTCAGTTATATAGAAAAAATCCTTTTCATTCTTTTCTAACATAATCCTAACTTTCGTAATGGTTGCTGAAAGTTAGATTTTGCCATTACCCGAATAGGGTATCAATCCTTAAATAAAATCGCCCCTATCAAAACAGGTACCGCCAGCCCCAAGTAAAAATAGTAATCCATCATCTTAGAACCCTTTTCAAAATGGATACGAAATACACAGCTGCCATCACGCCGAATAAAAGCCAGCCTGTTTCCAACCCGCTTTTCAGATTGTCACTTGGATCGCATTTGGGCAAATCGGCTTTAATCGTCTGTCCGTTCAGTTTCCAAACTGTGCCGTTGTACTCAGGTTTGATAATTTTGCCGTCTTGGGTTATTTGAGGTACTACCAAGCTGAAATAGACGTTTTCAGCTTGGCTTTGCTCAAGACATTTATTCCCGACTTGGTAGTACATCTTAATTACCTATTAGCGCAACAAGCGTTTGACAATGGCAATTACGAACAAAGCGGCAAATACGCCGACTACCAGCCATCCTGCTTCAAGGCCGTCAGTTTTTGCGGCTTCAATGGATGATTTTGCACCTTCATCAAGAGCGGCATAGGCTTGTGTAGCCAAAGCCAGGGGAGCAGCGGCAACAACGGCCAGTTTTGCGCCGTATTTACGGCAGGCATTCATAATTTTCATAATGTTTTTCCTTTTAAAAGTGTTTGGCGGAAATGATGATGTTTTTTCCAGCGACCGCCGAACGCTGAAAATCAGTCTTTCAAAAATCCGAATACGACAAATTCGTATTGGTTGCCGATTTCTTCCAAGCCTGCGTTAATCGCTTCTTCGAAGTCGTAGAAATAATCAGCATTGGTTATTAATTTGGTATGTCCGATATCGCCCGTTTCAGGGGAGAGATACAGAAAGTCCCCTGTTGATACGGACTGGACAACATAGACTTTCTGCATTCAATCAGCCTTTCTTAACGGGTTGGAAACCGATTACTTTCAGTTTTTGAGTCTTGCCCGTAGTGACGATTTCTACGTTGAGGTTTGCTTCGATCGGAAATTGGGCGTTTCTGAACTGCTCGAAGTTGGCAGAGCCGCCAAAATCGTATTCAGTGGTAGAGCTGCCCAGTGCGTTGCCTTGAGAGCTGTCTAAGGGTGTGGCGACAATCAGGCGGCAATAGTCGAAGTTCTTGCCTTCGATTTGTCCGTTGAATTTTTTAACGCCGACGATGTGGCCTTGAAGTTGGATGTTCATTTTTAATTTCCTTTTGTGATACGTCTTTGCGGGCAGACGATTTAAGCCCATGAAATCGGTAATCTTGCAAAATTATCGTAAATGAAGTTGTTATAGCTTTCTTCATCATTGACTTGTTTTTGCTGTTCAAGCTGCTTTTCCAAACTTACGTAATATTCGTACATGTCGTAAGGGTCTTTATACGGTTTGAATGCTGGCTGATTATGAATGGCTTGTGCTTTCAAAAACGCGCAGTCATATGCTTCGGGAGCTAAAGACTTGGGCAACTTGTGATGATTCGGCTCAATCAGTTCAAACAGTTTGGCTTTGTCCAATTCGGGAAAGATGAATTTCAGACCGTTGGCCGCACGTCCAAACTGTTTCTTAACCCATTCAAGATAACGGTCAGCTGAAATGACTTTGTCTTCTTTAACCGCATGTATGCGCGTTGCCTTTTGAGCGAAGCGTTCGCAAATCGGATATGCGCCGCCGAAATATTCGCCCGGATTCTGTAAAACTTCGAAAGGGATAACGATGTCTTTTGCTTTGAATTCAATTTCAAAGCGCGTCCATGTACTTGTTTTATCGCCCAACTGCTTGCCTTTTTCATAGACGCGGACGTATTTGGACGATTCACGTGAGCCGATACCGTAAGTCTTGCCTTTTGTCATTTTGGATTCATCGTCTTCTTCCCAGTCAGATCCCAAACATTCGCCTTTGGGTTTGACATGATGGCAGGTAAACAGACCTTTATTGCGGTCTTCACGGGCTTGGTTCGGGCTGTATTCGCCGTTGAAAAAGTCTTTGGCTACGTCAACGCGGGTAATTTTTGGGCGTATTGCGTTAGTCAGAAATGCGAAAAGTCGGGATTCCCAGCCTTCTTTTGCGACGCCGCAACCTGTGCCGGTCAGTTCGAAAAGAATGGTATTTTGTTGGCCGCCAAAATGGACGCGACCGTACAGGGCGTCTTCTGAACCCATCAACCAGCAACGCTCATAAAAACGACCGCCCGAGCCTTTGGACTCTTTGTAGATGCCGAAACCGAAAACTTCTTCAGCAAGCATGGATGCGGCACGGATGAAATCTTCATCTTCCAAAAGGCTTACACGGACACCGTATTTGTCGAAAAAGGTTTTTTCATGAAATGAAAAGCTGATTTGGTCTATAAAGGCGGAATCGGATACACCGCGACGGAGCGGAACACCTAACAGGTTGCCTTTGCCGTCCAAGATGTAGGTTTCGTAACATTCAAAGGATTCTTGGAATGCTCCGGCGTCTTCTGATTCTGTACCCCCCCTGTTAGATGAGGGGGGCGCCATGGGCGCGCGTGAATCCGCCTTTGGCGTGTCGCTTACGCTGCCACCGCCAAAGGCGGCTATACGCGCTTTTGTATTCAGTTCCTTTTTCATTGGAGATGCTCCTTATTCATGATTCCACTTACATATAAACGACCATATTCGTTAGCGGCGTTTTGTGCATGAAAAAGGTGATCTGGAGAAGAAATAGGGAAATTGATGGTTTTAAGACATTGTGTGCGGTCTTCATCATCTTTGAAGATGCGCACAATAAAAGATTTTGGGAATGTTGGAGGTTCTAGGTTGACTGTGTAGAAGACGATGCACATAAAAAAGCCCCTTTGTTAAAGGGGCTTTAGTTATGTTAAAAATGCCCCTGTGATAGGGCGCAATATATAAG
>NZ_KV820378.1:0-1437 GCF_001815375.1 Neisseria sp. HMSC065C04
GGCAGGATGAGAATTCTAAGGCGCTTGAGAGAACTCAGGAGAAGGAACTCGGCAAATTGATACCGTAACTTCGGGAGAAGGTATGCCCTCTAAGGTTAAGGACTTGCTCCGTAAGCCCTGGAGGGTCGCAGAGAATAGGTGGCTGCGACTGTTTATTAAAAACACAGCACTCTGCTAACACGAAAGTGGACGTATAGGGTGTGACGCCTGCCCGGTGCTGGAAGGTTAATTGAAGATGTGCAAGCATCGGATCGAAGCCCCAGTAAACGGCGGCCGTAACTATAACGGTCCTAAGGTAGCGAAATTCCTTGTCGGGTAAGTTCCGACCCGCACGAATGGCGTAACGATGGCCACACTGTCTCCTCCTGAGACTCAGCGAAGTTGAAGTGGTTGTGAAGATGCAATCTACCCGCTGCTAGACGGAAAGACCCCGTGAACCTTTACTGTAGCTTTGCATTGGACTTTGAAGTCACTTGTGTAGGATAGGTGGGAGGCTTTGAAGCAGAGACGCCAGTCTCTGTGGAGCCGTCCTTGAAATACCACCCTGGTGTCTTTGAGGTTCTAACCCAGACCCGTAATCCGGGTCGGGGACCGTGCATGGTAGGCAGTTTGACTGGGGCGGTCTCCTCCCAAAGAGTAACGGAGGAGTTCGAAGGTTACCTAGGTCCGGTCGGAAATCGGACTGATAGTGCAATGGCAAAAGGTAGCTTAACTGCGAGACCGACAAGTCGAGCAGGTGCGAAAGCAGGACATAGTGATCCGGTGGTTCTGTATGGAAGGGCCATCGCTCAACGGATAAAAGGTACTCCGGGGATAACAGGCTGATTCCGCCCAAGAGTTCATATCGACGGCGGAGTTTGGCACCTCGATGTCGGCTCATCACATCCTGGGGCTGTAGTCGGTCCCAAGGGTATGGCTGTTCGCCATTTAAAGTGGTACGTGAGCTGGGTTTAAAACGTCGTGAGACAGTTTGGTCCCTATCTGCAGTGGGCGTTGGAAGTTTGACGGGGGCTGCTCCTAGTACGAGAGGACCGGAGTGGACGAACCTCTGGTGTACCGGTTGTAACGCCAGTTGCATAGCCGGGTAGCTAAGTTCGGAAGAGATAAGCGCTGAAAGCATCTAAGCGCGAAACTCGCCTGAAGATGAGACTTCCCTTGTGGTTTAACCACACTAAAGAGTCGTTCGAGACCAGGACGTTGATAGGTGGGGTGTGGAAGCGCGGTAACGCGTGAAGCTAACCCATACTAATTGCTCGTGAGGCTTGACTCTATCATTTGAAGAACTTCAAAAGATAAAAGCTTACTGACTGATTCAGTCATCACCAAATAATTGATTAAGGCTTTACCGATTTGTAACAGTTTAAGTTTGGCGGCCATAGCGAGTTGGTCCCACGCCTTCCCATCCCGAACAGGACCGTGAAACGACTCAGCGCCGAT
>NZ_KV820379.1:0-10768 GCF_001815375.1 Neisseria sp. HMSC065C04
AAATCCTCTTTCCTTTTGGGAAAGAGGATTTTTTATTTCCTGCAAGTAATTATCCATTTTGCTTGGTAATAAAGGAATTCTTGCAAAATCCTTCACATCCCCAAATTTCTTGATGGGAATTTAGGGAATTTTTGTAAAGATCTCAACCTGAATAATTGGGATATGTATCAAGAAATATAATTTACTTGATAGTGTAGTACCCTGTCTTTTGCTTTATAGCCAACTCAAACTTAAGCCACGAAATCCAATCCTATGTCCAACGAGCGGCTGCTATGGGTCAGATAGCCGAGGGCGATGCCGTCCACGCCGGTTTGCGCCACGCGTTTCAGGCGGTCGAAGCCGATGCCGCCCGATGCTTCGCAATAGACGGTGTGTGGGTGGGCGGTTTGTGTGTGGCAGCGGTTTGCCGCTTCTTTTAAGGTTTCGTCGTCCATATTGTCCAGCAAAATCCGTTCCACGCCCGCCGCGATGGCTTCGTCCAGTTGTGCCAACGTGTCCACTTCGATTTCTACGCAAGTCAACGGTCCGACCGCCTGCTTCGCTTGCCGAACGGCTTGGGCGATGCTGCCGCAATAGGCGAGGTGGTTGTCTTTGATGAGTACGGCGTCGTCCAAGCCCATGCGGTGGTTTACGCCGCCGCCTGCCCTGACGGCGTATTTTTGCAGGACGCGTAACAGGGGGATGGTTTTGCGGCTGCACACGATGTCTGTACCGTATTCGGCGACTTCGGCAACGGCACGCGCGGTGGCGGTGGCGATGCCGCTTAAGTGCGTGAGGTAGTTGAGCGCGGTGCGTTCGGCGGCGAGCAGCGCACGGGCGTTGCCTTCGACGGCGGCAAGCGTCTGACCTGCGCGGACGGCTTGTCCGTCTTGGATTTTGATTTGGAAACGGACGGACTGATTCATCGTCTGAAAGGCAAGACGCGCCAAATCCATGCCTGCTATTACGCCGTCTTCACGACTGATCAGGAAAAGTTTGGCAGTTTTATCGGGCGCTATAACGGCTGCGGACGTAATATCACCTCGCCTGCCCAGATCTTCGCTCAAGGCTTGTTCTACCATGGGGCGCAACAGGGTATCGGGTAGAGGTAGAAGACTATTCTCAGACGACATGAAGGTTCCTTTGTTGAAAAATATTGATATTGCCCGATGGGGCAAAATTTAATTTGAGGCCGTCTGAAAATCTGTTAGTGGCTACCCAGCGGCAGCCCGATATCAGAAATCAGCTGATCGGGTAGAACGTCATCTCGGAAGCGGTAAAGCTGCGCAGGACGGCCTTTACTGCCTAATACGCCGGTATCCGACGGCTCAATGAGGTTTTGCTGCTGAATCTGGCGGCGGAAGTTTTGCTTGTGCAGCAATCTGCCGCTGATGGCTTCGACGCTGTTTTGCAGTTGCAGCAGTGTAAATTCGGGCGGCATCAGTTCAAAAATCACGGGACGGTATTTGATTTTGGCGCGTAGGCGGGATAAAGCTGTCGCCAACACGCGGCGGTGGTCGTGGCGCATGGGCTGCCCCGTGAGCGCAAAGTCGAAGTTTACCTGCGGCTCGGCGGCTTCCGCTATCAGGCCGCTTTCATACAACATTTCATAGCGTTGCAAAACGTATTCTTCCGACCAGTTTTCCGGTTCGACCCCCCAGCATAAGTGAATGCGCTTGAGCCGCTTTTGGCGCACTTCCTCCGTGTCCGCCGAGTTTGCCCAAATGCGCAGGCGGCTGACGATGGCGTCGCGCTGCCCGTCGTCGGTGCGCAAATCTTCCCATGGGAAATAGCCGTAGCAGTCCTGCCATTTTGCGTCGGGGTGCAGGATGCTGTCGGCTGCCTCGCGCACCAGCCCCAGATAGCTGACGTACAAGACAGGCATGCCTTGCTCGTTTTGGCGGCGCGTATCGACAAAGGTATAAAGCTGTTCTACATAGCCCATAGGCTGCGATGTCTGCTTGGCGACCCACATCCTGACTCCTGCTTGCAGAGAGTGGCGAAGCGGTGCAAGCAGGCCATTGGGTAATAGCTCTCCTTTGGCAACTGTCAAAACCCTCAAGCTGCCGTTTGTAATGGCGATCAGTACAGGAACCAGCTCGACGATACTTTGCGTATTGGCTGCTGTTTCAGGATAGGCATCCATGCGTGGCTTTCATTCAAGAGAAAACCTTATTGTAAACCAAAGCAGTTTTCAGACGATCTTGCTTATTATACTCAAGTTGAGCATAATATAAAAATATTTCAAAATATAAACGGCAAATCTTTATGCCGTCTGAAAAACCAGCCATAAGGAAGTCTCATGCAACCCGCCGCCCGCCGCTCGTTCGATTACGATATGCCCCTCATCCAAACGCCGACTTCCGCCTGCCAAATCCGTCAGGCGTGGGCGAAGGTTGCCGACACGCCCGACCGCGAGACGGCAGGCCGTCTGAAAGACGAAATCAAGGCTTTGCTGAAGGAGAAAAACGCGGTCTTGGTGGCGCATTATTATGTTGATCCGCTGATTCAGGATTTGGCTTTGGAAACAGGCGGATGCGTGGGCGATTCGTTGGAGATGGCGCGCTTCGGTGCGGAACATGAAGCCGATACGCTGGTGGTGGCGGGCGTACGCTTCATGGGCGAGAGCGCGAAAATCCTCTGCCCTAAAAAAACAGTGCTGATGCCTGATTTGGAAGCGGAATGTTCTTTGGATTTGGGTTGTCCTGAAGAGGCGTTTTCAGCGTTTTGCGACCAACATCCCGACCGTACGGTGGTGGTGTACGCCAACACTTCCGCCGCCGTGAAAGCGCGTGCCGACTGGGTGGTAACGTCTTCGGTGGCGTTGGAAATCGTGTCGTATCTGAAATCGCGCGGCGAGAAACTGATTTGGGGACCCGACCGCCATCTCGGCGACTACATCCGCCGCGAAACGGGCGCGGATATGCTGTTGTGGCAGGGTTCGTGCATCGTCCATAACGAATTCAAAGGGCAGGAATTGGCGGCGTTGAAGGCGGAACATCCCGATGCGGTGGTGCTGGTTCATCCTGAATCGCCACAAAGTGTCATCGAACTGGGCGATGTGGTCGGCTCGACCAGCAAACTGCTCAAAGCCGCCGTATCTCGTCCCGAAAAAAAATTCATCGTGGCGACCGACTTGGGCATCCTGCACGAAATGCAAAAGCAGGCGCCCGACAAAGAATTCATCGCCGCGCCGACGGCGGGCAACGGCGGAAGCTGCAAAAGCTGCGCGTTCTGCCCGTGGATGGCGATGAATTCGCTGGGCGGCATCAAACACGCCCTGACGAGCGGGCACAACGAAATCCTGTTGGACAGAAAGCTGGGAGAAGCCGCCAAACTGCCTTTGCAGCGTATGCTCGACTTCGCGGCAGGGCTGAAGAAAAAAGATGTGTTCAACGGCATGGGCCCCGCCTGATTTGCCGTCCATATTGCCGTTTCAGACGACCTCTCCAACAAGGACAACACCATGCAAACCGATTGCGACGTATTGATTGCCGGAAACGGGCTGGCAGCACTGACGCTCGCCCTGTCGCTGCCTGAGTCGTTCCGCATCGTCATTTTGTGCAAAAACCGGCTGGACGACACCGCAAGCCGTCATGCGCAAGGCGGGATTGCGGCGGCGTGGTCGGGAGAGGACGACATCGAAAAACACGTTACCGATACTTTGGAAGCGGGCGCGGGTTTGTGCGACGAAGCCGCCGTCCGCACCATCTTATCGCAGGGTAAACCGGCAATCGAATGGCTGCTGGCGCAGGGCGTGGCGTTCGACCAAAATAATAACGGCCTGCACCTGACGCGCGAAGGTGGGCATACCTGCCGCCGAATCGCCCACGTTGCCGATTACACGGGTGAAGCCGTCATGCAGAGTCTGATTGGCCAAATACGCCGCCGTCCGAACATCCGCGTTTGCGAGCGGCAGATGGCGTTGGACATCCAAATCGAATCAGGCGTGGCGTGCGGACTGACCGTCCTCGACTGCCGAACGCAAGAAACCTACCGCATCCGCGCCCGCCATACCGTACTCGCGGGCGGCGGCTTGGGACAGATTTACGCCGCCACCACCACGCCGCCCGAATGCACGGGCGACGCCATCGCCATGGCGATACGCGCAGGCTGCGCAGTCGAAAACCTCGAATTTATCCAATTCCACCCCACAGGTTTGGCAAGGCCGTCTGAAAACGGCCGCACCTTCCTGATTTCCGAAGCCGTGCGCGGCGAAGGCGGCATCCTGACCAACCAATCGGGCGAACGGTTTATGCCGCATTACGACCGCCGCGCCGAACTTGCGCCGCGCGACATCGTTGCCCGCGCTATCGCCGCCGAAATCGCCAAGCAAACGCAAGACTTCGTCTCGCTCGACATCAGCCGCCAACCCGCAGAGTTCGTCCGTCAGCATTTCCCGTCCATCCATCGGCACTGCCTGTCCCAATGCGGCTTGGACATCACGCACCAAGCCATCCCCGTCCGCCCCGTGCAACACTACACCTGCGGCGGCATCCAAACCGACCCCAGCGGCAGAACCTCCCTGCCACAGCTCTACGCCTTAGGCGAAACCGCCTGCACCGGCTTGCACGGAGCCAACCGCCTTGCCAGCAACTCCCTGCTCGAATGCGTCGTTACCGCCAGACTTGCCGCCCAAACCATCGCGGACGGGCAAGCATTCCAAACCGCACCGCCCCAAAGGTCGTCTGAAAACCCCACCGCCGAAGCAGGCATCTTTTCAGACGACCTCCAAAACACATTCAGCCGTCCCGTCCTGCAAGCCTTCAACCAACGCCATCTCGGCATCCTCCGCAACGATACCGGCCTGCGCCGCGCTATCGCCCAACTGCGGCATTGGAAGCAAAACCAAGCCGAACCGCACACCGCGTCCGAATATGAAAACCGCAACCTGCTCGAATGCAGCCTCGCCGTCGCACAAGCCGCATACGCCAGGCGGCAAAACATCGGCGCGCATTTTAATAGGGATTGTTAAGGATAATAGCTAATAAAACAAAATTATTTAGTAAATTAAATCCTTACTTTAGAGAATTAAGGTTTGTGCATTATAAAAAAGATTGAAATAAAGCAGGAAAAACGGGAAAACTAGGGTGCAGGGATTGATAGTAGTTATGATTAAACATAACTGGATTCTTTGTACAACTATAAGTTGTTACTTAAGTTTTAAAGTAATACTTTTTCTACACCGCCGTTATTGGCTTTTTTCACAAACTCATCCAGCCAGTTTTCGCCGAGGATGTGTTTCGCCATTTCGATGACAATGTAGTCGGCAGGCATATTGTTGTCGTCGGCGTAGCGGCTCAGACCTTGCAGGCAGGCTGGGCAGGAGGTGAGCATTTTGACGGGTTCGCCCTGCGGCAGCTCTTTGAGGTTTTTCTCAATTTCCTCTTGTTTGCGGAACTTGACCTGAGTGGCAATATCTGGTCGTTTGACGGCAAACATACCGGACTCGCCGCAGCAGCGGTCGCTTAAGACGACTTTCTGTCCCATCAAGCTGCTGGCCATTTGGGTGGCATTCATGGTTTTGATCGGGGTATGGCAAGGGTCGTGGTAGAGGTATTGCTGGCCTTTTACGCCGTTTAGTTGCACCCCTTTTTCAAGCAGATATTCGTGGATATCGATGATACGGCAGCCTGGGAAGATTTCCTCAAAACGGTATTTTTCCAGTTGGTCATAGCAGGTACCGCAACTGACGACGACGGTTTTAATGTCGAGGTAGTTGAGGGTGTTTGCCATACGGTGGAAAGCCACGCGGTTGTTGGTGCTCATTTCTTCGGCTTTGGCCTTATTGCCGCCTGCGTCTTGCGGATAGCCGCAACACATATAGCCCGGCGGCAGGACGGTTTGTACGCCGACATGCCAGAGCATGGCTTGAACGGCAAGTCCGATTTGGCTGAACAGACGCTCAGAGCCACAACCTGGGAAGTAGAACACGGCTTCGGCATCTTCCGGAGAAGCCGGGTTGCGGATGATAGGAATACTCTTGTCGTCTTCTATACCCAGCATGGAGCGCGGAGTTTTGGCAGGCACGCTTTTTGGTAAAGGACGGTTGATGAAGTGGATAACCTGTTCTTTGATTGAGGCGGTACCGACGGTGGCTTTCGGTTCGGCTTTTTGCTTTTTAGTGCCGATCGGAAGAAGCTTGCCGATTTTGTAGGCAAAGTTCTGAGCTGGGAAGCCGGTCTGTATCATGGCGGCGCGAAGGGCTTTGATGGTTTTTGGGCCTGTGGCGTTCAAAAATGCCATGCCCATTGAAGCCGCAGGCGCAAAGCGTTTGTGGCCGGAATCGGCAAGGTAGTTGCGGACGGCTACGGTAACGTCGCCGAAGTCGATGTTGACAGGGCAAGGTTTAACGCAGCGGTGGCACACGGTGCAGTGGTCGCCGATGTCCATCAGTTCTTCAAAATGTTTGACGGAAACGCCGCGACGGGTTTGTTCTTCATATAAGAAGGCTTCGGTCAACAGCCCCACACCGAGGATTTTGTTGCGCGGGCTGTACAGCAGGTTGGCGCGCGGAACGTGGGTGGAGCAGACGGGTTTGCATTTGCCGCAGCGCAGGCAGTCTTTGACGGAATCGGCGATGGTGCCGAGGTCTGATTTTTCCATAATCAGAGATTCCGCCCCCAAAAGCTCGAAAGACGGCGTATAGGCATTGCGCAGGTCCGAGCCTTTCATCAGTTTATGACGGTTGAAGGTGTGTTTGGGATCGACTTGGTTTTTGTAGTTCCAAAACGGTTGCAAATCTTCATCGGTCAAAAATTCGAGCTTGGTAATGCCTATGCCGTGTTCGCCGGAAATCACGCCGCCGAGCGAGCGGGCGATTTTCATGATGCGTTCCACAGAACGATAGGCCGTCTGAAGCATTTCGGCATCGTCTGAGTTAACCGGAATATTGGTATGAACGTTACCGTCGCCGGCGTGCATATGCAGGGCGACGAAGACACGGCTGCGTACGGTTTTGGCGTGGATTTTACCCAAACCTTGGATAATTTTGGTATCAGTTTTGCCGCTGAAGATTTCAGAAAGCGGCTTCATTACGTCCGCTTTGACAGACACGCGCAGGCGGAAATCGCGGAAGGCAATAAAGCAGCTTTCATTGTCTTTGGCTTCGGGCGCAGCGTGGACGGCTGCGCCATAGCGAGCCTTATAGTCGGCAAGCGGCGTGTCCAAATTGTCAAGCAGCCATTCCCAACGCGCTTTGACAGCGGAAACGTGGGCTAGAGCGTGTTTGCCGCGTTCGCCCAACAGTTCGGCTGTTGGCAGGTCTGTTCCCATTTTGTCGATGGGGAGTTTGCCGGACAGATATTGCTCCAAGGCGGCACAGAGTTTGAGTTTGTTTTGGATGGAAAGCTCAATGTTGATGCGTTCAATGCCGTCTGAATACTCGCCGAGCCTTTCAAGCGGGATTACCACGTCTTCATTGATTTTAAAGGCGTTGGTGTGTTTGGCGATGGCGGCGGTGCGGCTGCGGTCAAGCCAGAAGGTTTTGCGCGCTTCTGGAGATATGGCGATAAAGCCTTCGCCGTCACGGGCGCGGGCGAGTTCGCAGATGTGTTCTGCGGCTGCCTGTACGGCGGCTTCGTCGTCGGAAACCACGTCTGCCAGCAAGACCATTTTAGGTCGGCCTTTGCCTGCTGCTTTGGTGGCATAACCGACGGCACGGACGTAACGCCAGTCTAAATGTTCCAAACCCGCCAGCCGCACGCTGTCGTGGGCGAGCAGGAAGTCGCGGATTTCAACGATAGAAGGCGTGGCGGTGGCAACCGTGCCGAAAAACTCCATACACACGGTGCGCGTGTATTTCGGCATTTTGTGCAATACGAAGGCGACGCTGGTGATGATGCCGTCTGTGCCTTCTTTCTGCACGCCGGGCAGACCGCTCAAGAATTTGTCGGTAACGTCTTTGCCCAAACCGACTTTGCGGAATTTGTGGCCGGGGATTTCCAAGCGTTTGGTATTGACGATATTGCGGCCGTCTGAATCCAACGTATGTACGTCAAACAAGGCGATTTCTTCATCGTGGATTTTGCCGAAATTGTGGCGCACGCGTTCGATACGCAACCATTCGCCTTGAGGATTGACCATGTTCCAGTAGGCGAGGTTGTCCAAGGCAGTACCCCACAGCACGGCTTTTTTACCGCCTGCGTTCATCGCCACATTACCGCCCACGCAAGACGCATCGGCGGAAGTCGGATCGACGGCGAACACCAAACCTGCCTGATGCGCGGTTTCTTCTACTCGGCGCGTTACCACGCCTGCGCCGCAATGGATAATCGGATGTCTGCCGTCCAAGCCTGCCAGCTCAACGTATTCGACGCCGCGATGTTTGTCGAGTTTTTCGGTATTGATGACTGCGCTGTTTGCGTCCAAAGGTACTGCGCCACCGGTATAACCCGTACCGCCGCCACGCGGGATAATAACCAAGTCCAATTCGATTAAGGCGCGCACCAAAGGTGCAATTTCTGCCTCGGTATCAGGGTTGACGACGACAAATGGATACTCCACGCGCCAGTCGGTCGCATCGGTAACGTGCGTTACGCGAGCCAATCCGTCAAACATAATATTGTGCGGCTTGGTAATTTTGCTTAAGCGATCCAAAATTTGATGGCGTTTTTGGCTGGTTTCATCAAAACTGCTATCAAAACGCTCGACTGCCTTTTCTGCTGCGGCAACCAAGACATCCACTTGCCGATTATCGTCGCGGCGTTTGCGGATTTCATTTAAGCGGTGGCGCATTTCGCGTACCAACGCGACGCGGCGTTTCGGATGCTCCAGCAAGTCATCGACCAGATACGGATTGCGCACGACCACCCAAATATCGCCCAATACTTCAAACAGCATTCGTGCCGAACGTCCTGTTTTGCGTTGACCGCGCAGGTCTTGCAGGATTTGCCATGCTTCGTTGCCCAACAGTCGGATGACGATTTCGCGGTCGGTATAAGAAGTATAGTTATAGGGAATTTCTCGAATACGCTGAGGGGCAGTAGTCGTGGTCATGGTCGTGTTCCGTTGATGGATGTAATGTTTTTATATTAAAGGCCGTCTGAAAAATGCAATTTCTTCTTGATGCCGTAAAGTGTTAATGTAGTGTAATTTTCGATATTTTTCAATGGAAAAGACAATAAACATTTCAATGGGAATGATTTGCAACTAGGAGATATTGTTTACAATCTTGTCGTGTAAATGGTTTTCAGACGGCCTGAGAGATTTTATCGCTTGAGTTTTTCTGTAAAACCGCTATAATGCGTTTCTTCTATGGCGGGTCTCCCCGCATGGTAATTCGGAACACCGGGTCAGGGGCGGAAGCCAGCAGCCCACTCTGATGAGCCAGTGCCGGGGGTTCGGCTCGCCACCTTATTCAAAAATGCCGGAGATGATAAAGTCTCTGGCATTTTTCATTGTATAAAGCGTAATAAAAAGGCCGTCTGAAATCTCATTTTCAGACGGCCTTTGAGTTTATGAGCCAGCTATTTATGCTTCTTCTGATTTGGTATTGGGCAAAACGCAGTTCAGGATAATGGCCAATACGGCGCATAAACCTACACCGGCGAAGCTCAAAGTGCCTACTTTGATAATCATGCCTCCGATACCGGTCGTCAATACGGAGCTGACGATAACCAGATTTTTCGGCTGCATCAAATCGACTTTTGCATCAATCAATGTTTTGATGCCCAAAGAGGCGATTGTACCGAACAGCAGCAACATAATGCCGCCCATAACCGGCATGGGAATCGAAGCCAAAAACGCGTTGAACTTACCGAAAAACGCCATGAAAATCGCAAAAATTGCTGCCCAAGTCATGATGACGGGGTTGCTGTTTTTGGTAATCATCACCGCTCCGGTTACTTCACCGTAAGTGGTCACAGGAGGGCCGCCAATCAAACCGGCCACGCATACGCCCAAGCCGTCGCCGGCGAGGGTTTTGTCCAAGCCCGGGTCTTTAGTGTAGTTTTTGCCGGTTACATTACCGATGGCCATAATGCCGCCGATGTGTTCGATGGCAGGGGCAATGGCAACGGGCAACATAAACAAGGCAGCCTGCCAATTGACTTGAGGCGTTTCAAAATGAGGGACGGCAAACCAAGGAGCGTTGATGATGGCGCTGGTATCGACCAAGCCCATGATCAAAGCCAACACATAGCCGGAAGCCACGCCGATCAGAATCGGAATCAGCTTCATCATCTTGCTGCCGAAGACAGAAACAATGACGGTTACCGCAAAGGTAAAGCCGGAGAGAATCAGCGAGTCGATATAGTCGATGACCTGTTTTCCATCCGCCTGACCCATAGCCATGCTGCTGGCTGCAGCGGCTACGGACAAGCCGATTACCATAATTACCGGACCGATAACCACGGGCGGCAACAGCTTGTGTACCGCATCCAGACCGCGCCATCTGATCAGAGCGGCAAAAACAAAGTACATGAAACCTGCCGCAAACAGACCGAACATGGTAGAAGGCAGGCCCCATTCGCCGATGGAGTAGATAATCGGTGCAATAAAGGCAAAAGAAGAGCCGAGGAAAATCGGCACTTTACGTTTGGTAACCAATTGGAACAACAAAGTGCCCAAGCCTGCGCCCAATAATGCCAAAGCCGGGTTCAGTCCCGTCAGAAGCGGCACAAGCACCATTGCACCGAATGCGACAAACAAAATCTGCGCACCGGCTACCGCCGTTTTAAGCTGGTTCATAAAAGCTCCGAAGAAAATTCAAACGGCGCAGATTATACTGATTTATCCTAGTCGTGAACATTTATTTACAAAAGATGGTATATAGCATTGTCAAATATGA
>NZ_KV820380.1:0-240 GCF_001815375.1 Neisseria sp. HMSC065C04
GTGAAGTTGTAGATAATGGTGACGGTACCCATACAATCACTATTACTGATCTTGAGACCGGTTCAGTCACTACTACCATCGTTAAAGACGGTAAAGACGGTGTAGATGGTAAGAATGCTAAAGCCGACGTTAAAGACAACGGCGATGGTACTCACACTGTAACTATCACTGATGGCGAAGGTAATACCACTACTACTATCATTAAAGACGGTAAGAACGCTGAAGCCGATGTTAAAGACA
>NZ_KV820381.1:0-43802 GCF_001815375.1 Neisseria sp. HMSC065C04
TCATATTTGACAATGCTATATACCATCTTTTGTATTGGTTAATCCAAAGAAGGCAGGAGTTTGTCCGGATTCATTATGCCGTAAGGATCAAGCTGATTTTTGATGGCATGCATCAGAACGAGTTCGGCCTGTGTACGCACGCGGGGCAGCCAATGTTTTTTGATGATGCCTACGCCGTGTTCTGCGGCAATCGTACCGTGGCAGGTAAGGATGTTTTCATAAACAATGGTATTGACGGCGTCTTCGTATTGGTAGGCTTCATTGCTCAATACATTGGGCAGGAATGTATTGTAATGCAGGCTGCCGTCGCCTAAATGTCCGAAGCAAACAATTTGTATGCCGGGAAAGCGGGTTTCCAAGGCAGGGGCGCATTGGCGGACAAAGGCGGCCACTTGGGCGATAGGGACGGCGATGTCGTGTTTGATGCTGGTGCCGAGTTTGCGTTGGGAAGCGGAAATATTTTCACGCAAGGTCCATAAGTCGGAGCGCTCTTGCTCGGATTGCGCCAAGATGCTGTTTTCCCATCCGTTTTGATAGAGAAATTCGGCAAGTTTTTCATCCAAACCTGCGTCGGGAACGGAGTCGGCAAGTTCAATCAGAATATGCCATTCCGCATCGGTAGGCTTTTTGAGTTGGCTGAATTCTGAAGATAAATCGAGGGCAAAGCGGCTGATCAGCTCGAAGCTGGTCAAGCGTTCGGCAAAATGGCCTTGTACCGCAGTTAAAAGCGAGACGGCGGATTCAATATCGTCTAAACCTACCCATGCTGTCGCTTTGGTTTTGGGCTGGGCAAAGAGTTTGAGTGTGGCGGCGGTAATGATGCCCAATGTTCCTTCGCTGCCGATAAAAAGATGGCGCAAATCGTAGCCGGTCGTGTTTTTGTGCAGGGGCTGAAGGTGGGAAATCAGTTCGCCGTTTGGTAAAACGACTTCCAAACCCAATACCAAATCACGCATGCTGCCGTAACGCAAGACATTCAAACCGCCGGCATTACAGGCGATATTGCCGCCGATTTGGCAAGAGCCTTCGCTGGCAAGGCTGAGCGGAAACAGTCGTCCGGCTTCGGCTGCCGCCTTTTGAGCATTTTGCAAAATCACGCCAGCTTCAACCGTCATGCTGTTGTCGGCAAGGTTGATATCGCGGATGCGGTTGAGCTTGGAGAGATTTAGCAGTACGCCCTCGGTGGTTACCGTTGCGCCGCATAATCCGGTATTGCCGCCTTGTGGGGTTACACGGATGCGGTTTTCAAAACAGAAACGCATGATTTTCTGCACGCTCTCGACAGAGTTCGGCTGTAAGACAATATCCGGCGAAGAAACAAAACGGCGGCGTTGGTCGTTTAACAAGGCCGGAGTGGCTTCGATGATTTCAGAGGCGGAAAGAAACGCTGCAAAACGGTCGTGAAGGTGCATGGCAGTCAGGAGGAAAAGTCGGGAAGGGGAATGTGAGGAATGTAAAAAAGCAGGATACGCAATGGTATCCTGCTTTTCTTATATTCAAAAGAATATTATTTAGCAGCTTCAGAAGCGGCAGAAGCAGCGGCTTCAGTAGCAGAAGCAGCAGCTTCAGTAGCAGATGCAGCAGCTTCAGTAGCTTCGGTAGCAGCAGAAGCGGTAGCTTCAGTAGCAGATGCAGCAGCTTCAGTAGCAGATGCAGCGGCTTCGGAAGCAGCAGAAGCGGCAGAAGCAGCAGTTTCAGCAGCTTTATCAGCACCGCCACAAGCGGCCAAAGCTAAAGACAACAAAGCAGCAGCGAACAGAGATTTTTTCATTTTTAAGAACCTTTTTTAAATCGATTTAAACTAAAAATAGCCGTCAAACGGCCTGTACAGTAGAAATTCATTGCTGAATTTTTTAATATTATGCCCCACGGGATAGGTCAATGCAACGTTGCGTAACCGTTTGTTGGCTAAAATCAATACGAAAATAGTGAAAATAATGTAAATCATATTGGCGCGCGAAAAATCATCTGAAAATATTCATTATTAATGAAGATTTTAAAAATACATTGTATTCAATGAGTTGTGTATTTTTATTTGTTATAGTTTTAAGGGTTTGGAATGTTTTTGCGTTTAGGGAAATTTTTGTAATTTAGCAACTTTGTGTTGTGAAAAAGCAACTTTTGCGTATTGAAATCATTTGATTTTGCTTTTTTATATAGGCTTTTATCTTTTTGTCGTATTTGCACAAGGTATTTATTAAAGCAAGCCGATTGTTTGGTTGTGGCTGTGATAGAATAACCGTAGCGTAACTTTTAAATATTGATTAAGGACGGCATGATGTCTATTGTTAAAAATTCCGTAGTTTCCCTGCATTATGAAATGTACGATGCCAACAACCAGCTGTTGGACAAAACCGAAGAGCCGATTGCTTACCTGCATGGCGGTTATGACGGTATTTTCCCTTTGGTGGAAGAAGCGTTGCACGGCAAAAATGTAGGCGATACCGTTGAAGTGGCTTTGTCGCCTGATGATGCTTTCGGCGAGCAAGATCCTGAGCTGGTGCGCATTGAAGATGTCAGCGTGTTCCCTGTTGAAGTTGAAGTCGGCATGATGTTTGAAGCCGATGATCCGGAAACCGGCGATGTATTGATTTATCGTGTAACCGATGTTGCCGACGGCAAAGCCGTGGTGGACGGCAACCATCCTTTGGCCGGTATGAAAGTATTGTTCAAAGCGACTGTTGAGGGCGTGCGCGATGCGACTGAGGAAGAAATTGCCCACGGTCACGTACACGGTCCGCACGGTCATCACCACCACTAATCAGGCTTGAAGCATGATAAAGGCCGTCTGAAAAGGAATGAAACCTTCCTTTTCAGACGGCCTTTAAGTTTTTACAAGACAGATAAATAGGAAATTTTGGCTCAGGTCAAATCAAGCGGGGAAATATGGATTTTGTTAGAGACTACAATGAATTACATATAACGGTGCGACAAAATCTGTATTAAGATTCAGATATTGGTAAAACAGGCAGAATGCAATGAGTGAAACATTGGAGCAGCAGGCTGTAGAGGCCGGTATTGATTTAGGCTACCACGACATCAACGGTACATATCATGCGACCAAACCTGAAGTTTTGGAATCGATCGTTGCTGTTTTGGACAAAAGCAAACCGGATTCAGACGGCCTTTATCTGAATACGATGGTTGCGCATGAAAACGGCGAAGAATCTTTACAGATGCCGTCTGAATTTCATGGTGCGGAAGCGGTCGTATTGATTGATGAGGCGAATGAGTGCCAGACCTTGACTTTGTATCCGGGCGACAACGATACGCTTTGGATTAAGCTGCCCCAACTGGCTTGCGGTTATTACACCTTGTCGGCCGAGACCGGTGGCAAATGTTGCCTTGTACGCCTGATTGTTGCGCCTGAATCGGTTTACCAACCCAAACTGCTTGCCAATGGCGGACGGATGAATGGTTTGACCATGCATTTGTACAGCCTGCGTTCCGAGCGCAACTGGGGTATAGGCGACTTTACCGATTTGCTGAACCTGATGAAATATGCGGCGGAGAAAAAGCTGGATTTTGTCGGTATCAACCCTTTACACGCCTTGTTTACCAGCAAGCCTGCCTTTGCCAGCCCGTATAGCCCTTCTTCGCGCGAATGGCTTAATCCGATTTATTTGGATATCGAGAAAGTCGGCGCGTTTACTTATAACGAGCAACTGAAAAACTGGCTGGCCCAACCGAAAATCCGTCAGCGCATTGCCGCTTTACGTATTACGGAAACGGTGACTTATACAGCGGTTTGGGCATGCAAGCGTGATGCGTTGCACATGGCGTTTAACGCGTTTGAACAAGATACTTGCGAAGCTGCGGCAAATGAACGGGCTGCATTTGAAGCATTTGTATTAGAAAAAGGCAAGGCTTTGCAGGGCTTCGGTTTGTTTGAGGCTTTGGACCAGTATTACAGCCGTCCCGGACAAGTGGGTTGGCAGTCATGGCCGTCTGAATTTCATCAGCCTGATGGCGAAGCGGTAGAAAAATTCGCGCGCAGCCATGAGCGGGAAATCCGTTTTTATATGTGGTTGCAATGGCTTTGCGCGGAGCAGTTACACGAAGTCAACCAAGCCGCTGCCGAATACGGTGTCAAACTCGGCATTTACGGCGATTTGGCAGTCGGCGTGGCGCGCGGCAGCGCGGATACTTGGTTGAACCGCCAAGATTATTGTATGGACTTGTCAGTCGGCGCGCCGCCCGATCCTTTGGGGCCGACAGGGCAGAATTGGGATTTGCCGCCGCTTAATCCGTCGATGTTGAAGCATACGGGCTATGAGAAGTTTGCCCATTTGTTGCGCGAAAACATGCGCCTGTATGGCGTGTTGCGGATTGACCATGTGATGGCATTGTGTCGTTTGTGGTGGGTGTTAAACGGTAAAACAGCAGATTTCGGCGCGTATGTGCATTACGATGCCGAAGTGATGTTTGCTATTTTGGCATTGGAAAGCCGGCGCAACCGTTGCGTCATTATCGGCGAGGATTTGGGTACGGTACCCGATCAAGCGCGTTATCTGCTCAACCGCTATCAAGTGTTCTCCTACAAAGTGATGTATTTCAGCAAGGGCTGGAACGGTTTCCAATTGCCAGAAGAATACCCCGAGCAGGCGATTACGGTCATCAGTACCCACGATGTCGCGCCCTTGGCAGGTTATTGGATAGGCAAAGATTTGGATACGATGTTCAAACTCGGTACTTTGCCAGATGCAGCCGCTTTTCAGACGGCTTTGGACGAGCGCGAACACGATAAAGCCGATTTACTGGACAAATTGAAAGAAACCAGCTGTCTGGGTGCGGACATACAAATGCCGGCAAAAGCCGATGAAACCTTGCTGGCGGCTTTGCATAAATACGGCGCATTGAGTCGCAGCAAACTTTACGCCGTACAGTTGGAAAACCTGCTGGGCGTCATCGACAATCTGAATGTCCCGGGTGTAACCGAAGGCTATCCGAACTGGGCGCAAAAAATGCCGGTTTCTTTGGAAGATTTCCTACAACACCGCCTCATGGGCGGCCAACTTGCCATTATTGACGAGGTACGCATGAAAACAAACAGCCAAATCAAGACTTATCATGAACTTGACCAAATCGAGCGCGATACGGTCGAAAGCCTGTTTCTTGCCACCCATAGCGATGTGTTCGCTTATTTGGGACGACACCGCCTTGCAGAGGGCGATGAAGTGGTACGCGTTTTGATTCCCGGCGCAGTAAGCGTGGATATCGTGAACCGCCGCAGCGGCGAACTCATCGTGCCGTCTGAAAAAATTGATGAACGCGGTTTCTTTGTGGCCGTTTTGCCCGATGATGCGCCCGATTACGCTTTGCGTATCCGTTACACCGAAAACACCGAGCCAGTGATTGAAGAAGACCCTTATCATTTCAGCTCTGCGTTGCAAGACATGGATTCCTGGCTGTTGGCCGAAGGCAAACACCTGCGTCCTTATGAGACTTTAGGCGCGCATTTTGCCGAGTTGGACGGCGTGAAGGGCGTACGCTTTGCCGTCTGGGCGCCAAATGCGCAACGCGTTTCCGTTATCGGCGAATTTAACAACTGGGACGGCCGCCGCCATGTGATGCGTTTCCACCGTGACAACGGCATTTGGGACATCTTTATTCCTGCTGTCAAACTCAATGCCCTCTACAAATTTGAAATCCGCGATGCCAATGGTAATGTACGTGAAAAAGCCGACCCGTATGCTTTCGGTGCGGAACTGCGTCCGACCACGGCATCTATCGTGCGTGGTTTGCCTGACGAAGTGGAAGAACCGGCCTTCCGCGCCCGTGCCAACGCCATTGATGCGCCGATCAGCATTTATGAAGTGCATTTGGGTTCGTGGAAACGCAATCCGGAAAACAACTTTTGGCTGACTTACGAAGAGCTTGCCAAAGAATTGGTCGCATACGTCAAAGACATGGACTTTACCCATATTGAATTTCTGCCTGTTTCCGAATATCCGTTTGACGGCTCATGGGGCTATCAGGCAACCGGTTTGTATGCGCCGACCAGCCGTTTCGGTTCTCCGGAAGAATTGCGCGCCCTGATTAAAGCCGCGCACGACGAGGGTATCAGCGTTATCCTCGACTGGGTGGTCGGACACTTCCCAACCGATGATCACGGCCTGGCCAAGTTTGATGGTACCGCGCTGTACGAACACGCCGATCCGCGCGAAGGCTATCATCAAGACTGGAACACTTTGATTTACAACTTCGGCAGAAACGAAGTGAAAAACTTCCTGCAAGGCAATGCTTTGTATTGGATAGAACGTTTTGGCTTTGACGGTATCCGCGTTGACGCGGTGGCTTCGATGATTTACCGCAACTATTCGCGCAAAGATGGCGAGTGGATTCCGAACCAATACGGCGGCCATGAAAACCTTGAAGCCATCGCTTTCCTGCGCGATACCAACACCATGTTGAAAGAGGAAGTTCCGGCTGCGACTGAAATTGCTGAAGAGTCTACTTCATTCGCCAATGTAACCCGTCAAGAAGGTTTGAACTTCAGCTTCAAATGGAATATGGGCTGGATGAACGATACCTTGCGTTACATGATGGAAGACCCCATCAACCGCAAATATCACCACAACAAAATGACCTTCGGCATGATGTACCAGTACAGCGAAAACTTTGTGCTGCCGCTTTCACACGATGAAGTCGTGCACGGCAAACGCTCGCTACTCGGACGGATGCCCGGCGACTGCTGGCAACAATTCGCCAACCTGCGCGCCTACTACGGCTTTATGTACGGCTTCCCCGGTAAAAAACTTTTGTTTATGGGCAGTGAGTTTGCGCAAGGCCGCGAGTGGAACTACAACGAAGGACTGGATTGGTTCCTGCTGGAGCAAGAGGGCGGCTGGCACAAAGGCGTACAAGACTTCGTGCGCGAATTGAACCATGTCTATAAAGACAACACGCCGCTTTACCAATTAGACCAATGGCCTGAAGGCTTTGAGTGGCTGGTTGCCGATGACGGCGACAATTCCGTATTCGTCTTCGAGCGACGCGACCGCGAAGGCAACCGCGTTATCGTCATCAGCAACTTCACGCCTGTGGTGCGCGAAGGCTACCGCTTCGGTGTGAATTCTGCCGGCGAATACCGCGAAATCCTCAATTCAGACGACCTGCATTACAAAGGCAGCGGCGTTTCTGCCGGCGCAACGGTGGAGACAGAAGAAGTTTGGTCGCATGGCAAACCAAATTCCCTGTCTGTTACCGTACCGCCGTTGGCAACCGTTTACCTGTATCAGGCGGCAGTCAAAGAAGAAGCGTAAATCAACTTTGAGGGTGGGCATCATGCCTGCCCAATCAGCTGAAAATTAAAAGATAGTGACATCAATATGACTCAAGGCCGTCTGAAGGATTTTCAGACGGCCTTATATTGGACACGAAACCAAATACATACCAAGGAATCATTCTATGACTGCCAAATCATGGCATATCGAGGAAGGTAAGCCTTATCCCATGGGCGCGACCCTGACAAGCAAGGGCGCGAATTTCACCTTGTTTTCCATCAATGCCGAAAAGGTCGAATTGTGTCTGTTTGATAAGGATAAAGAAACTCGTTTGGAGATGCCTTCGCGGCGTGGTTCGGTATTTTATGGATTTGTGCCGGATGTTAAGGCAGGGCAGCGATACGGTTTTCGCGTGTATGGACGTGAAAATGCAGAATACGGCTCATGTTTTAATCCCAACAAATTGCTGATTGACCCGTATTCTAAAAAAATTGACGGCAAACCAAGCTACCGTACCGCCGAAGAAATGGCATGGTTCAGGCCGGAAGATGAACGCGACAATGCCGCCGTTGCGCCGAAAAGCGTCGTGATTGGACGCAGCCGATTTAATTGGGCCAAAGATTGCCGTCCGGAAATACCGTGGGGCAAAACCGTTATTTATGAAGCCCATGTCAAAGGGTTTACCAAGCAATTCCCCGATTTGAAATATGCAGGAACTTATAAAGCATTGTGCGATAAACGGATTTTGGCCTATTTGCAAGAATTTGGGGTAACGACGGTCGAGCTGCTGCCGATTCATTATCATTTGGACGAATACCATCTTCAGCAGATGGGCTTGAGCAATTATTGGGGCTACAACACTTATTCCCATTTTGCCGTTGAGCCGTCTTATGCCGATAATCCCGAGCGTGCGGCGTCGGAGTTTAAACAGGCGGTCAAAGCCCTGCATCAGGCAGGTTTGGAAGTGATTTTGGATGTCGTGTACAACCACACGGCAGAGCAGGACGACAAAGGCCCGATGCTGTGTCAGCGCGGTATCGACAACACCTTATGGTATTGGCACACCCCTTACGGCAATTATGAAAACTGGTCGGGTTGCGGCAATACGCTCAATATTGTCCGGCGCGACGTTACCCGTTGGGCGGCAGACAGCCTGCGCTATTGGGCTGAAGAGTTTCATATCGACGGCTTCCGTTTCGATTTGGGAACCGTATTGGGACGCGAGCCCGATTTCCAATCGTATGGCCGTTTTTTCCAAGTCTTGTATCAAGACCCGGTTTTGGCCGGTTTGAAACTGATTGTCGAAGCATGGGACATCGGCGAGGGTGGCTATCACTTGGGCAATTTCCCGCAACCTTTTGCCGAATGGAACGGCCGTTTCCGCGATGATATGCGCGCGTTTTGGTCGTGGGAAAGCGGTAATTTGGGTGCATTTGCCGAACGTTTGGCCGGGTCGTCCGATATTTTCAACCACAGCGGCCGCCACCCTTCTGCTAGCATCAACTTCATCACTGCACACGACGGCTTCACTCTGCGCGATTTGGTCAGCTACAACGAAAAACACAACGAAGCCAACGGCGAAAACAACCGTGACGGGCATAATGAAAACATCAGCTACAACCACGGCGTAGAAGGTGAAACCGATGATGAAGAGGTTTTGCTCAACCGCGAATACACTTCCAAAGCGCTGCTTGCCTCCTTGTTTTTATCCAACGGTACGCCCATGCTTTTGGCGGGCGATGAGTTCGGCAACAGTCAGCAAGGCAACAACAACAGCTACTGCCAAGATAATCCGATTACATGGTTGGATTGGCAAAATGAGCCTCATGAGTTGCAAAATTACACTCAAGAGCTGATACGCGTACGCAGCCGAATCAAGCTGCTGACAGATGATTGCTGGTGGGAAAAAGAGCGTGTGCAATGGCTCAATGCCGATAGCAGCCCGATGACCGAATATTGTTGGCACAACAGGGGCAGCAAGGCGATTCAGGTTGTTTTGGACGACGAGTGGCTGCTGTTGGTCAATGCCAAACGTAGTCGTCAGTTATTTAACCTGCCTCAAGGCAATTGGGAAATTTCTTGCGTACCATCTGAGAAATTTAATTACGAAGAATCAGGAAAATGTGTTGTTGAGCATATGGGGATTTGGATTTTACATAAAACAAATTAAATGAGAATTAAACTATTGGTTGATTAACTCTTTGATATTTTGTTGGTATTTGTTCATTTTTGGCTTCGTGGTATAAATCGAAAATGCCGATAAGATGATGAATGGTTTAATTGTTAATTGAATGTTTTATAAAGAAAAATATATCCTTTTTTTAAATCTTTCCGCTATAATCCCCTTATTTTGTAACAAATCTACGCACCATTCCTTTCAGACGGCCTGTTGCCGTTGTCAGGCCGTCTGAAAACCGAGTTTCGTTGTTTTTAATAAAACCATCAGGCGCGTTGTCCAGTGCCTCACGCTAGAGAAAGGCTTCCATGGCTAAGAAAAAACTCCCCATCTCCGGTTATGATTATGTAATGCCTAAACCGGATGCCGAAACCATCCGTAAATCCATCGTTTACAAGCTGATTTTCATCTTGGGCGTAGATCCGAAGGAGGCAACTTCACACCAATGGCTCAACGCCGCCATGCTTGCCGCGCGTGACCTGATTGCAGAAGATTTCCTTAAAACACGCCGTGCCCACATCGACAACAGCAAACGCATGGTTTATTACCTGTCTATGGAATTCCTGCTCGGCCGTTCGTTTGTCAACGCGCTGATTAACGAAGGCGTTTACGCCGAGTTTGAAGAAGCCTTCAAGCAACTGGGCAAAGAATTTGCCGATGTCTGCGAACAAGAAGAAGATCCAGGTTTGGGTAACGGCGGTTTGGGCCGTCTGGCCGCCTGCTTCCTCGACTCTTTGGCAACCCTGCGCATTCCGGCCATGGGCTACGGTATCCGTTACCAATACGGTATGTTCAAACAAGAAATCGTGGATGGCCAACAAGTTGAAAAACCCGATTTGTGGCTCGACCAAGATTTGGCATGGCAATTTGCCCGTCCGAACAAACAATATTCCGTCCGTTTCGGCGGCCAAGTATTGAACTTGGGCAACAAAAAAGAATGGCAGCCGAGCGAAGAAATCTCCGCTTGGGCATACGATGAAATTATTCCGGGCTATGGCGGCGAATGTGCCAACCCATTGCGCTTGTGGACTGCACACGCAGGCAACCTGTTCGACCTTGCCGACTTCAACCGAGGCGATTATGCCTCTGCCGTTCGCGCACAAAACAGTGACGAAAACATCTCACGCGTTCTGTATCCGAACGACTCTACCGATTCCGGCCGCGAATTGCGCCTGAAGCAAGAATACTTCTTGGTTTCCGCTTCTGTTCAAGACATTGTTGCCCGCCACAAATGCCGTTTCCCAAGCATCCACACTTTGGCAGACGAAGTCGCCATCCACTTGAACGACACCCATCCGGTGCTCGCTATTCCTGAATTGATGCGCATCCTGATTGATGAAGAGGGCATCGCATGGACTGAAGCATGGAATATGTGCTGTAAGATTTTCTCTTACACCAACCACACATTGATGAGCGAAGCCTTGGAAACTTGGCAGGTTGACCTGATGGGCCGTCTGCTGCCGCGCCACTTGGACATCATCTTTGAAATCAACGCCTACTTCCTCAATGCCTTACGCGCCATCGGCAACTTCGACGACGACTTTGTCCGCCGCGTATCCATCATTGACGAAACCCACGGCCGTCGTGTCCGCATGGCATGGCTTGCCGTGATCGGTTCGCACAAAGTCAACGGCGTGGCAAAAATCCACTCCGATTTGATGACCACATCCATCTTCGCCGACTTTGCCAAAGTGTTCCCGGAACGCTTTACCAACGTGACCAACGGCGTAACTCCGCGCCGCTGGATCAACATCGCCAACCCGGGCTTGACCAAATTCTTGGACAAACATCTGGGCGACGAAGACTGGCGTCTGCATTTGGATAACCTGACCAAGCTCAACGACAAAGTGGACGATGCCTCCGTACAGGCAGAATTCGGCGAAGTGAAAAAAGCCGCCAAAGAGCGCCTTGCCAAATACATCGAAACCGAGCTGGGCATCAAAGTTAACACCGATGCACTTTTCGACATCCAAATCAAACGTATCCACGAGTACAAACGTCAAGCATTGAACGTGATGCACATCGTCGACCGTTACAACAAAATCCTGGAAAATCCGGATTTCGATTGGCAGCCGCGTGTGTTCATCTTTGCCGGTAAAGCCGCTTCCGCTTATTACATGGCGAAGAAAATCATCCGTCTGATTAATGATGTTGCCAAAGTCATCAACAATGACACCCGTATCCGTAACCTGATTAAAGTCGTTTACATCCCGAATTACAGCGTCAGCCTTGCCCAAATCATCATCCCAGCCGCCGATTTGCACGAACAGATTTCACTGGCAGGTACAGAAGCATCCGGTACCAGCAACATGAAATTTGCCCTCAACGGCGCAATCTGTATGGGTACACTGGACGGCGCGAACGTTGAGATTTTGGAAAAAGTCGGCGCGGACAACTGCTATATCTTCGGTAACACCGTCGAGCAAGTCGAAGAAATCCGCCGCAACGGTTACGACCCATTGAGCTATATCGAGCGAGACAGCGACCTGCGCCGCGTCGTCAACCAAATCAGCCAAGGCACTTTCTCTCCGGAAGAGCCAAACCGCTACAACGACGTGTTGCAACCATACGGCGACTTCTATCAACTGATGGCCGATTTCCGCAGCTACATCGACACGCAATACAAAGCGGACGAGCACTACCGCAACGTATCCGCATGGCGCAAATCAGCCTTGATCAACATCGCCAACATGGGCTTCTTCTCATCCGACCGCTCCATCGCCGACTACTGCCGCGATATTTGGTACATCAAACCATTGAGCGAAGAAGAACTGCCCAGCAGAAATTAAGCGTTGAGCAGATAGCGAAAGCCGATACATCAGGAAGGTGTATCGGCTTTTTTTCAGACGGCATGATATAGAAACGAGTAAAACAGTATGGTTGTATCGCTGTTTTAGTGTATTGCTAAATGACTCAATTTAAAATCGGTATTTAAAATTTAGTAGCCATTCATTCTGACGGTAGCGGTAATGTGCTGTATTGCTGAGTACGATGTATTCAAACCCTAAAACCTGCCCTTGATGCCGAAGGTAATTGTCCTGCCCGGGCCGGGGACAGGGGTGCTGGACATCGGGTCTAGATAATAGCGGTTGGCAAGGTTGGTAACGCCGAAATTCAAGTCTATATGTTTCCCTATGCGGTAGCGGGCATAGGCATCCAAAAGGGTGGCGGCGTGCCAGCCGTAGGGTTTGCCGTTGCGCTCATACACCTGCCCCGCTCCGTCGGCAATCAGCTTGTCGTAGTTTTTCCGCTCCGCTTTGCTGTGATGGATGGCACGCATGCCCAATTCCAGTTTTTCATTAAAGAAGCGTGTACCGACATCGAGGGTAAGCGAATATTTCGGCTGCAGGGACTGGAAGAAGCGGCTGAGGCCGAAGCCGCCTTCAAGACATTCGGGTACGCGTTGCAGGTAATAGTCGAATTTGAAGGCGATGCCCTTGTCGCACACCATATGTTTCAAGCGGTAAGTGCCGCCGAGAGAGGCGAAGAAGCGGCCGTTGTCGAGGCGGCTTTGCAGCTCCACCCCCTTGCTGATTGCCTTGTCGTATTGGATCATGCCGCCGTCCATATTCGAGGTGTCGATTTGGTTTTTGATTTTATTGCTGTAGTAGGTGAGGCGGAGGTCGCCTTGGCGCAGTTTGGCGAAATGCGGGGCGAAATTGAAGTTGTAGCCGACTTCCCAGTTGGTGCTTTTTTCCGGCTTCAGGCTGTATTCGGCCACGGTTTGGCTGCCGTACAGCCCGCCGCTGCCGGTGGCGGCGGTCAGTTCGTAGAGGCTGGGGAAGCGGCTCATGCGGGCATAGCGGGCGAAGAGGCGGTGGTTGTCGGCAATATCGTAGCTGACCGACAGCATGGGCGACCAGGAATACGCGTGCTGCTCCTGCGGCATGCGCCAGCGTTCGGCTTCGCTGAATTGATGCCGGATCCAAGCGGTACGGTTTAGGTCGCTATTGAATTCCAGTGCTTGATCATTGCCGGTTTTTGATGGTAGTTGGTTTTCATTGGCCATACGGTCCGTTGTTTCGCTTACCGAACCGGGTGTTATGCCTATATGTGATCCGGGAATATAACGGCGGTAGCTGCCGCGTTTTCCTTGCGGGTTGTTTACTCTCTCGCGGTACATTTCCGGCGTAATTTGTACTTTGTCGGGGGCAAATTTTCCTACATTCATTGGAATGATCTGTTTGCGGCGCAGTACATATAGTACATCGGTATTTTTATTACCGTCCGTATACTGAACAAAATTTCCATCAGATTTGGCGTAAAACCGAGTATCCTGACCAACGAGAGTATCATGCGGATCAAAATCGTAACCATTTTTTTCCTTAAAACGGCGGTTAAGGTCTTGATATTCTGCAACCTGACCCCCGATCCTATCGGGATCATAAAGCTGCAACATCCGCTGCTGGTTGGCAATATCTTCTTCATCCGCCAATTCAAAATACGGCATCATCAGGCCGGTAACATAGCTGTCCGAACCCAGGCCGTACTGATACCAGGGGTTGCGTGCGGCACGCTGCCGCGCCAGTTCGATATTGTTCCCCTTATAGTTCTGATAGCGAACGCCCGCCTGTATGTTCAGGCGGGAAGTTGGTTTCCAGTCGAAGACCAGGTTCGCGCCCCATTCGCGCTTTTTCGCCGACTGAGGGCCGCCCAAGGCCGCCATGCGGGTCAGTACGCCGAAAGTATTCATCAAATCATTGCTGTCGGCGGTATCGGTGCGCTCTTCCAGCGTTTCGCGCTGGTAGTCGGCGGCAAGGGTGAGGCTGAGTTTGTCGGAAAGGCGGAAGCGGTTGCTGAGGTTGAAGCCGTTGCGGACGACGTCGGTACGCTGCCGCGCGCCGGGAACGATGATGCGGTCCGGGTGTTCGATGTAGTAGCGTTCCTGGTTTAGTTTTTGCTTCAGCTCCGCTAGATTCATCATCTTGCCGATTTGGTTGGTCTGGTCGGTCATCACATTTTTGTCGGCAGGAGTGATGGCGTAGTAGCCGCCTGTATGTCCCATCCAACGGTCTGTAATTGCACGGTTGTTTTCATCGTATTCTGCCAGCTTGCGGGCGATTTTGTCGGGCGTATCTTCTATCATGCGCAGCACTTCTTCATGGGTTCGCGCCGAGCCGTAGGCGTTCCACGTCATCGCGTCTTCGCAGCTTTCCCCCCGCAGGTTGGGCGAGGGCTGTTTGCGTATGTTGCACCAGTACCAGATGTCGTAGTCCGTGTCAGGCGTAATGACGCCGACGACGGGGCCGCCGCTCTGATGGCGGTTGCTGTCGGTCTTCACCCGCCACATATCGGCCTGAAAATCTATCCATTTGTTGTACTGCGGCTTCCATTCTTAGCCGATTTTGTAGGTTTTGCTGTCAATTTTCGTGCCTATGCCCGGAGCCTGCTGCGCGGGTTCGTCTAGGGATTGCTCGGCGAAACCGAGTATCCATGCCGTTATCAGGGGATTGATTTCGCCGAAGCCGATTTTGTTGTCCATATATTGCAGGCTGATTTTTTGGTTGCTTGGCAGATACCAGTTGTTTTTCAGCAGCAGGGTTTTGGTGTCGGTGTGGCTGTTCATGATTTCTTCGCCCGGCCTGAACAGGACGGCCATATTGGGTACTAGACTGGAAGACGATTTGCAGAGTATGTCTTTTTCCAGTTGCGATTTGTCGGGATACTGATCGTAACAGGCATCTGCACCGTAAATGGGGTTGTTGAGGTAGCTTTGATAACCGCGTTTGCCCGCGTAGTAGTTACCTTTTTGGCGGTGGCTATATGCGGCAAGGCCGTCTGTAATGTCGGTTTTGAAGGCGGCGGACAACATCAGCTGCCTGTCGTCTTTGAAGTTGGTGTGGCTTTTGCCACCCGCATACTTCGTACCCGCTATGCCTTCGTCCAACAACAGGGCGGTGGGGGAAGGTTTGCCGGTATAGCCGGTTAATACATCGGGCATACCCGATACCCCGTCCGCCGTCGCGCCTATGGGCGAGAGGGTGCGGTAGTCGCGGCCTAAGAATTGGCGCAGGTCGTTTTTCTGCGCCACGGTGTTGCCGGAAAACTCGGTTTTGACTTCGATCCCCCAGTTTCTTCCTTCGGGGATGATGTCGGAAGGTTCGATGGTGCGGATGGACATCGCGCCGCCCACGCCCGATTTCACGCCGCGCGTCATGGCGGGGCTTTTTTCCACCGCGATGCTGCGGAACAGGGCGGGGTCGAGGTAGTTGCGGTCGCCCACGCCGTAGTTGTTGAGCCAGACATCGACCGTTTGCTCCGTGCCATCCAACGTTACGGGGATGCGGCCCTTGCCGGTGATGCCGCGTATGTTGGGCGTAATCGCGCCGCCGGCGGTGCGGGTGTTCATGTTGTACACGCCGTTTAGGCCTTTGAGCACGTCGCCGGCGGATTGGACGCGGTAGCGTTCGAGGTATTCTTTGCCGACATAGGCGTTGGAGACGTTTTTGTAATACACGTCGTCCGCGCCTTTTTGGTCGTTGGTACGTTTGCCACTGACAACAACGGTATCCAATTCCTGGTATTGTTCTGGTCGAGCTGAGGTTTCGATGGCATTGGCAACGGTTAATGTACTGAATGCGCTGGCAAGGCTGAGAATAATTATTTTGGGTTTGGGAGTAAAAGTAGACATAGTTTCTCTTTGTTAAGAACTTAATATAAGAGGTTAAAATACTCTTTTATATAAAAAATATAAAATTTTTAAATATTATTAATATTTATATCATAATTGATTATTCTTATCATTATTGAAATAATCTAATAAATAGTCGTTTTTATCATAATTTTATTTGGATAATATTCAGATAAATAGAAATATGAAAAGGCCGTCTGAAAATGTTCAGACGGCCTTTTGTTTCATTTACTTTGAGAATCAATCAAGCAAGATTATTTTTCAGCTTCTTCAAAACCGACGACTTCTAAGCCGAAGCCGGTGAGGCCGGTGAAGGATGATGGCTGGCCGAGGACGCGCAGTTTTTTGACGTTGAGGCCGGCGAGGATTTGTGCGCCTATGCCGTAACTTTTGCTGTCCCATTTGTAGGCTTGGTTTGCGCCTTTGGGCAGGGTGCGGTCGAGCAGGGTGGCGCCGTCTTCGGTACGGTGTAGGAGGATGACTACGCCGCTTTCGGCTTGTTGGATGCGCTCAAGGGCTTTGGGCAGCGACCATGAATGGCGCGGATTGGCTTGGATGAAGTCCATGACGCTGAAGGGTTCGTGGACGCGGACGAGGGTTTCTTCGTCGGCGGTTGGTGTGCCTTTGACGAGGGCGAGGTGGGTTTCGCCGGAGAGTTTGTCGACGTAAACGTGTTGTTGGAACTCGCCCCATGGGGTTTGTACGGGTGCGTTGCCCATGTCTTCAAGCAGGCTTTCGGTACGGCTGCGATATTCGATGAGGTCGGTAATGGTGCCGATTTTGAGATTGTGTTCTTCGGCGAACCTCATCAGTTCGGGCATACGCGCCATGGTGCCGTCGTCGTTGATGATTTCGCAGATGACAGCGGCAGGAATCAGACCGTTCATTTGTGCCAGGTCAACGCCGGCTTCTGTGTGTCCGGCGCGGACGAGTACGCCGCCTTTTTGGGCGCGCAGTGGGAAGATGTGGCCGGGTTGGACGATGTCTTCTGGTTTGGCGGATGGGGAAACGGCGGTTTGAATGGTCAGGGCGCGGTCGGCGGCGGAAATGCCGGTGGTAATGCCGAGGGCGGCTTCGATGGAGACGGTAAAGTTGGTGCCGTATTGTGCGCCGTTTTTCTGGGTCATCATGGGCAGGCCGAGTTTTTCGACCATTTCGCCGTCCATCGGCAGGCAGACCAAGCCGCGTGCGTTTTTGATCATGAAGTTGATGGCTTCTGGGGTAACGAATTGGGCGGCCATCAGCAAGTCGCCTTCGTTTTCGCGGTCTTCGGCATCGGTGATGATGACCATTTTGCCGGCTTTGATGTCTGCTAGGATTTCGGGGATGGTGGAGATGTGGGACATGGTATTTCTTTCTTGGCTGATGGTGGGGGTGTGGCGGTCTTGGTGGTCTTGATCCAGCCACATGTCAGGCATATTGGCTGCCTGCTCGATTTTTCGGGCTTTTTTCTCGCCGAAAGATTTGTTTTTCAGCAGTGCGGACAGCTCGCCTTGGTTGATGGCGATGGCTTGGGCAAACTTGGTCTGCTGGCCGTTGTGGTGTTGTGTTATCCATTGCCGCAGGTTGTGGCGGCGCAGGTTGGTGGTATTCATGATGAGATGAAATTGAATTGTGTGTAATGGATTGTAGTCTTGTCTTTACCAAAAGGCAAACTTTGTTTATTGGGATTTTTTATTACTTTTTGGTAATAAGTTTTAATGTTTCAGACGGCCTGGGTATGGCTTGAAATTGACGGTTTTGGGAGAATATGGGGAATGTTTTGATGATTATTTTAACGGGGGATATTTGAAATGAAAATGTTTGGGCGCGGATTGGTCGTGCTGGTGTTGTGTGTGTTGACGGCTGCAGGCGGCTGGTTTTATGCCCTGCATGGTCAGAACGAAGAACATCAGGTTTTGTCCCGTGAGGGGGTTTTGATGCAGATTAAGCAGATGAACCGCTTGGAAAGTACGGCATTTTATATCGATACGATTATCCGTACGGAGAAAAAAGGGGATTGGCGCAGGCTTTGGCAGGATTCTCAAAGCGGTATTTTTATTGTGCGCGGTAAGGTGTTGGCCGGTTTGGATTTGGACAAGTTAGGCGCGGACAATGTCAATATTGTGGACGACAAGGTATTGATTAGCCTGCCGGCGGTGGAAATCTTGAGCGTGGATTTGGAAAATATCGAAGTGTACGATATTCAGACCGGCTCGTTTAATTTGCTGCCTATGGATAAGTCTGTATTTAAGACGGTGCAGGAAGAAGCGAAACGGCAGGTATTGCAAAGCGCATGTAAGGCTGAGATTTTGGAACATGCCAACCGTCAGGCGCAAATGCAGTTGGAAAACCTGTTTGCATTGACTCAAACGAAGGTATCCGTCTATCCGGCCGCGGTAGGGAAATGCGGTTAAATAGATTGCTTGAAAAGATAAGGCCGTCTGAAAAATTTTCAGACGGCCTTTGTTTCTTGTAGCCATTAACCGCGGCGTAAAACGGCGGTATTGATGTATTTTTGAATGCCGGTGGCAATGGCTTGGGCGCATTGTTGGCGGAAGGATTCGCTGCCGAGTAGCCGCTCTTCGGTAGGGTTGGAGAGGAAGGCGGTTTCCACCAAAATGGACGGAACATCCGGCGCGCGGAGGACAGCAAAGTTGGCCTCGTCAACGCGGCCTTTGTGCAGTTGGTTGAGTTTGCCCAATTCGGTCAAGACGGAATGGCCGAGCTTGCGGCTGTCGCGCAAGGTTGCGGTTTGGGTCATGTCCAAAATCGTGTTGTCGACGTTGCGGTTGCCGCTGGATTGTACACCGCCGATGGCGTCGGCGTTGTTTTGGGTTTGGGCAAGGAATTTTGCTGCCGAGCTGGTTGCGCCTTTGGTATTGAGCATATATACGCCGGTACCGCGAGCGGAAGGGCTGGTAAAGGCATCGGCGTGGATGGACACGAATACGTCGGCATTGCGCGCACGGCCTTTGGCAACGCGTACGCCCAATGGGATAAAGATGTCTTCGTTGCGCGTCATGAATACGTTGTAACCCAAGGCTTCAAGGCGTTTTTTGGTTTCGCGGGCGATGGAGAGTACGACGTTTTTTTCTTTAAGTCCGCTTGGGCCTATTGCTCCAGGGTCTTCGCCACCGTGACCGGGATCGATCATAATCACGGGACGGCGGTTGCCACCGCTGCCGCGATTGTTTTTAGGGGCAGGGGTGTCGTATGCGATATTAGTATTTTGACGTTGTTTGGGAACATTGCCGTTGAGCAAGGCCATCATCGGGTCGTTGGCATCTGTGCCGTGCGGATAGAGGTCGATAACCAAGCGGTTTCTGAAGTTGCCGACGGGGGCGAGTGCGAAGACTTGCGGATGGGTGCTTTGTTTAAGGTCGATAACGATACGCACGGTATTGGGCGTATTTTGACCGGCGCGAATGCTGCGGATAAAAGGGTCGTTAGACAGCACTTTGCTGGAAATGCCTTGCAGGACGCTGTTGATTTCCGCTCCTTGAATATCTACAACCAACCGGCTGGGGTTGTCCAACATAAAATGTTGGTATTTCATCGAGTGGTTGCTCTCAAGGGTAACGCGTGTGTAGGCGTTCGCCGGCCAAATGCGGACGGCAAGGAATTGCGCAGGAGAGGCCGGTTTGGCCAATGCGGCACCAACGGGCGTGAGGGTGAGAAATAGTCCTGTGCCTTGACGGAGAATGTGTCTTCTAGTTAATTTGACCATGATTCTAAACTTTTTCGGCCTTGGTTTGTGTGGGCGGAAAAGGTGCAGGTTCTGCCCTTATCGGTGTACGTCAATGTAATGGTAATGTCTGCCGGAGGCGTGAATTCCCCACCTTGCTGCGGCCATTCGATGAGGCAGACGCTGTCGGGCGCAAACAATTCGTCCAAACCTGCATCTTCCCATTCCTCGGGCATGGTAAAGCGGTAGAGGTCGAAATGGTGGAGGGTGAATGTATCCAGCGGATAAGATTCGACAATGGTGTAAGTCGGGCTTTTGACTACGCCCGTATGCCTCAGTCCGCGCAAAATCCCGCGTGTCAGCGTGGTTTTGCCTGCACCCAGCCCACCTTCAAGATAGATGGTCAGCGGAGCGGAAAGCTGCTTGCTCCATTCTTCACCCAGTTGCAGGGTTGCTTCTTCATCGGGCAGAAAACGGGTGTACAGTCCGTTTGAGTGCATGGAATAGGCCTTGTCGTTCAAAAGGCTTAATTATGATGGAATTGGCGGCGTTTGCAAACCTAATAGACGATAAAGTTAGATAAAGATAGTGTTGAGGCCGTCTGAAAACGGAATTCAGACGGCCTTTAATGTTAAAATGAAAATATCCCCCACAAAATTGTGAGACAGCTTATGCCTTTATCCATAGACGAACAATTATTACCGCACCGCAATGCCATCGACAGCATCGATGCGGAAATCCTCCGTTTGCTCAATGAGCGAGCTGGTCATGCGCATGCTATCGGAGAATTGAAAGGGACAGGCGCGGTGTACCGTCCTGAACGGGAAGTGGCCGTTTTGCGCCGGATTCAGGATTTGAACCACGGCCCTTTGCCGGATGAATCGGTCACCCGGCTGTTTCGCGAGATTATGAGCGAATGTTTGGCGGTGGAGCGTCCGCTGACGATTGCCTATTTGGGCCCGAAGGGAACATTTACCCAGCAAGCTGCCATCAAACATTTCGGCCACGCCGCACACACCATGGCGTGTACCACCATCGACAACTGCTTCAAACAAGTTGAAACGCGCCAAGCCGATTATTTGGTGGCACCGGTAGAAAATTCGACCGAAGGTTCGGTGGGCCGAACTTTGGACTTGCTGGCCGTAACCGCGTTAAAAGCCTGCGGCGAAGTGGTTGTCCGCATTCATCACAACCTGTTGCGTAAAGACAGCCACGAAATCGGCGGCATTACCAAAGTTTTCGCCCATGCCCAAGCCTTGGCGCAATGCAACGACTGGCTCGGCCGCAATCTGCCCAATGCCGAACGTATCGCCGTAGCCAGCAATGCCGAAGCAGCGCGTTTGGTTGCTGAATCTGACAGCCCGAATGTAGCCGCCATTGCTGGACGTATCGCCGCGGAAATTTATCAGTTGAGCTTTGCCGCCGAGTGTATCGAAGACGAACCGAACAACACCACGCGCTTCTTAGTGATGGGCCATCAAGAAACCGGCCGCAGCGGCAACGATAAAACCTCTTTGGTCGTCTCCGCACCCAACCGTGCCGGTGCCGTTACTTCGTTGTTGCAACCTTTTACCGAATTAGGCATTTCCATGACCAAATTTGAAAGCCGCCCAAGCAAATCGGTTTTGTGGGAATACCTGTTCTTCATCGATATCGAAGGTCACCAAAGCGATGAAAATGTCCAAAAAGCCTTGCAGCTTTTGGGCGAACGCGCTTCCTTCGTGAAAGTTGTCGGCTCTTATCCGACCGTTGTTTTGTAAGGATTATTGGGTATCAAAGGCCGTCTGAAAAGTTTTCAGACGGCCTAAATTATGTTCTCAATAGTTGCCATTTATGCAACATTATTGGCAGATTGATGTCAGTAAGTTTGCATGATTGGAAATGAACACTCTATAATCCGAACGTTTTTAATATTTTCATGCAAAGAAAGGAGCAAGTCATGACACGCAATACTTCAATCCGCTCAATCACATTCTTTGCAGCCCAAGCGTCGGTCTGACTTTCGGATAACGCTTTTCGCATTCCATGTCGCCCGCTTCGGGCTGCTTTCCCTACGATTATCGGCTAGAAACCATGCCGTCTGAACATTTCACAGACGATGGATATTTATTGCCATCTGTTGTCGGTTTCTATCCGTTTTAAAGAAAGCATAAACACATGGGCAATTATCCCCATCATATTCAAATTATTGCCGATTCAAATACATGGATTGAAGGCAACGCTGTCGCACAGCTCAAAACCACCGCCCGATTACCGCATATGCTGCGCGTTGCCGGAATGCCGGATTTACACGCAGGGCGCGGTTATCCGGTTGGCGCGGCATTTTTCAGCGACCGTCATTTTTATCCTGCCCTGATTGGGAACGACATCGGTTGCGGCATGGCGTTTTGGCAGACCGATTTACGCGCAGCCAAACTCAAACCGGCCAAACTCGCCAAACAGCTGGGCAATATCGATACGCCGTTGGACAAAGACGAACAGGTTGATTTGTTAGGCGACGCTGTCGATACGCGCCAATTTTCAGACGGCCTTGCCGTAGGTACGATTGGCGGCGGCAACCATTTTGCCGAGTTGCAAACCGTTGATACAGTTTATCGCGCCGATTTGCTTCCGCCTGATTTTGATGAAAACCATCTGCAACTGTTGGTGCATAGCGGTTCGCGCGGATTGGGCCAGCAGATTTTGCAACGCCATATTGCCGCCTTTGGACATCAAGGTTTGGCGGAAGAGGGCGAAGCGGCGGCAGCCTATTTTGCCGAACACCAAGCAGCCCTTGAATTTGCCAGCCTTAACCGCCGTTTGATTGCGGCCAGAATGCTTGACCGTTGGCGTGCAGAAGGAACATGCCTGCTCGATGTCCACCATAATTTTTTGGAGCAAACCGAGATTGACGGCATAACCGGTTGGCTGCACCGAAAAGGTGCAACGCCCACCGATAAAGGCTTAGTCATGATACCGGGCTCGCGCGGCGATTACAGCTATCTGGTCCGACCTGCCGAAGATTGCCAAATTTCGTTGAACACCTTGGCTCACGGCGCAGGTCGGAAGTGGCAGCGCGGCGAATGCAAAGGCAGGCTGTCGCACAAATATACTGCCGACAGCCTGCGTCAGACCGAGTTTGGCAGCGTAGTCGTTTGTCAGGATAAGGCCCTGATTTTTGAAGAAGCGCCACAGGCTTATAAAAGTATTGACAGCGTTATTGCCGCCATGAAAAACGCAGGTTTGATTGAATTGGTCGCGCGGTTCAAGCCTGTTTTGACTTATAAAACCGGCGGCGAGTGTGGGGCGTAAAGATGAAACAGAATACACCAGTGATTTATCTGCAAATTTCCACTGCGCAAGGGCCGGCAGAGTGCCGTATATTTGCCCGTTTCGTCTTGGGCAAGCTGCTTGCCGAAGCCCAAGCAAAAGACATTGATGCCGAACTTGTTACCGAAACCGCCGATAAGCACGGCATTTTGTCGGCAACGCTCAAATTGGAAGGGCAGCAAGCCGAAAGCTTGGCGCAAACTTGGCAGGGGACGCTCCAATGGATATGTCCTAGCCCTGTCCGTCCGAAACATCCGCGTAAAAATTGGTATATAGGCGTTTTTCGCTTGCCCGATATGCCGCAGATGTATGAGATGCCGTCTGAAAACGGAATCGAGTTTCAAACCTGCCGCTCAGGTGGCAAGGGCGGGCAACACGTCAATAAAACCGAAAGCGCCGTCCGCGCCACCCATAAAGAAAGCGGCATTTCCGTGCGGGTCGAGAGCGAACGCAGCCAGCACGCCAATAAAAAATTGGCGGTCATGTTATTGGCGCAAAAGCTGGCGGAGCATCATGCCGGACAAGCTGGAAGTTTTGCGCAGGAGCAGCACGCGCAACTCTATCAAGTTGAGCGCGGCAATCCGAAAAGGACGTTTGTCGGAGCTGTTTTTAAGGAGAAGTAATTTATCTGCCGGATAAACAGGCATAGTGAAAACATAAATCAAAGGCCGTCTGAAAACGTTCAGACGGCCTTTTATCGTTTTATCGATTAGCGTTCGCTTAACGCTTGTTTCATGCGCGTGATCGGTTTGATCAGGTATTGGAAGATGGTTTTTTCGCCGGTTTTGATGTCCACCGTTGCAACCATGCCCGGAATAATCGGCATAGGTTTGCCGTTTTTGTCTTTCAGGGAGTTGTTTTCGGTTTGGACGAGAACACGGTAATAGACTTGGTTCGGGTCGAGTTTCAAGTCATTGGCACGGTTTTGCATGGAATTGCTGACGGTATCTGCACCAACGAGGGTAACTTTGCCTTCCAAACCGCCGTAGATGGAGTAGTCGTAGGCACTGACTTTAACCAATGCAGGTTGGCCTGTGCGGATAAAGGCGATGTCTTGCGGGCGGATATAGGCTTCGACCAGCAGTTTGTCGTCAACCGGGACGATTTGCATGATGTCTTCGCCTGCGTTCACAACGCCACCGATGGTGGTGACTTTTATGCCTTTGACGATGCCGCGCATAGGTGCGCGGATTTGCGAGCGTTCAACCGGGTCGGCACGCATGGCAACGTTTTCTTTGGATTGCGCCAGCTCGGATTCGGCTTGCAAAAGTTCGTTGTTGGCATCAGCTTTGTAGCGGTTGCGGCGCTCGGAAATTTGGGTGGCCAAGTCGGCAGACTCACGGCGCATTCTTAAAAGTTCGACTTCGGAAACCACGCCTTCGGCAACCATGGGGGCGGTAATGGTGATTTCGCGGTCAAGTGCGGCCTTGCTTTGGGAAAGGCCGCTGACGGCGTCGGTCATGGCTTGACGGCGTGCTTTGTAGGCGGCGATTTCGCGATGGCGAAGCTCGGGACCCACGCTGTCAGGGAAGGAGAGCTTGGTGCCGTAGGCTTCGGCTTTCAGGCGGGCAACAGTGGCTTCGAGGTTTTCGACTTTGGCTTCGCTTTCACGCAAAACGGCGGAGCTGCGCGTGTCGTCGAGTTTCATCAGAATCTGATCTTTCTCGACCATATCGCCTTCTTTAACCATGATTTCGGTTACGATGCCGGGGTCGAGGCTTTGAATCACTTGCTCACGGCTGCTGGGAATGATATTGCCATTGCCGCGGGTCACTTCTTCGACCGGGCTGTTGTAAGCCCAAATAACGAAGACAACCAGGAAAATGAAGAAAAGGATGATGACCCAAAATTGACCGCTGTGTTTTTCTTTTTGAAGGGCGGCGTTGAGGTCGTTGATGAGATGTAGGTCTTTGGATTTGACGTTGTTTTCGCGGCTCATAATCGTGTGTCTTTATTGTGTTTGGTGGATTTTAACCATTAGGGCAGGCCGTCTGAAAGGGTAAGTAGGTTTTCAGACGGCCTTTTGCTTTATTGTGCTGCCGATTGAGGGGCGGCGGCTTGTTGTTGCTGTTTGGCGTTGACAGCTTGTTGCTGTTGTTTGACGTTGGCTGCTTTGGCCTGTTCGTTTTGCATGAGTTTTTGCAATACCAGGTCGCGCGGGCCGTCCATCACGACTTTACCATTGTCCATCACAATGATGCGGTTGACGATTTGCAGTACTTGCGGACGGTGGGTTACCAAAAGCATGGTGCGGTTGCGACCCCATTGGGCGATGGCATTGAGCGCCATGCGTTCGGTAGCCTGGTCCAGGCTGGTGGTCGGCTCGTCCAGCAGGACGACTTTCGGATTGCGCAAGGTCATGCGTGCTAGGGCGATGATTTGTTTTTGACCGCCGGACAAGCCCAAGCCGTCTTCACCCAAAGGCATATCCAAACCGCGCGGATGGTTGCGGATGATTTTGTCAAGGCCGAAGCGGTTGAGCGCAATCAGCAGGTCTTGGTCGGTAGAATAACTGCCGGTACGCGCCAAGTCCATGTTTTCGCGCAATGTACCAAGGAACAGGCGTGGCGATTGGCTCAACAGTAGGACTTGGTCGCGCAGGAAGTTGGGGTCAAGCTGGCGCATATCGACGCCGTCAAGGGTAACGTTGCCTTTTTCGGTATCGTACAGGCCGCTGGCCAGTTTGAGCATGGTGCTTTTACCGCTGCCGATACGGCCCAAAATACCGACTTTTTCACCCGGTTTGATGGTCAGGCGCAAATCTTCGACGGCGCTGTTGTTGTCGGCTTGATATTTGAACGATACGTTTTCAAAGGTAATGCTGCCTTGAACGTTGTCCAAAGTAATGTATTTGCGTTCCGGATTGCGCTCGATAGGGCGGGTAACGATGTCGTTTACGCCTTTGAGGGCAAGTTTGGCCTGTTGGAAGCGGGTGGCCAAACCAGCGATTTGTGCCAACGGCGCCAAGGCGCGGCCGGACAGAATCACGGAGGCAATCAAAGCACCCATGGTAATTCGTTCCGCATGGTTGTCGGCATGAATTAGATAGGTACCGACAACGACCAAAAAGACAGTATTGAGCTGCTGCATGGCAACGGCGAAGTTGACCATGAAGTTGCTGGTGTCCTTGACTTTGATGGAAGAAGCAGAAGTTTTGGCGGTGTATTCATCCCAACGTTGTTGCGCCCAAGATGTGGCGTTGTTGGTTTTCAGGGTTTCGATGCCTTCGATGGCTTCAACGGCAAGGCCGGAGCGTTGCGAACCTTCTTTCATTGATTCGTTGATGTGGCGAGAGAGCGGGCGTTGTACGACAAAACCGACAATCACGACAATCGGAATGATGGTTAGGGGAACGAGTGCCAGTTTGCCGCCGACCATGGAAATTACGAAGATAAATAGCAACAGGAAAGGCAAGTCGACAATGGTCAACAAGCTGGCACTGGTCATGAACTCGCGCACGGCTTCAAATTCGCGCAGGTTGCTGGCGTATGAACCGGAAGATGCAGGACGGTCTGCCAGACGCAATGCCATCACGCGGCGGAACAGGGCGGAACTGATGATCAGGTCGGCTTTTTTGCCGGCAATATCGGTCAAGTGGCCGCGAATCATCTTGGCGGCAAACTCAAACAAAATCGCCAAGACCACGCCGATACTCAATACCCACAAGGTTTCATAGGCTTGGTTGGGAATCACGCGGTCGTACACGTTCATCACATATAGGGAGCTGACGAGTGCAAGGAAGTTAATGATGATGGTGGCCAAGATGACTTGGTAGTAGTAGCTGCGGAAGCGCCAAATGACTTTCCAAAACCATGCTTTGGGCAAATGGTATTCAGGCAGCTCCGAGCGCATATCGGTAGCCATTTTGGGTTTGATAAACCAGCAGTAGCCCAAATACAGGCCGGAGAGCTGCTCGTGGCTGAGTTCTTGTTCCAAACCGTCAACCTGGCGGATATGGTATTTGCGCTCTTGGCCGGAGCCTTCGATTTGGGTGATGACCGCTGCTTCTTCGTTGTGCAGGATAATCATGACCGGCACGGCGAGCGAGGGGATGTCTTCCAGATTGCGTTTGGATAAGGTGTTTTCAAAGCCGTGGCTGCGCAGGACTTCGACCAGTGAGTGATAGTTGACCTTGAGCTTTTTGTCGCGCACGACTTCGGCGGACAAAGCGGCTTCGGATACGGGCGCACCCAAAAGGCGGGTCACTAAAACGATGTGTTCAATGATGGCTTTCATATTTTTTCGCGTAATGTTTTTGGTTTAACCGGCGGATATGGCTTTATTTTTGCGCCAAACCGACCCAAGCGGAGATTTTGGCCTGGGTATTTAAATAGTCGAGTGCCGCATCGCGGAAATCGTTGCGTGCGGCAACGTAATCCTGTTCGATGGAGGATAACTCGCTGTATGCGCTCAAAACGTCGGTCAGCGTACGTCGGGCGATTTTAAACTGCAATTCGTACACTTTGATGACTTCTTTTTGGGCGGCGATGTGTTGCGCCGTCAGCGCGGTACGCTGTTCGCTTTCCTGCATATCGATGGCGGAAGTTTGAACGCGTTCGTTCATGTCGCGCAGGATTTGTTCGGACTTGGCTTCTGCGGCAATCAATGATTTGGCATTGCGTTCCACATTGTGTCGTGCGGCAATATCCAGCACATTCCATGCAACGTTTAAATAAAGCTGTCTGGTGTTGCGCGTTGCACTGCCTTCCAAATTGAGGGCAGGCAGGCGTTCGGCTTTGGAAGCGTCCAAATCGGCACGGACGCTGTCGCGCTCGGCCAATTGCGCCTGATAGGACGGATTATTATTGCGGTTGGGGTTGTTGAAGCGTTCGCTGATGGATTTTGCTGTGTCGTTTTTAAACGGATCTTCCAAATCGTTGGCGGTCAGTTGGCGCGAGGTATAGCGGGACAGGCGGCTCAGGGCCAAATCCATGGTGCGGCGTTGTTGGGCAATGATGTTTGCCACTTGTAGTTGGCGCGCGCGCGCTTCAATCAGCTCGGAACGGCGGCCGGCATCATATTTGACGATGGTGTCCAAGTCTTTTAAGAGGTTGTTGTGGCGCGCCAAAGTCTGTTCGTTGAGAATCAGGGTTTCTTTTGCACGCAATGCGCTCAGGTAGAGGCGGCCGATATCACTGCCCAGCTGCTCTTGGCTTTCGGTGTATTTGTGTTGATAGTATTCTTCGCGGCTGCGGTCGCGGCGGACGGCGGCTTCAATCGCACCCCATGAGTAGATGTTTACGCTGCCGCGCACGCCGATACCGTCATCCATGTCGTTGCTGTTGTATTTATTGTGTTGCGCCAGCACTTTCGTGCCGGTCAGGGTAACGACAGGATAATGGCGCGCACGCGTGGCTTTGGTTGTACTTTGCGCTGCTTCTTGAGTGGCTTTGGCTTCACGCACAATCGGGTCGCTGATTAAAGCGTCCCTGAGGATGTCTTGCAGGCTGTATGCAGAGGCCGTCTGAAACGGTAGCAGACAGCAGGCGACGGCAATGGCCGATGACAAGAAACGGGGCTTTGTGGGGAAAGAATAAATATGCGACATGATTTTTAACCAAATGATTTATATATTATCGTTGTCTGTATCGGGTATCGCCTGAGGCATGACCGGGCGAATTTTGAACGAGAACACATACATTTACAAAGCATAAAGCATTTTTTCCAGCTTTTCACAATATTCTGATAAAAGGTCGAGATACATGCCTTAAAGTATATTATTGCAGAGCGCGACTATCGTATCTAATGATTTTAATGTAAAAAATCTATCAAAAAGGCCGTCTGAAAGGATTTCAGACGGCCTTTTTTCAACCTTAATCCTTACGTTGCAATACAGCGGCAAAGAAGCCGTCGGTTTGGTGTTCTCCGGAGTTGAGGCGCAGGTATTTTCCGGTATCCAAATCGACCTTTAGGCTTTGCAGAAGTTCGGCACAGTTGACGAGTTCAAATTCGGGGTGTTCGGACAGGAAACGTTCGACCTGCTGCTCGTTTTCTTCCGGCAACACGCTGCAGGTGGCGTACACCAAGCGGCCTTGCGGTTTCACCAGTTTGGAGGCGGCATTGAGGATGTTGTGTTGCTGTTCCAAAAGGTTGGCCACGGTTTCGGCGGATTGGCGGTATTTGAGGTCGGGATTGCGGCGCAGCGTGCCTAAGCCGGAGCAGGGCGCGTCCACCAATACGCGGTCGGCTTTGCCTGCCAGTCGGGCTATACGGGTATCGTGTTCGCTGCTGATGCGTTCGGGGTGGATGTTGGTCAGTCCGGCGCGGGTCATGCGCGGTTTGAGGTTGGCAAGGCGTTTTTCGGCGATGTCGAAGGCGTAGATTCTGCCTTTGTTGGCCATTTGTGCGCCGACAGCCAAAGTTTTACCGCCGGCGCCGGCACAGAAATCGACAATGATTTCGCCGCGTTTTGCGCCCACCAATAAGGCAAGCAGCTGGCTGCCTTCGTCTTGGACTTCCAACGTGCCGTCCAAAAACAGCTCATGTTTGTTAAGCGCGATTTTGTTTTTCAGGCGGATGCCCCAAGGCGAATAAGGTGTTGCCTCCGCATCGGCACTTTCGGCTTGCAACAATGGCAATACTTTGTCGCGTTTGCCTTTTAAGGTATTGACGCGGATGTCAAGCGGGGCAGGTTGGTTGATGCTGCGGCCGAAGGCGAGGATTTCTTCTTCGCTCCAATGCTGTTGCAGTTGTTCCACCAGCCATTGCGGCAATTCTGCGGCGGTATTCAGGCCGTCTGAAAACTCGGTTTTACGGGCTTTCAAATTGCCGAGAAACTCTGTTTCTTCTTCATCAAGCAAGTCTTTGATTTGGCTGATGTTGGTGCTTCTGCCGAGAATCAGTGCGGCGAGAGCGGCTTTACGCGGCTGCGCGTGCGGACGGCGCAGGGCGGTACTGATTTTTTGATAGTGGCGCAGCGCGGCAAAGGCGGTTTCGGCGATTTCGTGGCGGTCTTGGCGGCCGAGCTTTTTGTGTTCGCGGAAATAGGCAGAGAGGACGGCATCGGAAGGCTGTTTGAAAGTCAGCATTTCAGCCAAAACTTTGGCGGTATGGTCAAGTTGTGCGGCGTTCATAATGTAATGGGTTCTCTTAAAGTTAGTAAATGGTTTCAGACGGCCTTCATGATGCGTTCGATTTCGTGCCAAAAGCCGTCCGGCCGTAATTCCAAAACAGCAATCAAGCCTTGGTCGATACGGCGGATTTCGGTTTCGTTCAATGTTTCGGTTTCGGCGACACGCGCAGGTGCAAGGTAGGCCATACGGTCGAGCAGATGGTAGCGGGCTTCTTGGCGTTCAAACTTATATTCCGCCCAGTCTTGTATATAGACGCCGCGCCAGCCGTATGGATTAAGTGGCGGCTCAAAAGCATGGAAACCTTGTGGAAAAAATCCGATGCCGCGCACGATAGAAACGGGGAGCGGATTTTCAGGCAGACCTTGTGCGGCTAAGGTTGCTTTGCCTTGCGGCGTATGCAGCAGCTGGGATTGCTGCACCAGTTTGGCGGTTTTGTCCGTCAGCGTGTCTTTAGGGTTGAGGCCGCGCAGGTTTTGCGCTTGGTCTCCGCCGTAGTATTTACACGCCAGCTCGATATGGTAGGGCTGTTGGTTGAGGGAAACGACAAAATCCGCGGCGCCTAAGGTTTGGCCGTCTGAAAAAACGGGCAGATTGTATGCGTGCAGTTTGGCGTGCGGCGCGTTGGCAAACCAGAAAGCCAGCAGCTCTTCGGCATAAATGCCGAGACGGTGTCCGAATGGGGCGCGTTGGGCGAGGTAATCCTTCAGCAGCGTGGGATCGGCATCCAATGCCAAAAGGTAACGGAAACCGTGTTCCCCCAATAGTTCGCGCACGCTCAATTCGCAGCCGCTTTGCCACAAAGGCGGCGCAGTCAGCAGCGAGGCGAGGTCACGGACGGGTTGGCTGGTGAGTTTCCACCATAATGCGTCTAGGGCGTAATTCATGCTTATCCGAATATCAGTCATGCTGTCTGAAAAAGCTTGTAATGTTTTCAGACGGCCTTAAATCAGTCTTTTTTATGGATACGGTGGCTGACGGTATTGAAAAAACCGCGCAGGATGTCGATGTCTTCGGTTTGCGTGTTGGCGCGTCCGAACAGGCTCTGCATACGGCGCATCAGGCGCTCGCCGTTGCGGCGGTTGAAAAAGCCGATGTCGTTCATCACGCTTTCCATGTGGGCGACCATGCCTTTGATTTGCTCATGGGTCGCAGCGTGGTCTTCCTGTTGAAGATGGGTCATGGGCGAATCGGTTTGGCTGAAGATTTCGTAGCACACGACCTGCACGGCTTGGGCGAGGTTGAGCGAGAAATAGTCGGGATTGCCGTTGATGGTCATCAGTCGGTTGCAGGCTTGGACTTCTTCGATGCTCAAGCCGAAAGTCTCGTTGCCGAAAACCAGCGCCACTTTCTCGCCTCGGTTGGCGGCCTGCAGTAATTCGGGCACCAAATCGCGCGGGGTTTGCAGCGGCGCGGTGATTTCGCGGCGGCGACTGGTCAGGGCGCAGGCGATGGTGGTGTCGGCAAGGGCTTCGTCCAAAGAGGCAGCAATGGTGGCATTTTCCAAAACGTCTGCCGCACCGGAAGCGAGGATGAAACTTTCTTCCGGTAATTTAAACGATTGCGGATGCTCCGGATCGAATACGGGCGGATTTTCCGTCATCGGAGTTGCCATCAGATTGGGGGCGACGATGGTCAGTTTGTGCAGGCCCATTGTTTTCATGGCGCGGGCGGCGGAGCCGATATTGGCGGGATGGCTGGTGCGCGTGAGGATGATGCGGATGTTGTCCAGATAAGCGGGCAGGGCGGGTTTTTCGGAAGTCATGTTTTGTTTTCTGTTTGTACGGGAATCAGGTATAATGCGCCATCTTTTTGTTTTCAGACGGCCTTTTTCCATGCCGTCTGAAATGTTCTTTAACAGCATCGGAAACGATTAACAGCCTCTTGTGTGCCTTGTTTGGCGCATTAGGGCGTATTTTACCTGAATTAGAAAGAAAACCATGAATCCGTTTTTAAATACCGCTTTCAAAGCCGCCCGTAAAGCAGGGCAAATGATGATTCGCGCCGCCGGCAATCTGGATGCCGTCAAAGTAGACAGCAAAGCATTCAACGACTTCGTTTCCGATGTTGACCGCAGCTCCGAGATGATTTTGGTGGACGCGCTCAAAGAGGCCTATCCTCACCACAAAATCACTTGCGAAGAAGGCGGCTCCCACGGTAAAGCCACCGCCGAGTACGAATGGATTATCGATCCGCTCGACGGCACAACCAACTTCCTCCACGGCCATCCTCAATACGCCATCTCTATGGCTCTTTTGCACAAAGGCGTGTTGCAAGAAGCTTTGGTGTACGCACCTGAGCGCAACGACGTATACATGGCTTCCCGCGGCAAAGGCGCGTTGCTCAACGACCGCCGCATCCGCGTTTCCAACCGCATCGAATTGAACCGCTGCCTGATCGGTACCGGTTTCCCTGTTGTCGATCAAAGCATGATGGACAAGTATTTGGCGATTTTGAAAGATTTCTTGGCCAAAACCGCCGGCGGCCGTCGTGAAGGCGCGGCTTCTTTGGATTTGTGTGCCGTTGCGGCCGGCCGTTTGGACGGTTTCTTCGAGTTCAACCTCAAACCTTGGGATATTGCAGCCGGTGCATTGATTGTCCAAGAAGCAGGCGGTATCGTTACCGATATGTCCGGTGATGAAGGCTGGTTGGAAAGCGGCGATATCGTTGCGGCCAATCCTAAAGTATTGGCGCAAATGCTGAAAATTATTTCTGAACACCAATAAGCGTTTGTAGGGAACGGTCTGTATTTATCGTGGCAGGCCGGATTCTCAACAATCGGTAAAAGGCCGTCTGAAACCTGAAATAGGGTTTCAGACGGCCTTTTGTTTTGTTGTTAACGGGTTCGGATAAAAGCTGAAATACGGCTTTTAAAGGAAGCGTTTTTAATTTTGTCTGTATTTTCTATTGCTTCGCAGTTATGATGTGGATACGTTTGGCTGAAATAATGCCGCGTGCAATCATAAAAATAGAAAGCAGAGGAGAATAATGAAACGAAATTTTGAAGCAGTAAAACGCATTGTCATTAAGATTGGAACCAGTTCTTTGGTGTTGCCAAATGGCAAAATCAATTTGGCAAAAATCGACCAACTGGCCTTTGTCATTTCCAGCTTGGTCAGTAAGGGCAAAGAAATTGTGCTGGTGTCTTCCGGCGCGATGGGCTTTGGGCTGAATGTCCTCAACATGGAAAAACGTCCGGCGGAAATGGCGCAGCAGCAGGCTGTTTCCAGCGTCGGCCAAGTGGCCATGATGAGCCTTTATTCGCAGATTTTTTCCCATTATCGGATGACGGTATCGCAAATCCTGCTGACGCGTGATGTGGTCGAATATCCGGAAAGTTTGGCAAACGTTACCAATGCTTTTGAATCCCTGCTTTCCATCGGCGTCATCCCTATTGTCAATGAGAACGATGCGGTCAGCGTGGACGAGATGGACCATGCGACCAAATTTGGCGATAACGACCGTTTGTCGGCAGTCGTGGCGAAAATCGTTAAAGCCGATTTGCTGATTATGTTGTCCGATATAGACGGTTTGTTTGATAAAAATCCGGCTGTTCACGCCGATGCCAAGCTGCGCAGCCATGTGGCTGATATTACCGAAGAAATTATTGCTTCTGCCGGCGGATCGGGCAGTAAGTTTGGTACGGGCGGCATGCTCAGTAAGATTAAGAGCGCGCAGATGATGTTTGAACATCACGGCCAGATGGTGTTGATGAACAGCGCCAATCCGCGCGATATTCTTCAGGTTTTAGATGGCGTGCCTATCGGAACGTGGTTTGCACAAGAGAAATAGGGAGGTTTGATGAGCTATATCGAACAGTTGGGCAAGAATGCCCAAAAAGCCAGTAAAACGTTGATCAGCTTGGGAAGCATGGAAAAAAACAATCTGCTGCGTCAGGTTGCAACGGCGTTGGTTGAACAGACTGAGATGATTTTGGCGGAAAATGCCCGCGATTTGGCCGCTGCAAAAGAAAACGGCATTTCGGACATTATGCTCGACAGGCTGCGTTTGAATCACGAACGCATTAAAGGCATTGCGGAAGGCGTTGGGCAGGTTGCCGATTTGCAGGACCCGATTGGGCAGGTTGTCCGCGGCTATACCAATTTGGACGGTTTGAAGATTGTTCAAAAACGCGTGCCTTTGGGCGTGGTCGCCATGATTTTTGAAAGCCGCCCCAATGTTTCGGTCGATGCGTTTTCTCTGGCCTTTAAAACCGGCAATGCCATTATTTTGCGCGGCGGTCGCGATGCCATTTATTCCAATACCGCATTGATTGCCGTGATCAGGCAGACTTTGGTAAAAGCGGGAATGGATGCCGATGTAGTGCAGCTGGTTGAAGATACCAGTCATGCTGCTGCCGAGGAATTGATGCAGGCAGTTGATTATATTGATGTACTGATTCCGCGCGGTGGCGCGCGCTTGATTCAGACGGTGAAAGAGAAATCGAAAGTCCCCGTCATTGAAACCGGAGTCGGTAATTGCCATATTTATGTGGATGACAGTGCCGATTTGGAGATGGCGGTCGATATCGTCGTCAATGCGAAAACGCAGCGTCCGAGCGTGTGCAATGCTGCGGAGTCTTTGGTTGTCCACGAAAAGATAGCGGAAGCGTTTTTGCCCAAACTGGAAGAAGCAGTTGCCAAAGTGCATCCGGTCGAATTTAGAGCCGATCAAGAAGCATTGCGTATGTTTAAAAATGCTGTTTTGGCGACCGAGGAAGATTACAGTACCGAGTTTCTTGACTATATTATGTCGGTCAAAATAGTGAAATCAGTGGAAGAAGCCGTTGATTGGATTAACGGCCATACGACGCATCATTCGGAAGCGATTGTGACCCAAAGCATTGCCCATGCCGAGTTTTTCCAAGAAAGCATTGATGCGGCGGCGGTTTATGTCAATGCGTCCACTCGGTTTACCGACGGCTTTGTGTTCGGATTGGGCGCAGAAATCGGGATTTCCACCCAAAAAATGCACGCCCGCGGCCCGATGGGTTTGGAAGCGCTGACTTCGACCAAGTTCTACATCAACGGCAACGGTCAGATCCGACGTTGATAAACGCCCCTCAACTTCATCAATTTGCGTATAATGGCGGGAAATTTGATTTTTCCCGAACAACCGATTTAGTAAAAAGGAACACACCATGTCCTCTATCCACGATCAAATCAAAGAAGTCGTTACCACACACCGCGTCGTATTGTTCATGAAAGGCACGAAGCAATTCCCGCAATGCGGCTTCTCTTCCCGTGCCGTACAAATCCTGAATGCGGCAGGTTGCACCGACTATGTAACCGTCAACGTATTGGAAAACGATGCCGTACGCCAAGGCATTAAAGAATACAGCGACTGGCCGACCATTCCTCAACTGTACGTTAACGGCGAATTTGTCGGCGGCTCCGACATTTTGATGGAAATGTACGAAGCCGGCGAATTGCAAGAATTGTTGAAAGCTTAAGCATTTTAAATATTCACGCAATGTAAAATTGTTGACAAAGGCCGTCTGAAACCCTGATTCAGACGGCCTTTCGCATGAATACGCACTTTGCGCGCCATGCGAAAAAAAGTATAATCCCCCTCCATCAACGCAATTCGGAAAATCAACATGAACGTTACCGTTATCAACCACCCTTTAGTCCGCCACAAACTCACGCTGATGCGTGAAGCGGATTGCAGCACTTACAAATTCCGCACGCTTACCACCGAGTTGGCACGTCTGATGGCATATGAAGCCAGCCGTGACTTTGAAATTGAAAAATATATTATTGACGGCTGGTGCGGCTCTATCGAAGGCGACCGCATCAAAGGCAAAACGCTGACCGTCGTCCCGATTTTGCGTGCCGGTTTGGGTATGCTCGACGGCGTACTCGACCTGATTCCGACTGCCAAAATCAGCGTTGTCGGATTGCAGCGCGATGAAGAAACTTTGAAACCGGTTTCTTATTTTGAAAAATTTGTCGACAGCATGGACGAACGTCCCGCGCTGATTATCGACCCGATGTTGGCGACCGGCGGCTCTATGGTTGCCACCATCGACCTTTTGAAAGCCAAAGGTTGCCGTAACATCAAAGCATTGGTATTGGTTGCCGCGCCGGAAGGCGTGAAAGCTGTCAACGAAGCGCATCCTGATGTAACCATTTACACTGCCGCGCTCGACAGCCACTTGAACGAACACGGCTACATCATTCCCGGTTTGGGCGATGCCGGCGATAAGATTTTCGGTACACGTTAATTGAAATGTTTAAGGCCGTCTGAAAAGTGTCAAACCTAAACTTTCAGACGGCCTTGTTATATGGTTTGCTTTAAAACCCACATCAGAAAGGACAATCATGAGCTTCCAAGACAATCTGGCCGCCATGCCTGCCATCGATCATTTAAGCGGCTTGGATATTCTCGACAAAGAGGGCAATGTGGTTCATCACATTCCCAATGCACCCGGCAAACAAGGCTCGCTCAAGCTTTACCATGCTTTGGCGCAAGAGTTTGACGGCAAGCTGGACGCAGCGGCGGCGGAACGCGGCCTGGCCTGGTTTGCCGAACATGTTGCCGATGCCGAAGTCAATCCGGGCAAACATCCGAATATTGATTTGCTGTTTAAAGTGAGGGCTGAAAATGCCAGCCTGACTTTGAAACCATTGGCTGCTTAATGAATACAAAAAAGGCCGTCTGAAAACAATTTTCAGACGGCCTTTTTATATGCTTTAAGACTTAAGCGATAGAAGCTTCAACGAATGCAGTCAGTTGGCCTTTAGCCAATGCACCGACTTTAGTGGCAACGTTTTCGCCGTTTTTGAACACCATCAGGGTAGGGATGCCGCGAACGCCGAATTTGGCAGGAGTGGCTTCATTGTCGTCGATGTTGATTTTAACGACTTTCAGACGGCCTTGGAATTCGGAGGCAATGTCGTCCAAGATTGGGGCAATCATTTTGCAAGGGCCGCACCATGGTGCCCAGAAGTCCAGCAATACAGGTACGTCGGATTTCAAAACGTCTTGTTCAAAGCTGGCATCGCTGGCGTGGATAATCAATTCGCTGCTCATGTTTGTTTCCTTTTGAATCGAGATTAAAAATATGTTGTTCAGAATAGTGGCAGACAGGGAAAATTTCAAGTGCCGCCACTAGGTAATAGTTTTTTTGAAATGCGCCTATCGTAATCCTTAAAGATTCAGACGGCCTCTTGAACCATGTGGCCGGAGTGGGCAATCAAATGGCGCGTGTAGTCGCTGGCCGGATTGGCAAACACGCTTTCGCATTCGCCCTCTTCAACGACTTGACCGTCTTTCAATACCATTACGCGGTGGGAAATGGCGCGGATGACGGCGAGGTCGTGGCTGATGATGATGAAGGCGAGACCGTATTCTTTTTGCAGGCCGCTGAGCAATTCAAGGATTTGTTGCTGCCATTGGACATCGAGCGCACTGGTTGGTTCGTCCAATACGAGGATTTTCGGGCGGACAATGATGGCGCGTGCGATGGCGAGGCGTTGGCGTTGGCCGCCGGAGAATGCGTGCGGATAGCGTTCGAGTGCGTCTTTGGGCAGACCGACTTGTTTGAGGACTTCTTGAACGCGGCGGCGCATTTCTTCGCGCGGCATTTCAGGTTCGTGCACGCGTAAGGCTTCGGAAACGGTATCGAAGACGTTCATGCGCGGATTGAATGCGCCGAACGGGTCTTGGAACACCATTTGGATTTCGCGGCGCAATTCATGTCGCCATGGCTCGCCGTTGATGTTCAGGCTGCCTTCGGAATCGATAAGGTGCATAACGGCTTTGGCCAGCGTGGTTTTGCCGCAGCCACTTTCGCCGATGATGCCCAATGTTTCGCCGGATTTGAGGTCGAAAGAAACGGGGTTGAGAATGGTTTTGTCGCGTTTTTTAAACCAGCCGTCTGATTCTTTGACGGAAAAGGCGATTTGTTCGGCCTTAAGGACGGTGGCAGGGTTTTCAGGCAATGGAGCCACTCGGCGCGTTGTGCCGGCGTTGAGCAGCATTTTGGTGTATTCGTGTTGCGGATTGGCGAAGACTTCGGCTGCTTTGCCGGTTTCAAGGATGCGGCCGTTACGCATAACGGCGACATCGTCGGCAAAACGGCGCACGAGGTTTAAGTCGTGCGTAATGTAGAGCATGGTCATGCCGTGTTCTTCCTGCAGGCGTGAGAGCAGGTCGAGGATTTGGGCTTGAACGGCAACATCTAATGCGGTGGTCGGTTCGTCGGCAATCAGGAGCTTGGGTTGGGCGGATACGGCCATGGCAATCATGGCACGCTGGCGTTGGCCGCCGGAAAGTTGGAACGGATAAGCCTGGGCTTTTTGCTCGGGCTGGTGGATGCCGGTTTCGTCTAGAAGTTCGATGGCGCGTGCCCATGCCTGTTTTTTATCCAAACCCAAATGCAGGGTCAGGACTTCGGCGATTTGTTCGCCGACGCGCATCACGGGGTTGAGGGCGGTCATGGGTTCTTGAAACACCATGCCGATTTCGCGGCCGCGCAGTTTTTGCAGGGCGCGTTCGGGCTGGGTCAGCAGGTCGGTTCCGCAATATTTCAGACGGCCTTCAAAGCTAACCATCGGGTTGAGGCGCATGATGCCTTGCGACAATACGGTTTTGCCGCTGCCGCTCTCGCCGACCAATGCCAGCTTGCGGCCGGGTTGCAAGGTCAGGTTGATATTGTGCAGGACTTGCTTGCTCGGAAAGGAGCCGTTTAGGTTTTCGATTTCGAGTATAGGTGTCGTCATGGTCGTGGCCGTCTGAAAAGGTTTGTGGAATACAGGTTGTTTTCAGACGGCCTGCATGAATCAAGAGGCCGTCTGAAACAGCGGTTTAGTCTTGAAACTGTTCTTTGAGTTTGCGTTTTAACACTTTGCCGGTGGCATTGCGTGGCAGCTCGTCTTGGAAGATGATTTGTTTGGGGATTTTAAAGTTTGCCAACAGGCCGCGCAGGTGGCTGCGGACTTCGGCTTCTTCCAGCTTCATGCCTTCTTTGAGTTGGATAAAGGCAATGATTTCTTCATCGGCGTATTGGTCTTTCACACCGATGACGGCGGCGGCTTCCACGGCATCGAGTTTGTAAATGGCTTCTTCGATTTCGCGCGGATAGACGTTTTGGCCTTTGGAGATAATCAGGTCTTTTTTGCGGTCGACGATAAAGATGAAGCCGTCTTCGTCTATGGTGACGAAGTCGCCGGTTTTCAGCCAACCGTTGACGATGGTTTCATCTGTGGCGTCAGGCATATTGAGGTAGCCTTGCATGACCGATCCGCCTTTGATGATGAGTTCGCCCACTTCGCCGCGCGGCACTTCGACCAATTCGTCATCGACGGCCTTCACGGTCAGGCCGGGCAGGGCGACGCCGACGCTGGCGGTTTTTTGGCGTTCGGGCGTATTGACGGCCACGACGGGCGAGCATTCGCTCAAGCCGTAGCCTTCCAGCAATTTGGCACGCGGGAATTTGGCTTTGAAGTCGTCAATGGTTTGTCCGGCCAGAGGCGCACCGCCGCTGATAAACAGACGGACGCGGTTGAACCATCTGAAATACCAAGGAATTTTGGCTTTGCTCATGGCAGTGTAAATAGCCGGTACGCCGAGGAAAATGGTAGCGCGTTTGAGCAAAACCTGTTTCAACACGTTGGAGAACGGGAAGACGGATTTGACCAAAATAATCGAGCAGGCTTGAGATATCGGCAGCAAAACCATGGCGGTCAGCGTAAAGCTGTGGAACATGGGCAAGAAGACGACGAAGCGGTCTTTTTGCGAAATTTGGAAAATTTGTTCGATGCCCGAAAGATTGGAAAACAGGTTGCTGTAACTGATTAATGCGCCTTTGGGGTGGCCGGTTGTGCCGGAGGTGTAGATAATGTGCGCCAAATCGTTGACGGACGGCTGACGGCTCAGATTCGGCTTGCCGGGGAATGTACGCGCGGCATCGAAATAGCTGTCATCGCCACTGGCGGCGTTGGTTTCACCAATCCAGATGATTTTATTGACTTTGGTTTTGGCTTTAATGTTTTTGAGTTCTTTGGCCAACGGTGCGGAGGCGAACATAAAGCGTGCGCCGCAGTCATTGAGGATGTAGGAAAATTCTTCGCTTTTCAAAAAGACGTTGAGTGGGACGGCTACCGCGCCGATAGAGGTAATGGCGAAATAGGCGGCAATAAATTCGGGAGAGTTGGAAACGACAAGGGCAACCCTGTCGCCATATTGTACGCCTTGGTGTTGCAGATAGGCGGCGACGGTTTCTACTTCACGTTTGAGGGAGGAATAGCTGATTTTTTCTTTGTCGTTGAAAATGACCGTGCCTTTACCGTTTTTTTGGCAGGCTGCAGTCAGCATAGCGTAAAAATTAGGGTGGGTGTGCATTTCGGAGTTTGTGTCCATATTGTGTCGATTGATGTACGGTTTCGATGAACCGTTTATTTCGAAGGATAGGTTTTACATCCTATCGGTAAAATAAGCAAGAGGCCGTCTGAAAATACTTTCAGACGGCCTTGAGTTTTGTTGGGCTTAGGAAAGCAATATTTTGAATTTAAACTTATTTATTGTGTTGATGGGAAAATTCCCATTCTTCAAAAGTCTGCCGTTCGGAAGATAGCGCAAGCCGATTGCGTTTCTGTCTCAAGCCATTTCGAGTTTACCGTTGAGTTTGAGGCAGAATCCTGATGACGGATTGGCAGAGCCAATGTTTAGAGACTTTGAGACCTAGCCATTGTTCAGACGGCCATCGGGTACTTTCTTAAACAGGCGATAGAAATTGTCGCTGGTGTTTTGTGCCAATGTTTCCAAGCTCTCGCCGCGCAGATTGGCTAAGAACTCAGCCGTATAGCGGACGTAGGACGGCTCGTTTTGTTTGCCGCGTTTGGGAACCGGCGCGAGGAAGGGCGCATCGGTTTCTACCAAGATTCTATCGGCAGGGACGTATTTGGCGGCTTCCTGAATCAGCGGCGCATTTTTAAACGTCACAATGCCGGAGAAGGAGATGTACATGCCTAAATCCAAAGCAGCTTTGGCAAAGGCGACGTCTTCAGAGAAGCAGTGAATCACGCCGGAATTAGTGTGGCACTCTTTCAAAATCCGCAACGTGTCTTCGGCCGCATCGCGCGTGTGGACGATAACGGGCAGGCTGCTTTCGTTGGCGGCTTGGATATGGTCGGCAAAGCGTTGATGTTGCCATGACAAATCGCCTTTGCACCAGTAATAGTCCAAACCGGTTTCGCCGATACCGACGATTTTGGGGTGTTTGGCCGCTTCTACCATTTCGGCAATGGTAAATTCTTCCGCTTCTTGGCTGTCGGGATGTATGCCGATGGTGCAGTAAATGTAGTCGTTTGCCTGAGCAATGTCGAAGACTTCGGCAAAACTTTGTTTGCTGACGCTGATGGCAAGCGCCTGTTTGACGCTTTGCGCTTCCATATTGGCAAAGACTTCGGGTAGGCGGTCTTTTAAGCCGTCAAAGTTGAGATGGCAATGTGAATCGATTAAATACATAGTATTATAGGGTAAAAGTAGTGCGGTCGCTGCGCAGGCGCGGACCAAGTTCGGCTTCGATCAGGTTTTTTGCCTGTAGGCAGCTTTCGTGTTCGGAGAATGCAAGGCCTACGCCTTTGGGACGGTGGGCTGAAGTGCGCGCCGGATTGATCCAAACAACTTTGGTTGGCAGGAAGCGTTTGGGATAGTCGGCGATTTCTACGGCCAAGAGGATGTCTTCGCCTAGGGAGAACACGTCATCTGTCGGTACGAACAGGCCGCCGTGTTCTAAAAACGGCATATAGCAGTTGTACAACAGATTGGGGTCTTTGAGTTGCAAGGCCAACATCTTCGCCGGAATGTCTTTTTTATTCATCATTTATTACCTGTTAGGGTTTGTTTTGCCAAAAATCTAAATATTCGATAAGCAGATACTCAAGCTGCATTTTAACACTCAAGGTATGGTATCCGTAAGGGTTGAGCGCGTTCAGACGGCCCAATAGGGCAAACAGCTTGCGTGAATCGGTTTTAGAGGCCGTCTGAAGCAGGGCTTGGGCATGGTGCGGATAATAAAGCGGCGCCATATTTTGTTGTGCCAAGCCGACATCCATCAGCCACTTTTGCAGCCAGTCGATGAAAACGGCCAGCGGTTGCTTTTGTTTGTCGAACGCGGCGGCATAGTCAAGTATGGCCAACAGGCGCGGGGCGGCCAGCAGCGTCAGTAACTCTTCACGCAATGCGTCCAATTCGGGAGTCGGTGTGAATAAAGGCGCGCCACTGTGGAATGCCAACAAGGCTTCTGCATTTTCTACGCCCTGTTGGCGCAGGTATGCCGCAGCCTGCTCATGGGTAGGCGAGGGCAGCACCATCTGGCGGCAACGGCTTTTGATGGTAGGCAGGAGTTTGTCGCGCGCATGGGTAACGAGTAGGAAAACGACGTGTTGCGGCGGCTCTTCCAGAGCTTTCAACAAGCCGTTTGCAGCCTGTGTATTCATGCTTTCTGCCGGGTGTACCAATACCACGCGCAGGCCGCCACGGACAGCGGTCAGGTAAATGTTTTCCACAATATCGCGCACGGCATCGATTTTGATTTGCAGGAGTTTGCGTCCTGTTGCCTCGCCTTCGGGAATTTCCGGCGTGAGTTCGTAAAAGTCGGGATGGGTGTTTTGGCTGAACAAATGGCACGAAGCGCATTCGCCGCATGGCTCATGGCCGGACTTGGGCGATTCGCACAGCAATGCCTGCGCGACAAAGCGGGCAAACTCGGTTTTGCCGGTATTTTCTTTGCCGGTAAACAGCCAGGCGTTGGGACGGTTTTGCCAATGGGCGGCGAGCTGTTGCCATTGGGTTTCATGCCATGGGTAAATCATATCGTTTGGGAACTATTAGGTAGGTAGTTATTATACTCTCAGGCCGTCTGAAAAAGGTTTCAGACGGCCTTTAATAAACTGCCTAAAAATTAATCAAATATTTTTTTACTTTGAAATATCAATTATTAAGCTTACTTATTAACAGCCTTTGCACACGCTTGTTTGGGGAAAATGTGCATTTTGTTTGGGAGTAAAGTTGTGCTTAAAATTTAGGCAGATGTGTTTTTTAATGTTAAATCAGACAGTAATCTGATTTATGCACAAGCTGTCCACGCGATTGAACAGTGAAAATGTGCATGGTGGGGATATATTTCAGACGGCCTTATTTGCTGATTTTCAATAAAGCGGTCAAATCCCCGATAAATTTTGGTTCCCGTTTGATGAGGTAAACAATCAACGGAAGATTACCCACGGCAACAATCAAATACAGCAGCGTGATGCTGTCAAACAACATCAGCAAAACCGCGCTCAAAATGGCGGCCGACACCATAAATATGCCGTTGATGATGTTGTTGGCAGCAACAGCGTGGGCGCGGAAGGTTTCGCTGCTGGCAGTTTGCAGCCAAGTGTAGAGCGGTACGGAGAAGAAACCGCCGAAAAAGCCGATGGCCGACATCACGAGCATAATCGGATACGCCTTTGCTTGCGATAAAAACCAAATAATGCCGTTTAATTCGGTAAAGCGTTGGCCTTGGGTCAGCCACACCAGCAATAATCCACAGACCGTCAGCCCCAGCGTGCCGATGGTAACCAAGCCCAAAATCAGGCGCTCATGGCTGAGTTTGGCGCATAATCCCGAGCCGATGGCGATGCCGATGGAGAACAGCGCCAACATCAGGTTGAACACATTATCGTTGCCGCCCAAATGGATTTGCGTGAACGTTGGCAGTTGGGTGGTATAA
>NZ_KV820381.1:43902-70426 GCF_001815375.1 Neisseria sp. HMSC065C04
CCGAGCCGATAAACCAAAACCATGAAATACCGATGATGGACGTGAATACGGGACGATTGGCCGCTGCTTCACGAATCAGTGAATTCGTGCCTTTGATGATGTTCCATTCGATTTTTGTGTCCGGTATTTTAGCGGGTACAGACGGCATAAACAGGCTGGTCATCGTGCCGCCGATAGCGACCAATAACACCAAACCGCCAACAATATACGGCGGAACGCCTGCGACTGCGGTGCCCAAAATTTGGCCGAGCAAAATGGCGATAAACGTACCCGATTCAATCAGGCTGTTGCCCATAATCAGCTCTTTGTCGTTGAGGTAATCGGGCAAAATGGCATATTTCAGAGGGCCGAACAAGGTCGATTGCGTACCCATGCAAAACAGGCAGATTAAAAGCAAAGGCGCGGATTGGATGTAGAAGCCATACGCCGCCACTGCCATGATGATGATTTCCAACAGCTTGATCCAGCGTGCCAAAACGGCTTTATCAAATTTGTTGCTCAGCTGTCCTGACAGCGCGGAAAACAGGAAGTAGGGCAGGATAAACAGCATCGCACCCAAGTTCAGCATTTGGCTGGGTGGCAGAAAGTCGTTTTTACCCAAACCGTAAAAACTGATCATCACGAATAATGTGGTTTTGAACATATTATCGTTCAACGCGCCCAAAAACTGCGTCCCAAAGAGCGGCGCGAAACGGCGGGTCGTGTGGAAATTCAGATTGTCTTTTTTAAGGCTCATCGTTTGGATTCTTTGTCTTCGTCTTTTTCGATCAGTTTTTCAGTGGAGTCATCGTCCATCAAAATGCGGTGCGCAGGTCCTTCAAGGTCGTCAAACTGTCCGTTTTTACCCGACCACCAGAAAAACCAGCCGATGATAAAGGCCAAAATAATGCTGATGGGGACAAGGATAAACATACTTTCCATTACATCGCTCCGGTCAAATCGGTCAGGATAAAGGTTTTACCGTTGATGGTCAGATATTCGTTGCGCAACGCACCGATATTTTTATCGTCAAAAAACAATTCGATACGGTCTTTAACCACGCGCCAGTATTGTGGGATATCGGTTTGCTCAAAAGGCGACAATACCGCTGCTTCGGCTGCGTCTTCGCTTTGCAGCTTGATTGCGAAGCGTCCGCTTTGCGGCGGATTTTGCGATTCATCATCTGTTAACATAATAAAAAATCCGGCATGTTCGCCGTCTTGAGTGTGGATACTGAAATAATGCATATCGGGAAATCTTCAAAACCGCCGTCATTTTTTCAGACGGCCTAAAATAAAATTCCGTCCATTTTACATCAAATATTAAGTCAAGCAGCCGATTACATTTTTTGTTAGAATACGGCGTTTACTTTGTTAATCTGTTCAGACCGCTACCCACTACGTCCCACAAGGGGTGCAACATAGCCGGAGCCGCAGTCAGGTCCCGACAAAAATGCCGTCTGAAACCTCAAGGAGCATAAAATGACACAAAAATTAATCTTGGTTTTGAACTGCGGCAGCTCTTCCCTCAAAGGTGCCGTATTGGATAACGACAGCGGCGAAGTATTGTTGAGCTGCTTGGCAGAAAAACTCAATCTGCCTGATGCCTACATTACCTTTAAATTCAACGGTGAAAAACGCAAAGTCGATCTTTCTGCCAAACCTGACCATACCGGTGCCGTTGAAGCCCTGATGGAAGAACTGAAAGCGCATGATCTCGACAGCCGTATCGGCGCCATCGGCCACCGTGTCGTCAGCGGCGGCGAGTTGTACAGCGAATCCATCCTCGTTGATGACGAAGTTATCGCCGGCATCGAAAAATGTATTCCGCTCGCTCCGCTGCACAACCCTGCGCACCTCTTGGGTCTGCGTGCCGCACAAAGCATTTTCAAAGGTTTGCCTAACGTTGTCGTATTCGACACCGCTTTCCACCAAACCATGCCGGAACATGCCTACACCTACGCTGTTCCACATGAATTGTATGAAAAATACGGCTTGCGTCGCTACGGCGCGCACGGTACCAGCTACCGCTACGTTTCTGATGAAACCGCCCGTTTCCTCGGTAAAGACAAAAAAGACCTGCGCATGGTGATTGCCCACTTGGGTAACGGCGCATCTATTACCGCCGTCGCCAACGGCGAATCACGCGATACCAGCATGGGTCTGACTCCGCTGGAAGGTTTGGTCATGGGTACCCGCAGCGGCGATATCGACCCTTCAGTTTTCAGCTTCTTGGCTGAAAATGCCAACATGACCATCGCCCAAATCACCGAAATGCTGAACAAGAAATCAGGTCTGCTCGGTATTTCAGGTTTGTCTAACGACTGCCGCACCATCGAAGAAGAAGCTGCCAAAGGTCATCCAGGCGCCAAACTGGCTTTGGAAATGTTCATCTACCGCTTAGCTAAATACATTGGCAGCATGACAGTAGCGGCAGGCGGTTTGGACGCATTGGTCTTTACCGGCGGTATCGGTGAAAACTCCGACATCATCCGCGAACGCGTATTGGGCTACTTGGGCTTCCTCGGTCTGTACATCGACCAAGAAGCTAACCTGAAAGCCCGCTTCGGTAATGCTGGTGTGATTACCACTGCCGACAGCAAAGCTGTTGCCGTTGTGATTCCTACCAACGAAGAATTGATGATTGCACACGATACTGCCCGTCTGAGCGGCCTGTAATCCGTCATTATTGAAAACCTGCCCGCAAGGGCAGGTTTTTTATTGTGTATAGATGAAGAAAATTTTGAGAATATATTGAGAAAAGCCGGTAAACATTACATTTGCCGGCTTTTCCGTTTGATCCACTCGCAGTTTCTGCGAATTCTCTTTTAAGTATTTTTCATAGGGTTGCATGAATGCTATTTCTTACCGTTCTTAATACCCTCACTCAACACCTGTTGAAAACGCTCGTAATCACAAAAGCCCTTTTCATCTTTTTCACAGCCTTTGAGCGTTAAAGCTGTTTGGTTTGGTGGTGTCGCTAAACTTAATGGCGTGGTGTTAATCAGCTGTTCGGTAGATTGATACACATAATCCAACTTAAATTTGAGCTTACCACTTGGTTTGTGCTTCCATACTTCAAATAGCAGCTTGCCACCGATTGGGATATTTTCCAATGAACCATCTAATTCATAAGGCTCAACACCTAATGCAGCCAGCAGAGCGACGATATTAGAATCGTGTCCAACCAATAAGTTAATTTTATTTTCGCTATTTAGCTGCTGCTGAATAAATGCCAATAACGGATATGATGCATTTTGTGCTAACGCTTCATTGTTTTTAAATAAAGTGCGGTAATATTCGTTTTTAATTTCGTTAATTGCGCGCCATTTTTCTTGGCTATCCACACGACCGTTTGCAATTTCAGAATCAGGCTTACCCACATAATGTGCGAGCAATAATGCACTGACAATTTTCTTCCCGGTGCTGATAGAACCCGTAATCTTGACCGACTTGCCGTCTTTGATACTGTATTCACCGACTTTTCCACCTAAATCACATTCGCCTTTTTGCAAGCAGTTTGGTGAATTTTTATAATCGATGATTTCACTCAATAGCGCATAATTTGGCGCTAATTTTTGCTGTAAAGCGGTTAAATCAACGTTATTTTTTGCAGATTCAATCAAAGCTTGGCTTGGATTGTGCGCCTGCGTGTTAAAAATTGGATCTTTTTCTGAACCAATTTCACCGTGATGTTGCAGTTGAACATTACAGCCTGCAAAAGCTCCCGCCACAATGGCCTGACCTGTTGCAATGGTGCGTTGCACTCCATTCGCATAAGCGAAAATCCCTTCACCCGATGCACAACGATCTGTCGTTAATAATCCTTTATCCGCAAGCCATTGTCCTAAATATTGACTGAAATAGGTTTCTAGCACTGTCCCTTTTGCCGTGAGATAACCAGATGGCACATCCCATTTTGCCCACGCATACGGGGAATATTTCGCCATTTCTTGCGGATCTTTTTCCACTGGTGAACGCAATCCGTGTCGGCTGAAAATCAATACTTTCTCTAATTCATAATCAGAACTTGAGGAAGTTTGACCATTTTCTGTTGCAAACGCACTACTTGCTAAAGCTGAGCCAAGCAAAAGTGCGGTGAATTTTAGGGTTATTTTTTTCATATTCGATACCTAATCATTTAATGTTGAAATTGAGCTATAAAAATTCAAGGCATATTTGGTGCCGTAAACTAACACCATAAATACTGCAACAATATTGACTACCGCTTAATCAGTGCAATATTAAGATACTGATAGATAGGTTTAGAACTTATAACTGATGGTAAACAGCAAAGTCCTGCCTCGTGCGTAGTTGTTCAAAACGGAGCGTGTCGTACCGCCATATTTGCCATTGCATAAACCGTTGGCATCGCATTCGACTTCCTCATCATCTAAACCGCCTTTTCTTTCAAATACGCTGAAATAGCGCTGGGTTGCGGCATCATTTGCGGCATCCAAAGGATCGACATAGCGTTTATTGAACGCATTTTGAATGTCAAAACGAAGGATAAGGTTTTTCTTCGGTTCATAATTGGCATAGAAATCAAAAATCATCGGCTGTCTGTTGATGCTTTCTGTTTTTTTGATCACCCTTCTGCCCATTTGATGTGAAGAGTAGGTATTAGCACCGGTTGTACCGTCAACAAATTCCTCCTCAGTCGTCGCCCGTGTACTTTTGCCGTAATAGCGCATAATGCCGCCGATGGTCAATTTGTTGCCCAACCATCGGGATCCTAATTCAAACCGACCATAATCTCGGGGTAAGCGTGAAATTTTGCTTAAGCCGTAGCCCTGTTTAATTTGGTCTTCTTTAGAAGAGTTGCGGGGCGATTCGCTGGCATCGCTATAATTGGTCGGCTGGTTGGTTCTTTGATATGCGTAAGACAGGGTGGTAAAAAAGCGGCCGAAATCATAGTTCATTTCCACTTCCAAACCATTTTTATGGACAGGTTTGGCATAGTTTCGATGTTGGATAGAGTATTGCAGGCCGGTACTGGTTACCCAGCTGGGTGCTTTATCCAAATCCCACCATTTGCCATAAACATTGTGAATATAGTTGTTTATCTTGCTGCGGTAAGCGACCAGTTTGAAACCCAATACATCGTCCGGCTTGAAAATCCCTTTTTTGAAGGTATTGAAGCCTATTTGGTAAGTATTGGCCTGTTCCGGCTTAAGGGCGGTATTGACGCCTGAGTCGCCGATTTGTGAAAAATACATTTCTTGAATATTCGGCATTCTATGCGTACGCGAATAGCTGATAAACGGCATAAAGTAGTCGTTGACATTGATGTTTAATGCCACCGAATGGTTTACCGCATGCTTTTTACCGGATTTGGTATAAACCGGTTCGTAAAGGTCGCAGCTTGGCGTGCAATGCTGTTTATAAATTTCAGAATCTTCTCCAAATGCTTTTTTAAAGTCTTCTTGGGTATTGAAGTAGTCGGTATATTCGCCCTTGTAGCGGTAGTTGACCATATTGGCGCTGTAATTCAATTGATAAATGCCTTTTTTCAAGGAAGTATCAAAATAGAACGTATTGAATTTTTGCTGGCCGGAAGGTTGTAATATGGTTGATTTTTGAGGAAATATTCCTTTGTCGCCTTTGAAGCGGCCTAAAAAGCTGTACAGGCCGGCATCTTGATCGGGGCCGTCGTAAAAAAGGCTCAGCTCTTCCGGAAAGCGGTTTTTACTGTATTGGTTTTTAAAGAAATTGAAACCGACAGTAGCTTTTAAATCTGTTTTTTGGGGAAGTTTGAAAGAAAAGCTGTTGTTGATATCCAAAAGATTGGCTGTGTTTTTGGTTTCCAAATAATCAAGCAGCCCCCATCCTGAAAAACGTGAGTTTTTCGGATATTTTTGTTTTCCCAAATTATGGGCGGCCAACACGTTTAAATCGACATAATCGCCAATGTTTAAGTTGTAATTGGCTTGGTAGTTGCGGTTTTCTACTTTGCGGCTGCCGATACGGTTGTTCATGGTACGAAGCTGAAGATCCAGCTTGTTGTTGTCGTTTTCGTATTCCACTTTGACCAAATGGCTGTTTGAGCGTTGTTGCAGGCTGGTCGGGTCGATAGGTGTCAGATCCCATTGCGGTGCCAAATTCTCTTTCCAGCTTCTTTCCAAGTCATCGACATAATCTCTTTGCAAAACTTCGGGATCGTTATATTTTTTGGAGAAAGGATAGTCCCAATAGCTTTTGCCGACCGCATTGCGCTTGGAAAAGTCACGAACCCAGAGATTTTGTTCGTGGTCGAATTTCAATAAGTTGCTCTCAAAATATTCTTGTTTTTTACGGTCCAAATATTCCTCGCCAAAATTGCCGATACGCTGACCGCCGCCGCCTACTTTATAGTTTTGCTCGACATTACGGTGGCTGTAACCATATAACGCACCAAGGCGTGCGCCACTGTCAAACCATTTTTGTACTGCTCCGGTTGCCATAAAGTTGCTTTTGGTGCTGTTTGTGCCGGTCAATCCTTTGGTCAAGAGGCCGAAGGTATTGTTTCCGTGTACCACATCGTCCACCCGTAAAGTACGGAAATTGGCTGTACCGGATAAGGTATTGATGCCGTTGGCACCCGAGAAACTGCCTTTTGTTACATCGACGCCGGCAATAAAATTGGGATCCAGTGCCGTACCGAATTGCGAGGAGCTGCCGCTGCGTCCGGCATCGGCAGAAGTGGAATAGAAGGTTTGGGTGACGCCGTCAACCATCGTATTGACACGTCCCAAACCGCTATCGCCACGGATATTGACTGCTAATACCCCCGATCCCTTGTCTTGTTGGGTGAAAACGCCGGGCATGCTCCGAACGATGGTATCGATGTTTTCGCTGGATTGATAAACGCGTTCACGCGAACTTTTGGCTTGGCCTTCGGTAAAAACTTTTTTCTCTTTGGCAATGTGTTTGCCTTTGACTTGAATTTCATCAAGCTCTTGAGTTGAAACCTCTTCTTCTGCGTGTGCGATACTGGTTATAGCCAGTAAAGATAATGTTAGTAGATTTAATTTGAAATTCGGATTCATGATAGTTACCTCAGAAACGAAGTTGCTACTGTATAACATATTATTAAACTTTACAAATATTTTGATAATGGTTTTTATTTGTTAAAAAATAAAGTAAAATTTTGTTTTATAAGATAATCCAAGCGCATATGATGAATCCGGCTGAAAAGATAAAGTAGGTCTGAATTTGAATTGGGTTGGTCGAGAAGAAGGGAGATTTAATTGAATTTAAATAGCCGGAATAAGAAAATTTGATTGCGATATGTGAACTGGGCCGTTGGTTTCAAATGAAACCGGTAAAAAACATGAAATGCAAAATATAAAGTTAATATAGAAAGGTTTGAAGTCAGTTGAAGAAAAGGCCGTCTGAAAATGATATTTCAGACGGCCTTTATTGTTTTAAGCCTTATTCCGGACCGCGGAATGTGTCGTGGCAGGATTTACAGCTTGCACCGGTTTCGCCGTAAGCGGCTTTGATTTCTTCCAATTTGCCGGTTTGTGCGGCGGCGTTGAGTTTCTCAACTGCAGCGGCAAATTTTTCTTCTTCGGCTTTGAAAGTTGCCGTGTCTGTCCAGATGGCAGGCAGGGCGCGGCCGTTGCCTTGAGGGTCGGATTCAAACAAGGTGAACGGTTTTTTGCTGTTTTCGGCGAAGGTTGCGGCGGCTTGTTTGAATTTTTCTACGTCGTAAGGCTCTTCGTCTTTGACCATTTTGCCCATGCGGGTAAACTCGGGCATCATGGATTTGAACGCGGCCGTACGGTCTTCGGAAATCGGGCCTTTAGGCTGGGAAGGCGCACCGCTGCCGCCACAGGCGGAAAGGGTAAGCGCCACTGTTACCAAAGCAACAGGGAGAAAACGGGTTTTCATATGGAGTGTGTCCTATTGTAATGATATGATTATCGTTAAATTTAAAATCAGTCGGCCAAACACTCAGGCCGTTTGATAAGGCGTTATCATACCTTAAACCCAAGTCTGAAACGAGTATAGAAAGGAAACGATATGGCAATTTTGATTACCGGAGCATCGGCAGGATTCGGCGCGGCAATGTGCCGTACTTTTGTTGCGGCAGGCTATCATGTCATCGGCGCGGCACGGCGCGAAGACAAATTGCAGCAGTTGGCAGAGGAATTGGGCGAGCAGTTTTACCCTTTGGAAATGGATGTTTCGCGCACGGAGTCGATTCAAAACGCTTTGAACAGCCTGCCTGAGCATTTGTCCGAAATCGATTGCCTGATCAACAACGCCGGTTTGGCTTTGGGTTTGGATACTGCCGATAAAGCCGATTTTGGTGATTGGGAAACCATGATTCAAACCAATATCATCGGCCTGACTTTTCTGACCCGCCAGATTTTGCCGCAAATGGTAGCGCGCAAACAGGGCTACATTATCAATTTGGGTTCGATTGCCGGTAGTTATGCTTATTCAGGCAGTAATGTCTATGGCGCGACCAAGGCTTTTGTGCGCCAATTCAGTATGAACCTGCGAGCCGAATTGGCGGATAAAAACATCCGCATTACTAATATCGAACCGGGTTTGTGCGGTGATACCGAGTTTTCCAATGTCCGTTTCAAAGGCGATGATCAGCGTGCGGCCGAGGTTTATGAGAATGTCGAGTTTATCCAGCCGCAAGATATTGCCGATACCGCTTTATGGCTCTATCAGCGTCCGGCGCGGATGAACGTCAATTCCATCGAAATCATGCCGGTTGCCCAGACCTTTGCAGGCATGAAAGTTTACCGCGATGAGCCTGCTCCGGTGAAGGAAGAAACGTTTGAAAAACAAAGCATGTCTTTGTTTGGGAAAATTAAATCTTGGTTTAAGTAATCGGCATCAGGCCGTCTGAACGTTTCAGACGGCCTCTTTGTTATCTGAAATTGAACAAACACGTTATAATGTAATTTTTTATTAACAAGGCCGTCTGAAAGGCTGTTTCAGTTATGAACGCAATCAAACAAAAAATCTTAGAACAAGCGCAGCGCGATGGCGTGCAGGTAACCGCATTGCGCGAGCAAGTGCTTGATATTGTTTTGAAACAAAGCGGCGTGATTAAAGCCTACAACGTTCTGTCGCAGATGCAGCAGCAAAGCGAGGGCGTGGTTGCACCGCCGACGGCCTACCGCGCCCTTGATTTTTGGGCGGAGCAGGGCGTTTTGCACAAAGTGGCGGCGGTCAACGGCTATATTTTGTGCAGCCACGCGCAGCACGAGTGCAACGATCATTGCCACGACCACGAAGAAACAGAGGCGCACCACAGCGCGTTTATTTTGGTTTGCACCGAATGCGGTACGGCGGATGAGCAGACCTTGAGCCAAGAATGGGCGGCATTGCGTGCAGGCGTGGCCGAAACCGGTTTCTCATTAAAAGAAGAACATGTTGTTTTAACAGGAATTTGTAAAAAATGTCAGAAGTAAAAAAGACTAAAGTCCACCTGATTTCAGGCTTCCTCGGAACAGGCAAAACCACCGCCCTCAAAAGTCTGATGGCACAAAAAGACCCGAATGAAAAATGGGTCATCATTGTCAACGAATTTGGCGAAATCGGCATTGACGGCGCCGTCTTGAGCGACAACGGCATTCCCGTAGCTGAAATCGCCGGCGGCTGTTTGTGCTGTACTGCCGGCGCACAAATGGGTACGACCGTACAAAAGATGCTGCGCGATGCCCAACCCGACCGCTTGATGATTGAAGCCAGCGGCCTGGCGCACGCCGCCAGCGTTATCGACGAACTGAAAGCCAAACCGCTCGACAGTATGTTAGAAATCGGTGCAGTCTTTACCGTTGTCGATCCGCGTCAATTCATCAATCCCGATTACGCTCAACAAGCCTTGTATAAAGACCAAATCGGCATTTGCGACGTATTGGTTGCCAGCAAAACCGACTTGTGCACGCCGGAGCAACTGGCCGAATTTCATGATAAAGCGGCCAAGCTGTTCCCGCCCAAAGCCAAAGTGGTTGAAGTCCAAAATGCGCAACTCGACATCCAGTGGCTTGATATTCCCGTTGTCGAAAAATCGCGCTACCGTCTCAAAGCCCTGCCAGACAACACCATGGGCTTCCAGTCCCAAGGTTTCACTTTCCCTGCCGGACGTGATTTCGACGGCGAAAAGCTGACCGATTTCTTCAACGACCTGCCTAAATTTACAGACGGCCTCGTTCGTGCCAAAGGCGTGTTCCAAGTGCTCGGTACATGGGTATGGCTGAACTGGGTGGACGGTCAATGGGGCGCAAACCAAGTTTCATGGCGCCGTGACTCGCGCTTTGAGCTGATTGCCAAATCGTTTGACGCGGATTTGATTGAGAAGAAACTGCAGGAGGCCTTGGAGAAGTAAATCATCGGCCAAACGCTTATTAATCCGTTACTATATGCCGTCTGAAGTCAGCGGTTTCAGACGGCCTTCAAATCAAAAAAATAGAGGAACACTTAACCATGTGGCGTTATATCTTTCAACGTTTGCTCCTTTTGATTCCCACGTTGTTGGGGATTTTGGCGATTACCTTCGCCGTGATTCAGTTTGTTCCCGGCGGCCCGGTGGAGCAGATGGTTCAGCAGCTGACTCAGGGTGCGGTTGGCGGTGAGACGGCGGGACACAGTATGCCCGGAACTCTGGCCAAAAACGGCAACCGTATCAGTGCGGAAGATTTGGCCGCGCTGAATGCTTTGTACGGTTTCGACAAGCCGCCTGTGACGCGTTTTGTGGATATGGTATGGAAATTTGCCCGTTTCGATTTGGGCGAGAGCTTTTTCCACCACCAAACCGTATTTGAGCTGGTAAAAGAGAAAATGCCGGTATCGATGAGTTTAGGTTTGTGGACATTCTTCCTAACTTATTTGATATGTATTCCGTTGGGTATTGCCAAGGCGGTCAGGGATGGCAGCCGATTCGATACGATTACGGGTATGATCATTTTAGTCGGCTATACCGTACCGCCGTTTGTCTTGGGTTTGGTGTTGCTGGTGTTGTTTGGCGGCGGCAGCTTTTTTGCCTGGTTCCCGCAGGGCGGCTTGGTGGGCGATGATTTCGATACGCTCTCTTGGGCAGGTAAAGTCAAAGATTATTTATGGCATATGGCCTTGCCGATTACCGCTTCGGTGGCAGGCAACTTGGCGGTGATGACCGTATTGACGAAAAACGTGTTCCTTGAAGAAATCCGCCGTCAATATGTTTATACCGCTCGAGCCAAGGGCTTGCCTGAGAAACAGATTTTGTGGAAACATATTTTCCGTAACGCCATGATTCCTCTGATTACCGGTTTTCCGGCCGCATTTATCGGCGCATTCTTTACCGGCAGCCTGTTGATTGAAACACTGTTCTCGCTGGATGGTTTGGGTTTGTTGTCTTACGAGGCCGTGATGAAACGCGATTATCCTGTCGTAATGGGTACGCTGTATGTGTTCACGCTGATGGGGTTGTTGGCTAAATTGGTGTCGGATATTTCTTATTCATGGGTCGATCCGCGTATTCACTTTGGCGGACAGAAATAAGGCCGTCTGAAAATATCTTCAACCCATTATTAAAGAATGTTTCGAACCATGAAAAAGAAAAAATCTACTTCAAACCCTACTTGGCAAGCCTTTAAGCAGCATAAGCGCGGTTGGTTGGCTTTGCGGATTTTGGCCGTTTTGTTTGTCGTCACTTTGCTTGCGCCTTTGTGGAGCAACGACAAACCTTTGTGGATACGCTATCAGGGCGAGTATTTCTTCCCCTTGGTAAACGAATACAACGAAACCGCATTTGGCGGCGATTTCGATACGCCTGCGGATTATTTGGATCCGCTTATCCGCCATAACATCACTTCAGACGGCAATTTTGCCCTTTACCTGCCCAATCCTTACGATGCCGATACCTTAAACGATTTTGATACGGCACCCGATCCGGCCAAACCGTCCGAACGGCATATCTTGGGAACGGACGACCGCGGCCGCGACCTGTTGGCGCGCTTGGTTTACGGTTTCCGCGATTCACTGCTGTTTGCCTTGGTGTTGACTGTGGTGACTACCGTAATCGGCGTGGTTGCAGGCGCGGTGCAGGGTTATTTCGGCGGCAAAACTGACCTTCTGATGCAGCGTTTTATCGAGGTTTGGGGAGGTATGCCGGAGCTGTACCTCTTGATTATCCTGTCTTCGTTCTTTAATCCGGGACTGCTGATTTTGCTGGTGTTGCTGTCGCTTTTCGGCTGGATGGGCTTGTCCGACTATGTTCGCGCCGAGTTTTTGAAAAACCGTCAGACCGATTACGTTTTAGCAGCGCGCGCGATGGGTGTGGGCAACCGTGAAATCATGTGGCGCCATATCCTGCCCAACAGCTTGACGCCGGTATTGGCTTTCCTGCCTTTCCGTATTTCCGGTGCCGTACTTGCCCTGACCAGTTTGGACTTCTTGGGCTTGGGCGTACCTGCCTCACAGGCAAGCTTGGGCGAGTTGCTGGCGCAAGGCAAAGACAACTTGGACGCGTGGTGGATCGGTCTGTCTGCCGTTGCTACGCTGACGGTAATGCTGCTTTTGCTGGTCATGATCGGCGAAGGTTTGCGTCAGGCATTTGACGTACGCGCACGCAGTTAATTGCTTTTCTAAAGCGTGAAGAGGGTAGGCGGCAGAGCCCATCCTTCATTCTCAAGGCCGTCTGAAAAGTTTCAGACGGCCTCATCCATTCGTTTGAATCATTAAAAACCATGAATCAAGAAATCACATTTCTTACTCTTTTTCTGCTCGGCTTTTTTGGCGGAACGCATTGTGTAGGCATGTGCGGCGGATTGAGCAGCGCATTTGCTTTACAGCTGCCGCCACATTTAAACCGAATCGGGCTGATTGTATTGTTGAACTTGGGGCGCATCAGCAGCTATGTCATCATTGGCCTGTTGGTCGGTTTGGTCGGACAGGTCGGCATTTCCTTGGACGATACGCGCGTGGTTCAAAACGCTTTGTATATTGCCGCCAATGTCTTGCTGTTGTTGCTCGGTCTGTATCTTGCCGGGATTTCGACTGCTGCAACCAAAATCGAAGGCATCGGTAAACCGATATGGAAACGCCTGAATCCGTTGCTGAACAAATTGTTGCCGATTAAATCGGTGCCTGCCTGTTTCGGCGTGGGCGTGCTTTGGGGCTGGCTGCCTTGCGGTTTGGTGTACAGCGCGTCTTTGTATGCTTTGGGCAGCGGCAATGCTTTGCACGGCGGGCTGTATATGCTGGCGTTTGCATTAGGGACATTGCCGAACCTGCTTGCGATGGGCATATTTGCAGCGCAGTTGAAAACCTTTCTGCAAAAACGCATGGTTCGTTTGTGTGCCGGACTGTTGGTGGCAGGATGGGCGATATGGCGCTTGGCTGTATTTGCGATGGGGCAAATCGGGTAAGGTAAAAAGGTTTTATTTAGTTTGTTGTTTTGCAATCAAAAAGGCCGTCTGAAAGATTTTCAGACGGCCTTTTTCACAAGAAAGATTTAATGTATCAAATTCCAAGCCATCTTGGCGGCAATCAGCAGCAACATAATGCCGAAGGCGATTTTGAGTTTTCGGGCGGGCAGCTTGTGCGCCGTTTTTACGCCGAGCGGAGCAAAGAGGATGGTGGCAACGCTCAATATGGCCACGGCCGGAAGATAGATAAAGCCTGCTGCGCCTTCAGGCAGGTTGGCAATATGCAAACCGTTGGCAAAATAGCCGATGGTGCCGGCAATCGCAATCGGCCATGCCAGACCTGAAGATGTGCCGATGGCGCGGTGCGCCGGAAAGTTGCAATACAGCAAAAATGGAACGGATAGTGAACCGCCGCCGATACCGACCCAGCTCGAAGCCGCTCCAAAAAGCGTGCCGACGGCTGTCAGACCGGGGAGGGTAGGCAGGGTGCGTGAAGGTTTGGGTTTGGAATCGCGTAGGGTTTTGAGTGCGATAAAGGCAAGAAATGCAATAAAGAAAACCTGTAAAGCCAGCGTCGGCATATATTTTGCGGTTGCTGCGCCGAGGAGTACGCCAAGTATCATGCCCGGCGTCATTCGGCGGACGGTTGCCCAATCGATGGCGTGCTTTTTATATTGGGCGTACATACTGGAGAAGGTGGTAAACACCATTACGGCAAAGGAAGTGCCGATGGCAAGATGCTGGGCATAGGGGTGGCCGCCTATGCCTTGCAATTGCAATGTCCATAAGACAACGGGGACAATCAGCGTGCCACCGCCTACGCCGAACAGTCCGGCAATAAAGCCCGCCGCGCTACCGACGGCGAGCAGGGCAAGGATGATGTCCCAAGACCACATTTCAGACGGCCTTGTCGTGTTTGTGAGTTTTATGGCGTTTTTTAAACCAACGGATGATTGCCATCACATAACCGGACAGGCTGTAACCGAGGAAAAATAGGAAGAGGACGAGCGAAGGCTCCCAATTGATCAAAAGCAGAATCAATACGGCTAACACCATGCCCATAAACGGCACTTGGCGGCGGATATTGATTTCTTTGAAGCTCCAAAACGGAATCTGCACAATCATGGAAATGCCGGCAAACAGGGTGATACCCAATGCCCACCAATGCACGTTGGGGAAACGCTCGACGCTGTGGTTGACCCAAATCAGGCCGACAATCAACGCAGCGGCGGTCGGGCTTGGAACGCCGATAAACCAACGTTTATCGACTTTGCCGATAAGTGTGTTGAACAGTGCCAAACGCAGGGCGGCGCAGGCGCAGTAGATAAAGGCGACGGAATAGCCGATTTTGCCAAACTGCCAAAGTTGCCATTTGTAGGCAATCAGGGCAGGCGCGACGCCGAAACTGACCATATCGGCGAGGCTGTCGAGCTGTTCGCCGAACGCGCTTTGGCTGTTGGTCAGCCGCGCTACGCGTCCGTCCATGCCGTCGAGCAGCATGGAAAGGAAAACTGCAATCGCTGCCGTTTCATAACGTCCGTGCATGGACTGGGTAATGGCGAAGAACGCGCAAAACAGTGCGGCGATGGTAAAGGAATTGGGCAGCAGGTAAATGCTGTTTTTGCGGATGGAGTTGCGTGGAGGAATCGGATTTTCTGTATTTTGTGAGTTGTCCATAATGTTTCCGTATATGCTGCGTGTGCAGATGAGGCATTATACCGCATTGGCAGGTTAAGGATTTTTAATAGGCAAACATAGTTTCACTTCAATTGCATAAAGTTTCAGACGGCCTTTATTGCGTCAGTCAAACAACTCGCCCTGTGCCTGCTCTTTGGTCACGCGTACGTCGGTTTCGCCGTCGGCAAAAGTGATGTGCAGTTTCTGCCCTTGTTTCAACGTATCGGCATTGCGGATGACTTGTCCGCGTGTGTTTTTGACGACAGAGAAACCGCGCTCCAGAATATGCTGCGGCGATACGGCTTCGAGCAATGCAGCTTGGGCGGTCAGGCTTTGACGGCGGTGGGTAAGCAGTTGGCGGAAGGAATGCGACAAGGTCGTCTGAAAGCGGTCGATATTGTTTTTGTAAACGGAAACATCAGGACGGCAATGTTTCAGAGTTTGGGTTTGGCGTTCAAAACGGGCGGTGTGGGCGCGGAGATTTTGTGTCATCGAGTAAGACAGCATTTGCGCCAGCTTGCTGATTGAAGCGCGCTGATCGTCAAGTTTTTGGCGCGGATGACGGATTTGCCGCGCCAACCAGTCGAGTTTTTGGCTGGCATCGAAATAGCGTTGTTCCAAAACAGTTTTCAGACGGCCTTGCGCTTGGGCGAGGCGGTGTAACGATTCTTGGCGGTTGGGGCTGACCAGTTCTGCCGCGCCGGTCGGTGTCGGTGCGCGCACGTCGGCAACAAAGTCGGCGAGCGTGAAATCGGTTTCGTGTCCTACGCCGCTGACGACCGGAATCGCGCAGGCTTCAATGGCGCGTACGACCGGTTCTTCGTTAAACGCCCACAAGTCTTCAATGCTGCCGCCGCCGCGACAGACAATCAATACGTCACACTCGGCGCGTTGCGAAGCGGTTTTAATCGCTTGGGCAATTTGCAACTCGCTGCCTGTGCCTTGAACGGGCGTCGGATAAACGATAACGGGGATTTCGGGCGCGCGGCGGTTTAAGGTGGTTACAACATCGCGCAAAGCCGCCGCCGCCAGGCTGGTGACGATGCCGATACATTGCGGACGGGCAGGTAACAGTTTTTTGCGTTCCGCTGAAAACGCGCCTTCTGCCTGCAACTGTGCCTTCAATCGTTCATAGGCTTCGTAAAGCTGCCCCAAACCTTTGAGCCGCACCTCGTTTACGGTAATCTGAAATTCGCCCCGCGCCTCGTAAATGCTGATTTTCCCTGATACTTCGATATGGTCGCCTTCTTTCAAAGGCTTCGCTAAACGCGCCGCCGCACCTTTGAACATCGCGCAACGCACCTGCGCGCGGCTGTCTTTAAGCGAGAAGTAATAATGTCCGCTGGCGGCGCGGGTCAGGTTGGATACTTCACCGGCAATCCACAAACCTGCGAGATGGTCTTCCAGCAAGGCTTTGGCAAGAGCGTTGAGTTCGGATACGGAAATGGAGGAGGGCGCGAAAAGTTCGGACATTGCGAAACAGGAAAAATTTAGGAAAGTTGAATTATAAGGGTTTTAGAGCGATTCGTTGTATTCGTTTTTATGAAACTTGCGCCCTTTGTTTTAATATTATCAAAGCCGCATGTTCAGACGGCCTTGTCTGGGCGGGCTTGTGTTATATTATCGTTTGATTTTCGCTTCAAAAGCCGTGCGTATGCCCAAACTCCACCAAATTATCGAGCGCCATTGGCAATCCCCTAATCCGTTTTTGTCTTTGCTGTTAAAACCATTGTCCAAGCTGTTTGCCAAAATTGCGGCGAAACGGCGCGATGATTTTGTTTCAGGCCGTCTGAAAAGCGAAAAATTGCCTGTGCCAGTGGTGGTGGTCGGTAATATCCATGCAGGCGGAACAGGGAAAACGCCGATAGTCGCCGCGCTGGTGTTGGGTTTGCGGGAAAAGGGCGTTAAGGTCGGCATCATCAGCCGAGGTTACGGGCGCAAGAGTAAGGCGGTTCATGTATTGAATACAGCCAGCAGCGCGGCAGATGCAGGCGATGAGCCTTTATTGCTGTTTCGCCAAACCGGTGCGCCGACGGCGGTAGGCAGCAGCCGTGCAGAAGCAGGCAGGGCATTGCTTGCGGCGCATCCGGAGCTTGAATTGATTGTGGCCGACGACGGCTTGCAACATTATGCCTTGCAACGCGATATGGAAATTGCCGTATTCCCGGCGGCGGATACTGGTCGGACGGATTTGGATTTACTGCCCAACGGCAGTTTGCGCGAACCTTTGTCACGATTAGCTTCCGTTGATGCAGTCGTCGTCAGCGGTGGGCAAGCAGATGTGACATTCAGGCCGTCTGAAAATATGTTTGCCAGCCATATTGAAACAGGGCGGATTTACCGTTTGAACAGGCCGTCTGAAAAATTGAATTTGGCGGGTTTGGGAAATCAAACTGTCGCCGCTGTTGCCGGTATCGCTAAGCCGGAGCGTTTTTTCAATACGTTGCAAAGCATGAATATTGCTTTAAAACAAACCATTGCCTTGCCTGATCACGCTGATATTACGGCGGCGGATTTGCCGGACGCAGATGTGGTGATTATGACGGAAAAGGATGCGGTCAAATTTTCAGACGGCCACGGCCTGAATCATGTGTGGGTCTTGCCTGTTTATGCGATAATTGAGCCGGACTTGGCGGCGTTTGTATCCGCGAATGTTTTAATCTAAATGCTTATAGATGTTTCACAGATGTTTTAAAGATGATCTTCAAACTACGCGATAGGAGTAAATCATGAAGTTAAAATATTTGTTGGTCGCTTGCGCAGCTTTATTTGTATCCACCCAAAGCCTGGCTGCTAAACCAAGTGATGAATCTGCAATGAAATGGTTGGAGATTCAAGGAATAAGCAATAATTATAGCGAGAAAGTGCAACGTTCTTTGGAGATGGTGAATAAAGAGGACAATGAGCGCTTGTTAGCGATGACGCCCAAAGCGCAAAAAGCGCAGATGAAGGCAGTCATCAGCCGTTATATGAAAAACATGCAAGACGATTTGAGCCGCCCTGAGTTGAAAAAACAATGGTTGGATGAAGAAAAGCGTGCCGTACAGAAAGTATTTACACAAGAAGAAGTCGATGTAACCAACCGTTTTTTCTCTTCGTCTCAGGGAAAAAATATTTTGAAAAAGATAAGAAATTTACAACAGCATGGTGGAAATCTTGAGGATATGTTGAGCCAATCGGATATAGAAAAGATGGCTGAAGCATTTGGGCATGGTGCCGGTAAGTCTGCGCTCGAAAAAGTCAAGCATTTCGATAAGCTGAGTGATGAGATTATCCAAAAAAACATGAGTCAAAACTACCTCAATGCAAGCGATAAATATACGCCTGCTTTTGAGGAGCAAACACATGGTATTTTATGCAAAGGAAACCAACATTTGCCGAAGTGTGCCAAATAATTTTCCGACTATCTGAAAATATTTATTTTTTGTTGAAAGGTAGAAAAAGATGAAGCTGAAAACCTTATTATTGCCCTTCGCCGCGCTGGCATTGTGTGCCAACGCATTTGCCGCTACACCCAGCGACGCGTCGCTGGAGCGTCTGTTTGAAGTGCAGAAGATGGATGCCTTGTTGGAACAGTCTTTCCAAAGCATGGAAGGCATTGTGCTTTCCGATCCGAATGTACAGAAATTTTTGAAAGATGCGCCGGAAGACAAACGTCCGCAGTTGGAAGCAGTCTTGAAAAAGTATGCAAACCAATCGATTGCCGAAATCAACACGCCGCAAGTGCGCGCCCAATTGCGTAAAGCGACTTTAGACGGCATGAAGACGGTTTATACGCAAGAAGAAGTCAACGCATTGATTGGCTTTTACAGCACGGCGGTAGGTCAATCGATAATGGACAAAACGCCGCGCTATCTTGAGGCAACGGTGAAGCCGATGATGGACATCCTTGCCGGCAAATACACCCAATCCAACCAAAGCGCAAACCTGAGACGTGAAATCCGCCAAATCATGTGCGAAGGCAAAAATCCTGCCCAAGCCTGCGCCAAACAGCCTAACAAACCGGCACGGAAAAAATAATGCCGCTTGAGGTCGTCTGAAAACGAGCGAAGCAAGTTTCGCCAAAACGAGCGAAGCGAGTTTCGCTAAAACCATCAAACCCGAAAGAAACCCCATGGAAAAAAAATTCTTAGACATCCTCGTCTGCCCCGTTACCAAAGGCAGGCTGGAATATCATCAGGACAAACAGGAATTGTGGAGCCGTCAGGCGAAGCTGGCTTATCCGATTAAAGACGGCATCCCTTATATGCTGGAAAATGAAGCACGAGCGTTGAGCGAAGAGGAACTGAAAGCATGACCGAATTTGTCGTATTGATTCCGGCGCGGTTGGATTCTTCACGTCTGCCGGGCAAGGCTTTGGCTGATATTCACGGTAAACCGATGGTTGTACGTGTTGCCGAACAAGCAGCGAAAAGTGAGGCTGCGCGTGTTGTCGTTGCCACCGACCATCCCGATATTCAGACGGCCTGTCAGGCGCACGGTGTCGAAGTGGTCATGACTTCCAATCAACACGAAAGCGGTACAACGCGCCTTGCCGAAGCGGCCAATACGCTGAAACTGCCGCAGCATCTGATTGTCGTGAACGTACAAGGCGACGAGCCTTTAATCGATCCCGAACTCATCAACCGTACGGCTGAAGTTTTGGTTGAAAACAATGTGCAAATGGCGACGGCCGCCCATGAATTGCACGATTTTGACGAGTTTATGAATCCCAACGTCGTTAAAGCCGTCCTCGACAAAAACCGCAACGCCATCTATTTCAGCCGCGCTCCGATTCCTTACCCGCGCGACGCCATGCGCGCCGAAAAACGCGAATTGCCTTCAGAAACAGCCGTTTTACGCCATATCGGCATTTATGCCTACCGTGCAGGCTTCCTGCAACGCTATTCCGAAATGGAAGTTTCTCCTTTGGAAACCATTGAATCGCTGGAACAATTGCGCGTCTTGTGGCACGGCTATCCGATTGCCGTTGAAATTGCCCGAGAAGCGCCGGCCGCCGGCGTAGATACACAGGAAGATTTGGATAGGGTAAGGGCTGTGTTCGAGGCCGTCTGAAAGGAAAAAACATGAATGATTTACGCCATTTGAGCCGTGACGAACAAAAACTGCTTGCCGATGTCGCTTTGCTGGTTAAAGACGATGATCAAGAGTTCAACTACGAAATGTTGAAAGTGGCCGCGCCCGACGAGGCCAGCGGCGAATTTTGGTTTCGCATGGCAGAAATGCTCAGCACCCTGCCGCCCAATCAGTCTTTAGATTTGCGCATGACCGGCGGACGGTTGGTGGTCGCCGTATCGATTTTATCAGTATTGTTGCAGGAAAGCCCTGACATTCCCCAGCTTTGGGCGCAAAAAGTGATTGCGCTCAACTATCTGGCACACGGTCATCGGACACGCGCCCTCGGTTTGGCGCAACAGCCGGACAAAGCGGCAGAAGCCAACGAGGAAGAATATTTGGCAAAAGCCTTGTCCCAAAATCTACTTTCCACGTTGAAAGACGCGTTGGAACGCTTCCCCGAAGACAGCTGGTTTATCGAAATGCGCGATGATGCGTGGCAGCACTTTGGCGCAGAGCAGGCCGTCTGAAGTTTTGAACGATAAACGCAAGGCGTGTAGAATTAAACAAACATCAAATCCATAAACCAAGAAGGACTCATCATGAAAGTATTATTGTTGGGCGCACCCGGCGCAGGCAAAGGCACACAGGCCCAATTCATCACCGCCGCATTCGGCATTCCTCAAATCTCTACCGGCGACATGCTCCGCGCGGCCATCAAAGCAGGCACCCCGCTGGGTTTGGAAGCAAAGAAAATTATTGATGAAGGCGGTTTGGTGCGCGACGACATCATCATCGGCATGGTGAAAGAACGCATCGCCCAAGACGACTGCAAAAATGGTTTCCTGTTTGACGGTTTCCCACGCACATTGGCACAAGCCGAAGCGATGGTTAAGGCAGGCGTGGATTTGGACGCGGTTGTTGAAATCGATGTACCCGACAGCGTGATTGTCGACCGCATGAGCGGCCGCCGCGTGCATTTGGCTTCCGGCCGTACTTACCACGTTACCTACAATCCGCCTAAAGTCGAAGGCAAAGACGACGTAACCGGCGAAGATTTGATTCAACGCGACGACGACAAAGAAGAAACCGTGAAAAAACGCCTTGCCGTTTACCACGAGCAAACCGAAGTTTTGGTTGATTTCTACAGCAAACTGGAAGGCGAACACGCGCCGAAATACATCAAAGTCGACGGTACCCAGCCAGTAGAAGCCGTGAAAGCCGAAGTACTGAAAGGTTTGGGCAAATAAGTTTTGCCGAAGTAAAATCATGAGGCCGTCTGAAAAAATACTTTCAGACGGCCTTTTGCTGTTAATAAAAGTTAATAATCTCTGTTATTTGAGTTAATGGCAATAATAGCCAATATTATTAGTTTTAATAAGAAAAGTAAGCCACCTATTGCAAATGGAAGTACGGCGAGGCATAGAAGAAATGTAAGCATGATAGTTATCCCAGTTGTTTTAATTGATAGTCTAAATACTACGTTATTCGTAGTAAATAATCAAGAGAAATATACGAAATTCGTAACTTTGATTTTTAGGATAGAAGTTATGAATTTACAAGAAGTTTTTACAAGGCGATTTAAGGAAGCAAGAAAAGCAAAAAATTTGACGCAGGAGAAGCTGGGACTGGCGATAGGATTAGATGAGTTTGTGGCAAGTACGCGTATTAATCGTTATGAGAAAGGAAATCATCAGCCTGATTTGAATACTTTGCAGAAAATTGCTGAAGTATTGGAAGTTCCACCAGCCTTTTTTTTCAGCGATGATGAATTTTCTGTAAAAATTTTAGATTTATATAAGAATAATTAAGGTATGTTGTGATGAGGCCGTCTGAAAAAATACTTTCAGACGGCCTTTCGTGTACAAAAGCTGTTAAAATCGAAGCTATAACCGTTTATCCGCAGGCATCTTATGAATCCCTTAATCTCCGACTTCCAAACCCAGCAACAACGTACTCCCGTTATCGTCGCCCTTGATTTTGCCAACGAAAAAGACACACTCGGATTTGTCCGTAATCTTGACCCGACATTGTGTCAAATCAAAATCGGCAAAGAGCTGTTTACCGCGACCGGTCGCAGTTTGACAGAAAGCTTAATCAATCAAGGTTTCAAACTTTTCCTTGATTTGAAATACCACGATATTCCCCATACTGTTGCGCAGGCATGTAAAGTTGCCGCCGAGATGGGCGTTTGGATGGTCGATATGCACGCATCGGGTGGCCGCCGCATGATGGAAGCCGCCGTAGAAGCCGTTGCCGGATATCACACCAAGCCGCTTTTGATTGGTGTAACCGTGTTGACCAGCATGGAACAAAGCGACTTGGCAGAAATCGGTTTGAACATCGCCCCTGAAGAACAAGTCATCCGCTTGGCGAAACTGGCGCAAAGCTCAGGCTTGGACGGCGTGGTATGTTCTGCTCAAGAAGCCGCACCATTGCGCCACGAATTGGGACAAGATTTCGTCTTGGTTACACCGGGTATCCGCTTGGACGTTGCCGGTAATAATGACGATCAACGCCGCATCATGACACCGGCCGAAGCATTGGCGGCAGGCTCGACTTATCTGGTAATGGGCCGTCCGGTAACCAAAGCTGCCGATCCGGTAGCCGTATTGCGCGAAGTGAACCGCGTGGCGAATGCTTAAGTATAACAATTTTGATGTTGTTCAAAGAAACTACCTCACTTTGATACGGTAGATAAATAGCCAGAAAATTTCAGCTTGGAAAGGAATTTATCCGATGTCTCAATGTAGTCCAGATGTGAGTAATATTTTTGATCTTGATGCATTTCCAGAAGATGATTTGCTTGTAACGGATGCACCTGTTGGATGGTATGCAATCGTATCGCATAAAATTGTCAAAGAAGGGCTTCCTATTAGATTCATGTATCGGGAGTATCAAGGAAATTTACCATTTGACAGCGGATGGCGAGTATTTTCCGGAACAGAAGATAATGAATACACGAATAATCCTGAAAATTTCTCTTTCCATAGTTTAACGCGGCTTACTCATTATCAAGCAGATGTTGGGGAGCTGTTTTGGATGGATATTGGTAGTGTTTTTGAGAAAAAAGAAGGAGAGGATTGTTTTTCTCCTGTTGCCGATTGGTCTCCTTTCGACTTTGAAGAATAATGAAAAGTCAGATTTTATTTTTAATCAGTAAATCTGTCAGATAAGTGCTGAGAATATATTGAAGTTTTCACACATATAAAACAACTTATTTTGGAGTGCATAAAATGCCCACCAAGTTCCAACAAGAAACCCTCAAATCTCGTTTTGCACAAGCCAAAGTCCTTGTTGTCGGTGATGTGATGCTCGATCGCTATTGGTTTGGCGATGTGTCCCGTATTTCTCCTGAGGCCCCTGTGCCGGTGGCGAAAATTTCCCGTATCGACCAACGCGCGGGTGGGGCGGCAAACGTTGCGCGCAATATCGCTTCATTGGGCGGCAAAGTAGGGCTGTTGTCCGTGACCGGCGATGATGAGGCTGCAGATGCACTGGATGCATTGATGGCGCAAGACGGTGTTTCTTCCTATCTGATGCGCGACAAGCAGATTGCGACTACTGTCAAACTGCGCGTTGTTGCTCGCAACCAGCAGCTTATCCGACTTGATTTTGAAGAGTCGCCTCATCGTGAGGTGTTGGAACAAATCAAGCATCAATATCGAGAAGTGTTGCCTGAATACGATGCCATTATTTTTTCAGATTACGGCAAGGGCGGTTTGTCGCATATTTCCGATATGATCGATTGGGCGAAACAGGCCGGTAAACCCGTTTTAATCGACCCCAAAGGCGATGATTACGAAAAATATGCCGGCGCTACGCTGATTACGCCTAACCGTGCAGAATTGAAAGAAGTAGTGGGCAGTTGGAAAAACGAAAACGATTTGACCGAAAAAGCCCAAAATCTGCGCCGTCATCTTGATTTGACCGCGATTTTGCTGACCCGAAGCGAAGAGGGTATGACCCTGTTCAATGAGGGCGAGCCGATTTATCAGCCTACACGGGCCCAAGAAGTCTATGATGTATCCGGTGCGGGCGATACCGTTATTGCCGGAGTGGGCTTGGGTTTGGCCGCTGGTTATACCATGCCTGAAGCCATGCACCTTGCCAATACTGCGGCAGGTGTTGTCGTGGCGAAACTTGGTACGGCGGTTTGCTCGTTTGCCGAATTGACCAAGGCATTGGAAGAGCAGTAATTGCTGTTTCAGACGGCCTTAAAACCTAAAGGCCGTCTGAAAATACAGTTGGAAAACAATCCAGACAGACAAGTTTTTATTTTCAGACGGCATAATTTCTTCAAGGCCGTCTGAAAAATCAAAATAAAGGAAATTCATTATGACCATTATTGTAACAGGCGCGGCCGGCTTTATCGGCAGCAACATCGTCAAAGCACTTAACCAACGCGGTATTACCGACATTGTTGCCGTCGATAATTTGAGCAAAGGCGAAAAATTTAAAAACCTTGCCGAGTGTGAAATTGCCCATTATCTCGATAAACACGAATTTATCCGTCAAGTGCGCGGCCATCTTCTGCCTTACGACGATATCGAAGCCGTTTTCCATCAAGGTGCATGTTCCGATACAATGAATCATGACGGCCTTTACATGATGGACAACAACTACCAGTACACACTTGATCTCTTGGACTGGTGTCAGGATGAACGCATTCCGTTCCTTTATGCTTCTAGCGCCGCTGTGTACGGCAAAGGCGAGATCTTCCGCGAAGAGCGCGAACTGGAAAAACCACTCAATGTGTACGGCTACTCTAAATTCTTGTTTGACCAAGTATTGCGCCGCCGCATGAAAGAAGGCCTGACTGCCCAAGTCGTCGGCTTCCGCTACTTCAACGTATATGGACAGCAGGAGCAACACAAAGGCCGTATGGCATCCGTCGCCTTCCATCATTTCCACCAATACCGCGAGCATGGTTATGTTAATCTGTTTGGCGCCAATGACGGCTACGGCAACGGCGAACAAACCCGCGATTTTGTCAGCGTAGAAGACGTTGCCAAAGTTAACCTTTACTTCTTCGATCATCCTGAGCTTTCAGGTATCTTTAACCTCGGTACAGGCCGCAGCCAACAGTTTAACGAACTTGCCGCCGCCACCGTCAACGCCTGCCGTGCGGCCGAAGGTAAGCCTGAAATGAGTTTGAAAGAGCTGGTTGAAGAAGAACTTATCCGTTATATCCCATTCCCAGATGCACTCAAAGGCAAATATCAGAGCTTTACTCAAGCGGACATTACCAAGCTGCGCGAAGCCGGGTATAAAGAAGAATTCTTGGATGTAAAACAAGGCGTCAGCCGTTACGTTAAATGGATGTTGGAGAAAGTGGTTTAAGTCCTTCTAATTTGAATGATAAGGCCGTCTGAAAAAGGATTTTCAGACGGCCTTATCATTTTGGGAAATTTTAAAATGAGACCTTTGCAAAATTCCTTTTCCTTCCAGCAGCCGAAATCCAAACATAGATTTTCGGCTGTTTTCGTTCCAAGTATCCACTGATTCTACTCAACCCCCCCCCTCCCTCTTTATTCTCCCCGGATACCCGATAATCAGGCATCCGGGCCGCCTTTTAGGTAACAACAGGCGCACTTAGCCTGTTTGCCGCTTTCAACAGGTTTAAACACATTGCCTTCAGATGGCTTTGTGCACTCACTTTAATCAGACCGAAATAGGCTGCTCGAGTGTAGCGGGACTTACGGTGCAGCGTACCGAAGCTTTGTTCGGCCACATAACGGGTCTTCGATAGATTTCGGTTACGTTTGGTTTAGCTTCCATCAGCGGACGGTTATGGTGGGCTTTGCGCATAATGCCGTCCAGCAAACGATGATTACCAGATGCTACCGGTCTTCCTCGCTGTCATAGCCTGAGACCTTTGCACGAGCTTGTCACATTTGACACAAATGGCGCAAGTTAGACACAAATAAGGCACAAACAAAAAAAGACAGCCTTACAAATAAGCTGTCAATTAGAAATTTGGAATATTAAGTTTTTCAATAAATTCAAATGTTTATTGGTGCCCGGAGCCGGAATCGAACCGGCACGGCCGGTTTAGGGCCGACGGATTTTAAGTCCGTTGTGTCTACCTATTTCACCACCCGGGCGTAGACAATAAATTGAGAGATTGGAGGCGGGGGCGCGGATTTGAACCGGCCTATATAAGGGTTGCACCCCTTATAGCATAAACACTCTGCCCCCCCGCCATGAAATAGATGGAGGCGAGAGTCGGAATCGAACCGGCGTAGACGGATTTGCAATCCGCTGCATAACCACTTTGCTATCTCGCCAAATAAACTACTTTGGAGTGTTTGTAGTATTGAAACTGGAGCGGGAAACGAGTCTCGAACTCGCGACCTCAACCTTGGCAAGGTTGCGCTCTACCAACTGAGCTATTCCCGCGTATTCGGATGCATGATTTAATGGAGCGGGAAACGAGTCTCGAACTCGCGACCT
>NZ_KV820381.1:70526-288445 GCF_001815375.1 Neisseria sp. HMSC065C04
AGGTTGCGCTCTACCAACTGAGCTATTCCCGCATATTGAAAAAGAACAATCAACAAGTAATCAGTATGGAGCGGGAAACGAGTCTCGAACTCGCGACCTCAACCTTGGCAAGGTTGCGCTCTACCAACTGAGCTATTCCCGCATTTGAATGCATCTGAAATTAAACTGGAGCGGGAAACGAGTCTCGAACTCGCGACCTCAACCTTGGCAAGGTTGCGCTCTACCAACTGAGCTATTCCCGCTCTGATATTTGTTGCTTCGTATATCGAAGAAGACGCAATTATTATGGATTTAATCGCGTGCGTCAAGTGTTTTGTTTTTATTTTTTAAAAAATTTATTTGAATTCTTTCCATGCCATTTTCAGGTAGTAGCACATTGACCAGATGGTCAATACAGATGCTATAAACATCAATATGTTACCAATGAGATAGAAAGGGTCATTATATTTGTCCGTACCGATAAGCAAAAGGAAGATGGCGATCATTTGGGCAGTGGTTTTGAATTTACCGATGGTTGCCACGGCAACGCTGCCGCGTTTGCCCATTTGTGCCATCCATTCGCGCAAGGCGGAAATGGTAATTTCCCGGCCGATAATAATCATGGCGAAGATGGCGTATGTTCTGCCAAGGCTGACGAGCAGGAGCAGGGCAACTGCGACCATGAGTTTGTCGGCAACGGGGTCGAGGAATGCGCCAAAGTCGGAAGTTTGTTTCCAGCGGCGTGCCAAAAAGCCGTCGAACCAGTCTGTAATAGCGGCAAGTGCGAAGATGATAGCGGCTGTCCAGTTGACGGTTTGTGGTTGAATCCATGTGTTCGGTAAATAGAATAGGATGGTGAACACGGGGATTAATAGGACGCGCATCCAGGTAAGTAAAATAGGTATGTTCCAAGGCATGGTTGGGGACCTTTTGGACGATGTGTCGGATTGTCCATTATAGCTTATTTGTTCACTCTACTTTTTGAAGTGTTGTTTTTTTGCCGATAAGTATTTCGGGCATAGATTTTTGTCGTGTGGGTTGTGAAGAAAATCTGCTAAGGCCGTCTGAAAAATAGGCTGTTGCGGGGTGTAAATGTTTTTGGGTAGAAAAGTAGCTGCGAAATAGTGGGCAATAAGGTCTGCCTGCTGTTCGATATTTAATTGGTTGATGTGGGGTAAGGGGATGGGGTAGGCGTAAGCTTTGCGTTTTCTGTATCCGCCTTTGAGCATGATGAATAGGCCGGAAAGCCAAACTTTGTGACCGCGCTGGTGTTGCCAGACATGTGTCAGCTCATGAATCAGCCAAATTTTGTAGGCTATGCCGGCTTGAGTGAAATCTTCGGGGCAGTGTTTACGCGGAAAGTATATGTTTCCATTGGGCGCAATGGCGGTATTGGCGTTGGGTATAAGTGGAATGCCACGATATATTTTAATGCGGTTGAAGTCTATGCTGTCGGCAAAAACCTGTTTTGCCATACGGACTTCGTTTTCGGTCAGTCTGCGCCAATCGGAAAAAATCATATTTTAAAGAATGATAGAGGGTAAAAAGATTTTCAGGCCGTCTGAAACTTTCAGACGGCCTGAATATGGGATTTATTGTTCTTCTGAAGCGGCTTGTTTGCCGTTGTCGAACAATTTGTCCATAGGCGTCAGATTGACTGCATTGCCTTGGCTGACTATCCATTTGTTTTCAACACGCCATACGCCTGAGGCATCTTCAACGCGCAGGTACCAATGATTGGTTGGGCGTAAAGGTTTAAAGACGGCTTCGTATTCCATGCGGCCGTTTTGTGGTTCGGCTGTTACGGCGCGCAGCTTGACGGTTTGGTCATCGGCTTTGCGCGTTGGGTGCATCAACAATAGGTTTAATGGCTGTTTGGTATCGAATTGTCCGCTGACGAATACTTTGGCGGCGTTCATATCCGGACTGATTAAGACCTGCACCTGAATTTGCCGTTTAACGGCTTCTTCATCGCGGTGAAGTTGGATTTCGATGTGTTTGCCGTCTTTGTAGTAATCGTCAGACACCAAGTCTGTCGTATGTTCTTTTGCGACGAAGAACATGGAAACGCTGGCGATAACGACGAAGATGGGGCCGGCCATCAGCACCCAGGGCCAAATATGTTTGTACCAAGGTTTGATTTTGGGTTGTGGGGACACCGTTTATTCTCCGATAAAGGTTGCTTTTTCTTCTAAAGTAGTCGGTTTGGAGTCGGCAGAGCCGGTCTCGTGATAGATAAAGGTAAATTCAATCGGATGGCTGCCTTTGTCGGCGTATTCGGGAATGGTAGATACCTGTACCGGGATGGTAACGGTTTCCCGCGGCGCAATTTTAATACCGTTTTCAGGCAGACCGGTCAGTGCGATTTCGTCAAAGCCTTTGACGGTTGCAGTCATCAGTTGTTCGTTTTCACTATTGTTGATAATGCGCAGGTTATAGGCATTTTCCAACCAGCCTTGGCTGTTTTCGCGAACCATGACGCCACGGTCTTTAAGGATATCGACTTCGACCATTTTTCGGGTGGAAATGCCGACCAGGAAGGCGATGATGACCACCAGGAGTACTGCGCCATAACCAGCTACGCGCGGACGTTTCAAGCGTTTTTTGATGTCGCTTTCAGGGTATTCGTGTTCCAACGCGCCTTCGGTTGTATAACGGATCAAGCCGCGCTCGTAGCCCATTTTGTCCATGATTTCATCGCAGGCATCGATACACGCCGCGCAGCCGATACATTGGTATTGCAAACCGTCTCGGATGTCGATACCGACGGGGCAGACTTGCACGCACATGGTGCAGTTGATGCAGTCGCCCAAGCCGCTGTCTTCTTTGTTGGCGGTTTTCTTGCGTGCGCCGCGCGGTTCGCCGCGTTCGGTATCGTAAGAAATAATCAGCGTGTCTTTGTCAAACATTGCACTTTGGAAACGTGCATACGGACACATATGCAGACACACTTTTTCGCGCATGATGTGGGCGAAGAAGAAAGTCATGAATCCGTAAAATGCTGCGGCAAACATTGCGCCGCCGCCTGCTACTCCGGTGAATAAATCGGGAACAAATTGGCGGATCGGGACAAACCAGCCTGCAAAAGTGATACCTGTCCATGCGCAGACAAGGAAAATCAGCAGGGCTTTAGTTGCTTTAATGCGGATTTTAGTGAAATTCCACGGCGATTTTTCCAGCTTCAGGCGTTTGTTGCGGTCGCCTTCGACCAAGTTGTCGATCCACAGCATAATTTCAGTGTAAACCGTTTGCGGGCATGAATAGCCGCACCACAAACGACCGGCAATGGTTGTCCACCAAAACAATCCGAATGCGCAAATCATCAGCAGCAAGGCAAGGTAAATCAAATCGCCCATACCCAGCGACAGTCCGAAAATGAAGAAATGACGGTCAGGGATATTGAATAAAACCGCCTGACGGCCGCTCCAGTTGAACCATGGAATAACGTAAAATACAAACTGGGTCGCCAATACGGCGGCGATACGCAGTTTGGCAAAGCGTCCTTCCGCCTTTTTGGGATGGATGCGTTCGCCTTCAGGATGGATTTGAATCACGCTGGATTTGGGTTTGGAAGGTTTGGGTGGAGTGGCTTTTGCTGTTTTTTCTGTTGAGGGTGTGGTATTTTCAGCTTGGTTTTCTGGTGACATTTCAGTGTTCCTTGATGAAGTGCACACAAGCCTGTTGTCATGGTAGTAATTTGATGTGAATATTTTCAGACGGCCTTTCGCGTGCATACAAATCATAACATTTGACTCTATTCAAAGCAAAAGAGGGACTTCGTCTTAACGATGGATTCCTTGTGGCCGTTTGATGTAGGGCCGTCTGAAAAGGGCAGTATTCAAAGGTTTACGAATCAGCCTGTATGCAAACTTATAGTGATTTGCTATTTACACGATAAAAATATATAAAGCACTGTTTCAAAACGAAATAACAGTTAATATCATCTATCCTGTCCGTTTCGGGCAACCGAGTGGAAACAGGCCGTCTGACAAAGCGAATATCAAAAGCTATCCTTGAAAGCACGGCTGATTCAGGCGATAATCGGCACACCTTTTTTCATATTTCCAATCTTGTCCAAGGAAGGTCAAACCATGTCTCAACTGGCAAACGCAATCCGTTTCCTCTCAGTCGATGCCGTACAAAAAGCCAACTCCGGCCACCCGGGTGCGCCTATGGGTATGGCGGAAATGGCGGAAGTATTGTGGACGAAGTTCCTCAATCATAATCCGGCCAACCCAAAATTCTACAACCGCGACCGTTTTGTCCTCTCCAATGGTCATGCTTCTATGATTCTTTACAGCCTGTTGCACCTGACCGGCTACAACGTTTCCATTGATGATCTGAAAAACTTCCGCCAACTGCACAGCAAAACCCCCGGCCATCCTGAATATGGCTACACCGACGGCGTGGAAACCACGACCGGTCCATTGGGACAAGGTATTGCCAACGCAGTGGGCATGGCTTTAGCCGAAAAAATCTTGGCTGCCGAATTTAATAAAGACGGTTTGAACATCGTTGACCACCACACCTACGTCTTCATGGGCGACGGTTGTATGATGGAAGGCGTATCGCACGAAGCCTGCTCGCTTGCCGGCACTTTAGGTTTGGGCAAACTGATTGTTTTATATGATGACAACAATATTTCCATTGACGGTAAAGTGGACGGTTGGTTTACCGAAAACATCCCGCAACGTTTTGAAAGCTACGGCTGGCAGGTGATTCCAAATGTAAACGGTCATGATACCGATGCCATTCAGACGGCCATTGAAGCCGCCCGCGCCGAAACCGGCAAACCTTCCCTGATTTGCTGCAAAACCTTAATCGGTAAAGGCAGTGCTAACAAAGAAGGCAGCCACAAAACCCACGGTGCGCCTTTGGGTGCGGACGAGATCGAAGCCACGCGCAAACATTTGGGTTGGGCTTATCCTGCGTTTGAAATCCCTCAAGAGATCTATGCTGCATGGGATGCAAAAGAAAAAGGCGCGAAACTTGAGGCCGAATGGAACGAACTCTTCGCTCAATATCAAGCCAAATATCCTACCGAAGCCGCAGAATTTGTGCGCCGCATGGATAAAAAACTGCCTGAAAACTTCGATGCTTACGTTCAAGCCGCATTGAAAGAAGTGTGCGCCAAAGCAGAAACCATCGCCACCCGTAAAGCCAGCCAAAACAGCATCGAAATCTTGGCAAAAGAGCTGCCTGAATTGGTGGGCGGTTCTGCAGACTTGACCCCGTCCAACCTGACTGACTGGTCAAACAGCGTTTCCGTTACCCGCGAACACGGCGGCAACTATATTCACTACGGCGTTCGCGAGTTCGGCATGGGCGCAATCATGAACGGCCTTACCCTGCATGGCGGTGTTAAACCATTCGGCGCGACTTTCCTGATGTTCAGCGAATACGAGCGTAATGCTTTGCGTATGGCGTCGCTGATGAAAATCAACCCTGTATTTGTGTTCACTCACGATTCCATTGGTTTGGGCGAAGATGGTCCTACCCACCAACCTATCGAGCAAACTGCCACTCTGCGCCTAATTCCAAATATGGATGTATGGCGTCCATGCGATACCGTTGAATCTTTGGTGGCGTGGGCTGAAGCCGTTAAAGCTGCCGATCATCCGTCCAGCTTGATTTTCAGCCGTCAAAACCTGAAATTCCAAGCGCGTGATGAACAACAGCTGAACGACATCAAACGCGGTGGCTACGTCATCAGTGAAGCTCAAGGCAATGCACAAGCTGTTGTAATTGCTACCGGTTCTGAAGTTGAATTGGCTCTGGAAGCGCAAAAAGTATTGGCAGAACAAGGTATTGCCGTACGCGTTGTTTCCATGCCTTCTACCAATGTATTCGACCGTCAAGATGCCGCCTATAAAGCCGCTGTTCTGCCGGAAGGTTTGCCACGCGTAGCCATAGAAGCCGGACATGCCGACGGTTGGTATAAATACGTCGGTTTGAACGGCGCCGTGGTCGGTATCAACCGCTTCGGCGAGTCTGCACCTGCTGATTTGCTGTTCAAAGAATTCGGCTTTACCGTAGACAATGTGGTTGCCACTGTTAAATCTGTTTTGTAAATCAGATTTTTGATTGGGATAAAAAGGCCGTCTGAAATTTCAGACGGCCTTTTATTTTTCAGTCGGTTAAACAGTTTCTGTTTCAGGTTTGACCTTGCTTTTCTTAAACTTCAACACGGCTTTTTCTTTTGCTGCATCCCAGTCTATCAGCACAAAGCCACCTTCGGTGAGTTTGCCGAACAGAAGTTCGTCGGCGAGCGGTTTGCGGATTTTTTCCTGGATCAGGCGGTTCATCGGGCGTGCGCCCATTTGCGGGTCGAAACCTTTTTCCGCCAGATATTTGCGCAATGCCGGTGTGAATTCGGCTTCGACTTTTTTGTCGAGGAGCTGGTGTTCGAGCTGGAGCAGGAATTTGTCCACGACTTTGACGATAATGGGTTCGGACAAGGGCGCAAATGGGATAATCGCGTCCAAGCGGTTGCGGAACTCGGGCGTGAAGAGTTTGTTGATTGCCTGCATTTCGTCGCCGCGCTCGCGTTTGGCGGTAAAGCCGAGGTTGGGTCGGCTGAGGCTTTCCGCGCCTGCGTTGGTGGTCATAATCAGGATGACGTTGCGGAAGTCGGCACTCTTGCCGTTGTTGTCGGTCAGTTTGCCTGCGTCCATGACTTGCAGGAGGACGTTGAAAATGTCGGGGTGGGCTTTTTCGATTTCGTCCAAGAGCAACACGCAATGCGGCTGCTTGTTGACGGCTTCGGTCAAAAGGCCGCCTTGTTCAAAGCCGACGTAGCCTGGTGGTGCGCCGATGAGGCGCGATACGGCGTGGCGTTCCATGTATTCGGACATATCAAAGCGTTGCAGCGGTACGCCCATCGAGTAGGCAAGCTGTTTGGCGACTTCGGTTTTGCCGACGCCGGTTGGGCCGGAGAAGAGGAAACTGCCTATCGGTTTGTCGGGCAGGGCGAGGCCGGAGCGCGACATTTTGACGGCGGCAACCAGCGCGTCAATGGCGTTTTCCTGACCGTAAACCATGTTTTTCAAATCACGGCCGAGGAATTGCAACACTTGTTTGTCGTCGTGCGACACGGTTTTTTCGGGAATCCGCGCAACTTTGGCGATGACGGTTTCGATTTGCGCTTTGCCGATGACTTTTTTCTGTTTGGATTTGGGCAAAATCCGTTGCGCCGCGCCTGCTTCATCCATTACGTCGATGGCTTTGTCGGGCAGGAAACGTTCGTTGATGTAGCGGGCGGAAAGTTCGGCTGCGGCTTCAAGTGCGCCTTGCGTATAGCGGACTTGGTGGAAATCTTCAAACATCGGTTTCAAGCCGCGCAGGATTTGTACGGTTTCGGAAATGGTAGGCTCGACCACGTCAATTTTTTGGAAACGGCGGCTTAAGGCGTGGTCTTTGTCGAAAATGGTACGGTATTCGTCATAAGTGGTCGCACCGATGCAGCGCAGCGAGCCTTTTGCCAGCGCAGGTTTGAGCAGGTTAGACGCATCCATTGTGCCACCGCTGGTGCTGCCCGCGCCGATGATGGTGTGGATTTCGTCGATGAATAAAATGGCGTGCGGGATTTTTTCGAGCTGTTTCAAGACGGATTTGACCCGTGCTTCAAAGTCGCCGCGGTATTTCGTGCCCGCCAAAAGCGAACCCATATCCAGTGCGTATACTTCGGCTTCTTTCAGCACGTCGGGAATATCGCCGTTGACGATTTGGTGTGCTAAGCCTTCCGCCAGCGCGGTTTTGCCCACACCAGCCTCGCCGACCAAAAGCGGATTGTTTTTGCGGCGGCGGCACAGGATTTGTACCAGCCTTTCCATTTCGTGTTTGCGACCAATCAAAGGGTCGATACGGCCGGCTTTGACTTCGGCGTTGAGGTTGACGGTGTAGTCGGAAAGAGAGCCGGTTTTCTGTTCCGCTTCTTCGCCCTCGCGTCCCAGGCCGTCTGAATCATTGCAGTCTTCGTCATCAGGCGAGCCATGGGCAATGCAACGCAAGACTTCAAAGCGTGTAATGGATTGCAATTTGAGGAAATAAACGGCATGGCTTTCAGATTCGCTCATCATGGCAACCAAAATATCCAAAGGCTCTACTGCGGCTTTGCCGGCAGACTGGGTATGCACCATTGCCCGTTGGATGACGCGTTGGAAGCCCAATGTCGGCTGGGTTTCGACCGTATCCAGAAGATGATCGGGAATTTGCGGTGTATTTTCTGCAACGCTGGCCGCAAGCTGCTCGGACAGGACTTTCAAATCCGCACCACACAGTTTCAAGACGTTCGGCACAGCCGCATCTTCTTCTATCAACACCAAAAGCAGGTGTTCCAAGCTGATAAACTCATAACGGGCGTTGCGTGCTTCACGGTAGAGCAGTTGCAGGATGTGTTCCAATTCGGGTGAAAGCATGATTTAAACCTCTTCGACTATACATTTGAGCGGATGCCCTTCAGCTTTGGCACGTTCCATGACCTGATGTTGCTTGGTCTGCGCAATATCGCGCGTGTAGGTGCCGCACAGGCCTTTGCCTTCGTGGTGCACCAGCAACATGACGGCCACTGCCTGTTCCTGTGTAAGCATAAAGACTTCGGTCAGGATTTCGACGACAAATTCCATGGTGGTGTAATCGTCGTTCAATAAAAATACGCCGTAACGTTTCGGCGGCTGTGTGTTGATATCGCTGAGCAGGGTATCGGATTGGTGGTCGGTATTCGGATGGTTCATAAGCTTAGGTTTCAGTTTTCAGACGGCCTGTTTTAGAGTGTAAACAGTTTTCTGTTGTATTTCGGCAATTTTTTTCTATTTTCCCACTTTTTTGAAAACATAGCTTGACGTTTTGTCTTAACAAATGTAAAAAGACGGTTAAGCAGAAGTTGGCACTCGACCGCGTATGTGATACGTGGGAGAAACGCTGAACGTTTTAGTTTGCTGTATGCCTTGTTTTGCTGATTTTGTTAATTTTTAAGTATAGGAAGTTTCTAATGGCAACCGGTATCGTAAAATGGTTTAACGACGCTAAAGGTTTTGGTTTCATCACTCCTGATGAAGGTGGCGAAGATTTGTTCGCTCACTTCTCAGCGATCAACATGGATGGTTTCAAAACCCTGAAAGAAGGTCAACGCGTATCTTTCGACGTAACCACCGGCCCTAAAGGCAAACAAGCTGCTAACATTCAAGCTGCTTAATCAAATGCGCGGCGTAAGCCGTAAAATCATGGCGGGGTTTCCCGCCATTTTTTATGGGCGTTCGAGTTAAAAATTATGAATCAAAATTCATCTTATCAAAATGCTTTAAACCAGTTAGACGAGCTTATCCGTCATTTTCGTAGCGAAGGCGAGGTCAGCTGCGCCGTTGCCGAGCGTGAAGACCAAATCTTAATCCGCCTTGCCGATTTGAAACTGGATTTGCGCCCTGAAGATGAAAAAGCGATTGCTGATATCGACCGTTTTTACCGCCGCCATGTTTTAAGCGAATAAACGTTTCAAAACCGTTTGCCGTTTTATTTTTTAAGCATGCCTGATAAAATAGGCCGTCTGAAAAGTTTGTAAAGAATCAGCACAATGAGTATTGCCAATAATAAAAAAGCCTTTCACGATTTCTTTATCGAAGACCAAATCGAAGCCGGTATAGTATTGGAGGGATGGGAAGTCAAAGCCATCCGCGCTGCACGCGTGCAATTAAAAGAAAGCTATATCTACTGGAAAAAAGACGCATTCTATTTGGTGGGCTGCCACATTACCGCATTGCCCACTGCCTCGACACACGTCAAACCCGACCCTGTCCGTCCGCGTAAGTTGTTGTTGAAACAATCGGAAATCAACAAGTTAATCGGTAAAACCGAACGTGCCGGTTATACGATTGTGCCCTTAAACCTGCATTACACACGTGGTAGAATCAAAGTGGAAATCGGTTTGGCCAAGGGTAAGAAACAGCATGACAAACGCCAAAGCCTGAAAGAAGCGGATTGGAAGCGTGAGAAACAACGTTTGATGAAAAACGTACGTTGATTTTTTCAGACGGCCTTTTTGTAAAGGCCGTCTGAATATTTATTGTTTGAAAATTTTAAAAAGGAAAACAGATGAAAACCATGATTTTAGCAGCGGCTTCAGCCGTATTGTTGCTGGGCGCGTGTTCTACTACGGAACAAAGAGTATTGAAACCTGAAGAGCTGACCAGCATCAAACATGTCTGCATCATTCAGAATGCAAAAGTGCGTCCGCATGATTTGGACAAGGCTTTGTCCAAAGCTTTGGCAAAACGCGGCATTGGCAGCACGATTGTAACCGCAGACAACCGCGGCAAACTGTATGATTCTTCTTGCCCGTATAATCTGCGTTACAAAACCAAAGGCAATAACGAAATCTTGCGTAAAGGCGTATTTGTGTTGCGAAGCACCAAGTACGCGGTTTCTACGGTCAGCTACTCTTTGAACGATGAAAACCACTTCCGAACCAATCCTGATTTGGTGAAACAGGCCGAAGGCGTTGTGGCAAAATTGTTGGAAAAAAACAGCAAATAAAAGCCAGAATAAAAAACCGGCTTGCCGTGATATGGAGAATATCGGGCAAGCCGGTTTTATTTTCAGACGGCCTTAAATGGATTTGATTTTTTCCCAAAGGGTTTTGACCGTACCTTGATAGTAAGTATCGGAAGTGCAATAGACTGTTTCTAAAGCACATTGTCCTTGAGAGCCGTATTTTTTGATGCATTGGTTCAAGGCAATTTGATGCACGGTTTTGAAACGTGGGGAGGTAATAGCCACTACGTTTTGAGCAGTCAATTTGCCCATGGCTTTAGGATAGGCAACAGCGATACAAGTGTTGTGCAGTGGGACAACCGTTTTGCAGCCTGTTGCTTGGCCTGCGCCGATACCGGCTAAGGCATCTTGGCCTTTACAGAATGTTTCGAGTTCTGCCGTCGCATCCAGTTGGGTGGCATTTTCTTTGGTGGTTTTGATTTGCAGCGCTTCATTGCTGTCAGCTGGGTTTTGCCACATAGCCAAGTAGCCGTAAGTGTCGGCAGCCAGGGCGGCAGGAGCCAGTGCGCAAAGGATAAGTGTCGTTAGTGTTTTTTTCATGTTTGTTCCCTGTTTGTTGGGTATTTGTTGTCATTATAAAGCAAAAGTACTTATTTGATATAAATTTGCCATTAAAATGAAATTCAGTGTGGCAAACAGATAATAGGCCGTCTGAAATTTCAGACGGCCTGTTGATGATGTTTCAAAGAATAGAATGTGGCTTAGAGGCTTATACGCTGTGGCGGTCGAGCCAACGTTCGGCATCAAGTGCGGCCTGACAGCCTGAAGCCGCGCTGGTGATGGCTTGACGGTAGGTGTGGTCTTTGACGTCGCCTGCTGCCCATACGCCTTCGATATTGGTGGCGCCGACATTGTCGCCGGTACCGCCTTTGGTTTTCAAATAGCCGGTTTCGTCCATATCAAGTTGGCCTTTGAAGATGTCGGTGTTGGGTTTGTGGCCAATGGCGATGAAGACGCCTTTTACAGCGATTTCTTCAGTGCCGCCGTCATTGTGTTTCAGGCGTGCACCGGTAACGCCGCTTTCATCGCCCAAGATTTCATCGACCGAGCTGTTGAGCTTGAGGATGATTTTACCTTCCTCAACCCGTTGCATCAGTTTGTCCACCATGATTTTTTCGGCGCGGAAGCTGTCGCGGCGGTGAATCAGGGTAACGGTGTTGGCGATATTGGCAAGGTAGAGGGCTTCTTCTACAGCGGTATTGCCACCGCCGACTACGGCAACATCTTGTTTTTTGTAGAAGAAACCATCGCAAGTTGCGCAGGCGGAAACGCCTTTGCCGGCAAAAGCTTCTTCGCTTGGCAAGCCTAAATATTTGGCGGATGCGCCGGTGGCAACGATGAGCGCATCGCAGGTGTATTCGCCCATATCGCCTTTGAGGGTAAACGGACGGTTTTGCAAATCAACGGTGTGGATTTGGTCAAAAATCATTTCAGTGCCGAAGCGTTCGGCATGAGCTTGGAAACGGGCCATCAGTTCCGGACCTTGTACGCCTTCTGCGTCGGCAGGCCAGTTGTCCACTTCGGTGGTGGTCATCAGTTGTCCGCCTTGCTCAACGCCGGTAATGATTACAGGGTTGAGGTTGGCACGGGCAGCATACACGGCGGCAGTATAGCCGGCAGGGCCGGAGCCGAGGATGATGAGTTTATGATGGTTGCTCATGATGGTTTCCTTGCTGATAAATGATTGAATTTTGTCGTATCTAAGCTTTCAGATGGCCTGAATTTTACTTGAATCTGCCGCCGTCTGAAATATGTTTGTTGCTTGGATTTAGTGGCTGTCTTTCCATTGATAGTATTTTGAGCCGAGGAAAGAGCCGAGTTTGCGCAGGAAAGGCTGGGTAATGATGTTGCTGTGGCGCAGTTGCTCAAAAGGTTTCAGACGGCCCTCATCTCCCATGATGGCCTCGGCAATTGCCAAGCCGGCAATGCCGGTAATCGCCATGCCGTGTCCGGAATAGCCTTGGGCGTAGAAAACGGTAGGGGCGAGGCGGCCGAAATGTGGGACGAGGTTGCGCGTAATGTCGCATTCGCCTCCCCAAGAATGCTCGATTCTGACATCGGCAAGTTGCGGGAAAACTTTCAACATGTCTTGGCGGACGAGTTCGGTCATGCGGTCTGGATCGTCGATAAACTCGTTGTCTTTGCCGCCGAAGAGCAGGCGGCCGTCGGCGCTGAGGCGGTAGTAATCGAGGACGTGGCGGTTGTCGCAGATGGCCATATTGTTACGGATCAGGTCTTTGGCACGCTCACCCAGAGGCTCGGTGGCAATGATAAAGGTGCTGACTGCAATGGCTTTTTGTTCCAATACTTTGAATTTCGGGTGTAAACCGGCATAAGTATTGACGGCATAAACGAGGTTTTTGCACTCGACGCTGCCATTAGGTGTATGAACCAGCCAGCCGTTATTGCATGGCTCGATACGCGTCATCGGGGATTGCTCAAAAAGTTGTGCGCCTGCATCGGCTGCCGCTTTGGCAATGCCTAGGGTGTAATTAAGCGGGTGCAAGTGACCGGATAAAGGATCAAATTGCGCGCCTTGATACATATCGCTGGCAAGTTGTTGCTTCAGCGTGGCTTTATCCCAAAGCTGGTAATGGCTTGCACCATAATGTTTTTGAGCGTGTTCGTGCCATTGCTGCAATTCTTCCCAATGCTGAGGACGGACGGCGACGGTAGCGTAGCCGCGTTGCCAATCGCATTGGATATTGTGTTTTTGAATGCGCGAGTCAACCAGTTCGACGGCTTGCAGGGATTGCTGCCAGAACCATTGTGCCTGTTCCAAGCCGACTTGTTTTTCGATTTCTTCCATGCCGCAGGCAAAGTCACTGATGACTTGTCCGCCGCTGCGACCTGATGCGCCGAAACCGATACGAGCGGCTTCGAGCACTATGACGTCATGGCCGTTTTCGGCAAGCGGCAGGGCGGTGCATAAACCGGACAGGCCGCCGCCGATAACGCAGGTTTCAGTTTTCAGACGGCCTTTAAGCATCGGATAAGACGGATGGGGATTGGCCGTGCTGACATAGTAGGAAGGAAGGTATTCTTTGAAGCTGGGATTGATCATGATTTGAGCTTTAGGTTGGTTTTCACTTCATTGAAATTGGTTTTCAGACGGCCTTAAATGTGGGTTTAGGTTCAGGCCGTCTGAAAGGATAAGATGCAGTTAATAAAACAGGCTGTTCCGACACTTTATCGGACAGCCTGTCTGCATATTAGGCGGCTTTCTCGGCTGCCAATTTTTCTTGGCGGTAGGCTTCGGCAGCCTCGCGTTCCCGTTTGGTTGCCTGACGCATCATCCAGTAGTTAACAACAATAACCAGCGTACCGATGATACCGATCAGGATGGTTGCCAAAACGTTCATCTGAGGGTCAAGGCCGAGTTTGATTTTGGAGAAAATCACTTGCGGCAATGTCGATGAACCCGGGCCTGATAGGAAGGAGGTAATCACCAAGTCGTCCAAAGACAGGGTAATGCCCAAGAGGAAGCCTGAAGCAATCGCAGGGGCAATCAGCGGCAGGGTAATCACGAAGAAAATCTTCAGCGGACGGGCACCCAAGTCCATTGCAGCCTCTTCCAAGGATTGATCCAATTCCACCAGGCGCGAGCGGATAACGACGGTAATGTACGCCATGCAAAGTGTGGTGTGACCGAGGAAGATGGTGAAGAAACCGCGATCGAAGTATAGCGATTGCAGCAATTCGCTGCCTTGCAGGAACATTTGCACCTGAATAATCAACAGCAGCATGGACAAACCGGTAATCACATCAGGCATCACCATAGGCGCGGAAATCATACCGGCAAACAGGGTGCTGCCGCGGAAGCGCTTGATACGCGCCATAGCGTAACCAGCTAATGTGCCGAGTGCTACGGCGGCAAGTGAGGAAACAATGGCGATACGCAATGACAGCCAAGCTGCTTCCAAGATGGTGTCGTTTTCCATCAATGCGCCGTACCATTTGGTTGAGAAACCGCCCCAAACGGTAACCAGTTTGGATTCATTGAAAGAATAGATGACTAAAACTACCAGCGGAATATAGAGGAATGCCAGCGAGAGCAGGAGCATCAGTTTCAAGAACCAGGATAATTTGGTTTTCTGCATTATTTGCCTCCTTCTTCCAATTCGCGGTTTTCATAGTGCTGGAACAGGGCAATCGGTACAACCAGCAGGGCAACCATGACGACGGCGACAGCAGAAGCCAGCGGCCAGTTGTTTTGGTCGAAGAATGCCTGCCACAATACTTTACCAATCATCAGGTTTTCAGAACCGCCCACCAATTCAGGAATCACAAATTCACCGACGGCCGGAACGAAGACCAGCATAGAGCCTGCGATGATGCCTGTTTTGGATAAAGGCAGGGTAATGGTAAAGAACGATTTGATCGGACCTGCGCCCAAGTCGGAAGCGGCTTCGAGCAGGCGGTTGTCCAGTTTTACCAATTGTGTGTACAGCGGCAAAATCATAAACGGCAGATAGGCGTAAACCATCACCAAATTCAGCGAGAACGCATTGTAGAACAAGTCTAAAGGCTCGCTGATGATTCCATATTTGATTAAGAAATTATTGATGATGCCGTTGTGACCCAATAAGCCCATCCATGCGTAAACACGCAACAGGAAAGAGGTCCAGAAAGGTAGCATGATTGCCAACAGCAGGCCGTTGCGCGCAGCCGGATTGGCGCGTGAAATGGCATAAGCGGTCGGATAACCAATCAACAGGCAGATGATGGTCGTCGTCAGCGCGGTCTTAATCGAAGACCAGTAGGTCATCAGATAGATATTGCTGTTTTCACTGTCGCCAAACGGATTGAGCGTATTCCAAAAGTTTTGGAAGATGTCGGCGTAGTTCTGATAGCTGATGGCAATGTTCAGACGGCCTAAGTCTTCATCAATCGTCGTCAAAGGCGTAAATGGCGGAATGGCGATTTCTTGTTCGGCAAAGCTGATTTTCAAGACGATGGCGAACGGAATCAGAAACAGCACCAAGAGCCAAATATACGGTACGGCAATAACTGCACGCTGGCCGGGGCGGCGAAACAGTTTCTTTTTCAGTTTTTTAAGGTCCATTGCATTTCCCTCAAATTAACTGTACAGAGGTGTCGGTTGGTTTTCAGGCCAGCTGATATAGACGGTCTCGTCCCAAGTCGGCGGCGTAATGTTGCGCACATACCAATAAGGTGCGGGAACTTGGCTTTTGACGACACGGCCGTTGGCGAGTTTGATGTGGTAAATTGCGAAGCTGCCCAAGTAGGCAATTTCTTTAACCGTACCTTGGGCCCAGTTGTGCGCGCCCAAGTGTTCCGGTTTTTCTTTATGCAAATCAATGTCTTCAGGGCGGATGCTGATCCAGATTTCATGCTCGTTCGGAACGCCCAGACCGTGGTCGATGCGGACGTGGTTTTCCAAGCCGTCACATTTGACGATAGAGAAATCGGCGCGGTCGTCAATAACGACGCCGTCAAAAATATTGGTTTCGCCGATAAATTCAGCGGTAAAGCGACTGTTAGGGTAATCGTACACGTCGCTAGGCGTACCGACTTGGCGCAGTTGGCCGTCGGACATAATGGCGATACGGGTAGCCATCGTCATCGCTTCTTCTTGGTCGTGGGTAACCATGATACAGGTTACGCCGACTTGTTCCAGCGTGTTGACCAATTCCAGTTGGGTTTGTTGGCGCAGTTTTTTATCGAGTGCGCCCAAAGGTTCGTCAAGCAGCAGGATTTTAGGACGTTTCGCCAGGCTGCGTGCCAAAGCGATACGTTGTTGTTGGCCGCCGGAAAGTTGGTGCGGCTTGCGTTTGGCGTATTTGGTCATTTGCACCAGGCGCAGCATTTCTTCCACGCGGGCATCGATTTCGCCTTTAGGCATTTTGTCTTGTTTCAGACCGAAAGCGATATTTTGCTCAACGCTCATGTGCGGGAACAGGGCATAGCTTTGGAACATCATGTTGATTGGGCGCTCGTACGGAGCAAGCTTGGTAATGTCTTGGCCGTCGAGAATGATTTTGCCCTGATTTGGGCTTTCCATGCCTGCCAACATGCGCAGCAGCGTAGATTTGCCACTGCCTGAGCTGCCCAAAAGGGCAAAGATTTCATGTTGGTAAATGTCCAAGTCGATGTTATCGACAGCGTAATTGTCACCAAACTTTTTCACCAAGCCTTGGATTTGCAGATAAGGTTTGGCTGAAGACGCAGTGGTTGCGGTCATAATGGCAATACTCCAAAAAGAAAGACGAGTACCGGCAAAACGGATTTTCGAATGGGTGATAAAAAGCTGTTTGATTGCTGGCGGGAGTCGGACGGAAGCCGTCTGAAACTCTTGTAAAGCGCACGGGCAGCGTGGATAGAAAGCAGTTTAAGCCTAAGCTTTTGCTCTCGGCAAACTCAATATTATATTAGCCTAAGCCTCATAGGGGCAATATGAAAATGCTTGTAGCGGCTGATTTTAAGCAAATAGGAAAGGAAAGGCAGACAGGGAAACACGATAGCAAAAATGGGTAACGTTGTTTTTCTACACAAAAGGGTTTAATTTATATTTAAATGTCTTAAAAAATAATTCAAGATAGAATAAAATACGCAAATTGCATTAATTTTAATAAAATCGTGCGGATTGCGTTTTATGTGGGCAAGATGGTTTTGTTCTAAATAAAAACTAAATCCGCTATATGAATAAAAAGGGAAAACATGAGTATCAAAGAATGGCCTGAAGGGGAACGGCCGCGCGAGAAGCTCTTGGCGCACGGTGCGGCGGCGTTGAGTGATGCGGAGTTGCTGGCGATTTTGTTGCGTGTCGGAACACGCGGCATGAGCGCGGTTGATTTAGCGCGTTATTTGTTGAGTGAGTTTGGCAGCTTGGGGAAGCTGATGAGTGCGGATGCCAAAACACTTCCTGCTTATAAGGGTATGGGCTTGGCGAGCTATACTCAGTTTGCCGTGGTCAAAGAAATCGGACGGCGGATTTTGGGTGAGGATTTGCAGGAGCAGATGGTTTTGTCAAACCCGAAATCGGTTGCGGATTATCTACGCCTGCATCTTGGGCATGAAAAAATCGAGGTCAGCGTCGCGTTGCTGCTCAATCGTCAAAATCAATTGATTGCGGTACGGGAATTGTCGCGCGGTACGGTGGCGGAAAACACGGTTTATATCCGTGAAATCGTCAAATTGGTATTGGATGAATACGCCGACAGTTTGATTTTGGCACACAATCATCCGGGCGGTTCGGCAAGGCCGTCTGAATCTGATGTGCAGTTTACAGAGCGTTTGAAACAGGCTTTAAGTTTGGTCGATATTACGCTATTGGACCATTTTATTGTAACGGCAAAAGAAACCTGCTCTTTGCGCGAACAGGGCTATATGTAAGGATGAATGTTCAGACGGCCTCAGTAAGATTGGTTACCTTAATGAGGCCGTCTGAAGGATTATTGCGCTACTTCGTCGGAGGACTCTTCCTTGTTGACGATTTCTTCCGATTTTGGCTTTTCTTTGCTCTTTTCCTTCTCTTTTTCTTTATCCTTGTCTTTTTTACCGTCGGGAATGGCGGCATTAATCACTGCCCCCGTTCCTTTGACAACTAATTTTCCGGCAGTCAGGACGGTTGTAGCAGCCAAATCAACAGCCGCGCCTACAATGCAGCCGTTAAGCGTCAGACAAAGGGCAAGTGCCGGAAGCAGGCGTTTTGTGCATCTCAATGACTGCATCCGCAGTGTCCTTCGTGATGATGGCCGCATCCGAGTGCTTCTTGCCAAGCATCATCATCGCCGTCAAATTCTTCAACTTCGTCAAATTCGCCGTTTTCTACCATGCTGACTAGCTCTTCCAAGCTTTCTGCGCCTTCTACCCAAAAGCAGGGAATATCGGGCGGCGTGCCGGGGGCAAGCAGTGCGGCCTGTTGGTCGTGCCAAGCAATCCAGTAGCCGTTTTGCGTTTGTACGAATACGGCATCGGGATGGATGGTTTCGTTTTCGGTATTGACCAGCATTCTGGCGGCGATATCGGTTTGAAAAGGTAAGGTTTGCATGATGGTTTGAGAATGTGAGTAAAGAAAGTATTGTAACATGGCAAAAACAAACGCACCGTCTAAGTCAGGCGGTGCGTTTGTATCTCGGCAACTTGGGTGCGGTCGGTTTAGAGTATCAGCCACACCGGGAATGTCATTCCGTCAAGATTATTTGTCGTCGTTAGCCAAAACGAAGCGGTAAATAGCCGCGCCAACTGCTGCGCCGGCAATAGGAGCCAACCAGAACAACCACAGTTGTTCAACAGCCCAGCCGCCTTGGAACAAGGCAACACCGGTAGAACGTGCAGGGTTGACGGAAGTATTGGTTACAGGGATGCTGATCAAGTGAATCAGGGTCAGACCCAGGCCGATGGCGATAGGAGCAAAGCCGGCTGGAGCCAGTTTGTCGGTAGAACCCATGATGATGATCAGGAAGAATGCGGTCAGGACGAATTCGATCAGCAAAGCAGCCATCATGTCGTAACCGTTAGGAGAGTGCTCGCCGAAACCGTTGCTGGCAAAGCCGGAGGTAACAGCATCAAAACCGGTTTTACCGGAAGCAATCAGATACAGAATGCCAGCAGCGGCAATCGCACCGATAACTTGGGATACAATGTAAGGTAACAGGTCTTTACCGTTGAAACGGCCGCCGATGAAAAGGCCGACGGAAACGGCAGGGTTGAAGTGGCCGCCGGAAATGTGGCCGACAGCGTAAGCCATGGTCAGTACGGTCAAACCGAATGCTAAAGCGACACCGGCAAAGCCAATGCCAAGTTCTGGGTAGGCTGCTGCCAAAACTGCGCTGCCGCAGCCACCGAATACCAGCCAGAAAGTGCCGAAAAATTCTGCAAAATATTTTTTCATTTGTTTTTCCTCGTAAAGGGTGGGGTGTTGCCGAAGGCATGAATCATAATAAGATTGCTTCTAATCGAAAAACGGATTTACCTGTTTTTTCCGGTCTTGACAAAAGGCCGTCTGAAAATGGCGACAAATGAATAGGGATATATCTGGCAGGTCGAGTTTTGTTTATTGAGGCTGGGTTTATTTAATAGCGAGGCAAATGCCGTTAATGGAAAAGCCTTTGGTTTTGTAGATAATATTATTTACAGATTATTTATTTAATTGGAATCTCTGAACCCATTATCTGATTTAAAAAGGCCGTCTGAAAAGTTTTCAGGCGGCCTTTTATTGATGGAGATAAGTTAATCTAAATGCTCGCTGCTTTGCGCCAAGATGGTGCGGTTGCCGTTGTTTTCCGCCGGGGAAACAATACCATCGGCTTCCATTTGTTCAATCAGGCGGGCGGCGCGGTTGTAGCCGATGCGCAGTTGGCGTTGGATATTGGAAATGCTGGCCTTACGCGATTTCAAGACAACGGAAACGGCTTCGTCATACATGGGGTCGAGGTCGCTGTCGTTGCTGCGGCTGGTGCCGGTAAAGTCTTCGGTGGAACCGTTGCTCAAAATATCGTCGATATAGTCGGGTGCGCCAAATTGTTTCAGGTATTCCACTACGCGGTGAACTTCATTGTCGGAGGCGAATGCGCCGTGTACACGTTGCGGATAGTTGGTACCGGGTAGCTGGAACAGCATATCGCCTTGGCCGAGCAGGTTTTCCGCGCCCATTTGGTCAAGAATCGTGCGGCTGTCGATTTTGCTGGACACTTGGAAGGCAATGCGTGTCGGAATATTAGCTTTAATCAGGCCGGTAATGACATCCACGCTTGGGCGTTGGGTGGCAAGAATCAAATGGATGCCGGCTGCGCGTGCTTTTTGGGCGAGGCGGGCAATCAGTTCTTCAATTTTCTTACCGGCGGTCATCATCAGGTCGGCAAATTCATCTACGATGACTACGATAAACGGCAGTTTTTCCAATGGCTCAGGGTCTTCAGGCGTGAGGCTGAACGGGCTGCCGATTTTTTCGCCACGAGCGGCGGCTTCGGCAATTTTTTGGTTGAAGCCGGCAAGGTTGCGCACGCCCATAAGGCTCATCAGGCGGTAGCGTTTTTCCATTTCGTTGACGCACCAGTTCAGTGCGTTTGCGGCCAGCTTCATATCGGTTACGACAGGGGCGAGCAGGTGAGGAATGCCTTCGTAAATGCTTAATTCCAGCATTTTCGGGTCAATCATAATCATGCGCACGTCTTCAGGCGTTGCTTTGAAGAGCATGGACAGAATCATGGCATTCACACCCACGGATTTACCCGAACCGGTCGTACCGGCAACCAGCAGATGCGGCGCTTTGGCCAAGTCGGTGACGACAGGCTGGCCGGTGATGTCTTGGCCGAGCGCGAGGGTCAGTTTGGATTTGGATTCGGTAAACGCAGGCGAATTGAAGATTTCGCTCAGGCGGATCATTTGGCGTTTCGGATTAGGCAATTCCAAGCCCATGCAGGTTTTGCCGGGGATGGTTTCCACCACGCGGATGGAAGCCACGCCAAGCGAGCGCGCCAAGTCTTTTTCAAGGTTCAAAACGGCACTGCCGCGTACGCCGACATCAGGCTCGATTTCGTAGCGCGTAATGACCGGGCCGGAATAGGAGTCCATCACTTTGACTTTAACTTTGAACTCGGCCAGTTTTTCTTCGATGGTAATGCTGTTTTCCAGCAACTGTTCTTCAGTTTGCGAGGCGCTTGGGTCAAACTGCGGCGGCAGGAGCAGGGCAGTGGTCGGTAGAAGCGCATCGGTCAGTGTTGCCGAAGTTGGAATAGCTATGTTTGGCGTACTCTCTTGAACGTTTGGTTCTACGCTTTGAACAGGTGTTTCAACGACTGTCTGTGTATATTCAGACGGCCTTGCGATTGTTTCAACAGATTCAACGGGCTCAATGGTTTCAACCGCTTGAATAGCTTCTGCTTCCGCTTGTACAGGCGCTTCCGGCTCAGCATCGAATTCTGTCTCTTCGACGGCAGATTCGCTGATTAAATAATCGCGGATACTGCGTTCAGGCTGATTGCTGACATGCGCATTGACTTGTGCATCAAAAATCGGCACTTGGATTTTATGTTCAAAAGCAGGCGGTTCGGGAATATCAATCGGCGCAATCGAGGTTTGGAAAACAGGCGGCTCGGGAATATCGGTTTTAGCCATAGGGACAACCGGTACGGCAGGCGGCTCGGCTACGGTTGCGTTTGGCGCGGCAGGTCGGGATATATAAGGGGATTTTTTAACAGGCGCAGCCGGTTTCGGACGGGACGGCGTTGCCGGTGCGGCAGGTTGTGGTGCAACAGCCTCCGTGGCAGCTTGTTTACGCGCCCATCTTTCGGCGGCCGCTTCGGTATGGCGAACTTGACGGCGCAAGCTGGCAGGACGGCTGATTTGTCCTAAGTTGGCCAGAATTTCGTCATTTTCGATGGTGCGCGGAGAGTAGTCGCGCAATGGGGCGACGGCCGCAGCCAGTTTGTGGCGGGCGGCGGTACGGCGGGCAAGGTTGTTGTGAATATCTTCCGCTTGGATTTCAGAAGGGAATGCCTGCATGGAAGTATAGGGGAGGATGGCTTCTTTTTCGGCAGTTCTTAAGGCCGTCTGAACGGTTTCGATATGCGGCGCATTGGCTTCTGCCACACGGACATTGTTGGCACGCGCCAAGGCACGCTCGCGTGTGCGGCGCAAGATAGGGTCGTTATAGTCGATGATTTCCATGCCGGTCATCGGCAGGGATGAAGCGCGCAGCAATGGGGTTTCGACTTCGTCTTTGTAAATCGGCGCATTTTTCTCGGCCAAATGCTCGTTCCATTCTTCAACCGCAGCTTCATGCAGGGAACGGGTGGCTTCTTCTAATGTGATTTCTTCAAAATTGCTGTTTTGCACCAAAGACGGGCTGTATTCGGGCGTTTCCATTTGTGCAAACGGCGTGATTTTAGGAATACGTTCCGGTTTGGCAGATTTGCGGGTTTTAGGCGCAATTTTGATTTCTTCTTCGGTAGCTGCGATGTGTTTCGGCTCTTCGGCAAACGGCTCTGCTGCGTGCTCTTCGTCTGTTTCGGCACGTTGCATTTTATTGTGTTCGAGTGCGGAAAGCAGGCGGATGCGGGCGATTTTATGGTTGTCGGCAGTGCGCTTGTTCATGCTGAACAAACGTTTCAGGCTCTCCAGTTGGTCGGAAAAACCGACCGGGCTGTCTTCTTCGTTTAATTCTTGTTCGTCGCCACTGAGTCGGGCCAATTCTTGGCGCCACTTTTGCTCTTGTTTCTGGCGCCACCAGAACAAGCCGGCTATGACAGCCAGCAGAATTAAAGCCAATATTGTCCAAAGCATGCGTCCATCCCCTTAATTAAACGGCAAAGTCCGTTATTCTAACGCTTTTTTCGGGTAAACAAAACCAGCCGAAACAAGCTTTAACGGCAAAGACAGACAGGATTGTCAAAGCTATGGCTTGAGACGCGTATAATAGGCCGTCTAAACATTTTGCGGATGAGATGATGATTTTTCAAAACGGATGGTTTCCCGTTGGTGTCGTGATGGCGGCATGGCCTGTGTTGCTGGTGATTTTTGCTTTGTGCGCAAAGCAGGCATGGGTGTCGGTATCGCAGCATCGTTCCGCATTCTTGGTGGCCGCCGTGATGTTGCCGCTGGCTTGGAGTTTGAATGCCTCTCCTGAAAGCGGACAACTGGCCGGAATGAGCTATCATCTGCTTGCTTTAAACCTGACGGCTTTAATGCTGGGCACTTCTGCCGCGTTCTGCCTTGGCGTTTTACTGTTTTTTCCGTATTTGTGGCTTTGGGGCGATTGGCATATGTTCCCCATCAATGCCTTGTCCGTATTGCTTCCGCCTTTGTTGGTGAACTTGGGTTTTCGCCATTGGGTGTCGCGTTTGCCTGCCAATATCTTTATCTTTATTTTTCTGAATGGTTTTTGGGCTGCGGCGGTCGGTATGGTGTTTACCGGCGTAATTTTGGTCGGTTTGTTGGACTGGGCGGATGTATTTGATACGTCGGTATTGTGGAAAACCGCCTTTCCTGTTTTCTTCTTAATCGCTTGGGCGGAGGCATTTTTGAGCGGTATTTCAACAGCCATTTTTATCGCGCTTAAGCCGCAATGGATTTGTACTTTCGATGATGACAGGTATTTGAAATCCGCGCCTAAGATTTGGCAATAAGATATGAAGGCATCCTTGCTTGGTTTTCAGATGGCTTAATGACCGGATGGCCTGTTTTTTGAATTGAATTTTTAACTTGTTATGTTTGCGTATATTTTTCCCATTGTTTGCGGTGCCGCTGTTGGGGCTGTATTGCGTTGGTTGTTTGGCTTGGTGCTGGTGTCTTCTGCGCCTTTTTCTATCGGTACATTGGCGGCAAACTGGCTGGGTGCGTTGCTGATCGGCATATTGGCGGAACTCTTGACCGATCCGCAATGGCGTTTGCTTTGGATTACCGGCTTTCTCGGCAGCTTGACTACATTTTCAGGCTTTTCAGTGGAAATGATGGGTTTGATGCAGGCGCAACGTTGGGGCATGGCTTTGATGGCGACCTGTCTGCATGTTTTCGGTTCGTTTGGTTTGACGGCGCTGGGGATTAAATTGGTGCAGATTTGGAAGTAAGTTGCTATTTTTTATTTGAAATATAAACTAAAGGCCGTCTGAAAATTTGTTTTCAGACGGCCTTTGGCTTTATCAATTAGGGTTGTACATAGCTTTTTGTACGCGCTAAATCGGTAATCAACAGCGGATTGTCTTTGCGCATCATATCGATCAGCTCTTGGCAACGTTTGGTTGTTGGATCTTGCCAGAGCCAGTCAAGCTCGGGCTGGGTAAGGCCGACTATCTGCAGAAATTGAACTTCGCCGTTTGGTGTTTTGATAGCGGGCAGCTTGGGGTCTGGTGCGAAGGCTACGCCGACGATGGCGGTTTCTGTATCCATTCGTATAGGGCCGTTAGTTGAAGTAAAGTGGTAGGCTTCAAACCAGTTGCCGCTTTCAAAAACGTAACGGCCAAGGTTATTCATCATATTGACTGCCCAATAAGGCTCGTGTTTGGTGTTGTAGTCGGAATCTGGATCCTGATCGTAAGGGGGAGTGCGGAAGGTAAATTCAAATCCCCATTTACTGTAATCTGCACCGGCAAGTTCTGGATTAAAGTAAAGTTCGCTCATGCCGTAGGAAACAATATGGCGATGGAAGGTTTGCTCTTCGCAATCAAAAATGTCGCTATTGTCCAGTGGATCGGTGCCTCCCAACCAATATTTGATTATAGGGCCATAGGAGCGTGGTTTGACATCACCATAAAGTGCTTTAAGCGCAGCATCGATGGCTTCCCAGCCGACAGCCTGATCTTCTTTAAAAGTTTGGCGGTATTCTTGTTCGTTCATTGTCTGTTTCCATGTCGTTGATAATTTGGTTGTAAATTAATTGGCGTGTTTCTTTTAGAATGTGTTGTTTCTAAAAATAAAGCGATTTAAATATGACATATTATTTGCTTTTTTAATCAATGCCAATAGGCAAACAGACGGTTTCTTGACAATAGATTTTTCCGGACTCGCTTAAATGCGCCGGTTTGTAGGCGGCAAAGGTGTAGGTCAGGTTTGCGCGGAATGTGTTGGGATCGGCTTCGGCGGTGTCGCAGTTGAGGCCGGTGGGAATATCGAGGGCGACTTTCAGGCCGTCTGAATGATTGAGTTGGCGGCAGAGGGCGGCGATTTCGGTTGGAAGCGCGCCGCTGAAGCCTGTGCCGAATATGCCTTCGATAATGATATCGTAACCGTTTTTCAGACGGCCTTCCAGTTCTTGTGCGGATATCAATTCAATATGGGGCAAACCGTTGAGGCGCTCCCGATTGGTTTGAGCCAAAGGGGAGAGGTTTTCTCCGAGTGAAAACAGAATATCGATGTGCCAACCTTGCGCCTGCATATATCTTGCCATGACTAAGCCGTCGCCGCCGTTGTTGCCTTTGCCGCAAACGATCAGGGCGCGTCCGGCTTGAGGGTGACGCTGCATGAGGTCTTGGGCGGCAGAGCTACCGGCGTTTTCCATCAGTTGGTCGAAGCTTGTGCCTTTATCGACGGCTGCTTGTTCGCGTTCACGCATTTGGGCGGCGGTATAGACTTTCATGATTGGCTCTCTTTGTAGGAAGTTATTTGTCGGCGGTATTCATCAGGCGTAAGGCTTTCAGACGGCCTATTTCTTTTTGATATTCCACCAGTCCGATAAATGTGCCGTCTCGGCTGTATACGCGGATGGGCTGTTCGGCGGAAATGTCTTCGCTAAACTGGGGGCGTTGGCCGTGTTTGAGCATGGTAACGGCGTAGTCGTTTAACTCCAGTTTGGGGAAATGTTGCACCAAGACATCGCAAGGCAGCAGCAGGGCATCGCGTTCGGCTTCGTCCAATTCTGCCAAGGCTTCGAGCGTGTGGCTTTGGGCAATGGTAAAGCCGGCGGTTTCGGTACGGCGCAGGGCGGTCAGGTGGGCGAATGTGCCGATGTGTTTGGCGATGTCTTCGCTGAGGGTGCGGATGTAAGTGCCTTTGCTGCAACGTACGTCTATCACGGTTTTGGGTGCATCAAACTCAGTAATATCAATGGAGTAAATGGTGATGTCGCGCGCTTTGCGTTCGATAACGATGCCTTTGCGTGCGTATTCGTACAGCGGTTTGCCTTCGTGCTTGAGGGCGGAAAACATCGGCGGCACTTGGCGGATATCACCCGTTAAAGCTTGGCAGGCCGTCTGAAATTCGGACAATGAAATATCGGCGCGTGCGGTGGCGATGATTTCGCCTTCCGCATCGCCTGTGCTGCTGGCTTCGCCCAGTTTCAGCGTGGCGGTATAGGCTTTGTCGGCATCAATCAGATATTGGGCGAACTTGGTCGCTTCGCCGAAACAAACAGGCAAAAGCCCTGTGGCCAAAGGATCGAGTACGCCGGTATGCCCGGCTTTTTCGGCACGGAACAAACGCCGCGCTTTTTGCAGGGCGGTGTTGCTGGAAAGTCCTTCGGGTTTGTCGAGGAGAAGAACGCCGTTGACCGGGCGTTTGGTGGGTTTATTGGTCATATTAATTAGGGAATATTAATGTTCAGGCCGTCTGAAAGGGTTCAGACGGCCTGCGTGTTTTAGTCAATCAGTCTTCAACCGGTTTTTCCGCCGCTACTTGGTCGATCAGGCTGGAAATGCTCATGCCGCGTTCGAGCGATTCGTCGTATTTGAAGTGCAGTTCAGGCGTTTTGAAGAGTTTGATGCGTTTGGCCAACTCGCTGCGCAAATGGCCTTTGGCGTGTTCCAAAGCTTCTTCGGTAATGTTGCGCGTGCTGTCGTCGAGGACGGTGTAGAACACGGTTGCGTGGCTGTAATCGCGGGTAACTTCGACTTCGTTGATGGTGATGAAGCCTGCGCGCGGATCTTTCAGGCCGGTGCGGACGAGTTCGGCAAGCTCGCGCATGATTTGTTCTTTGACACGGTCTTGGCGGGCGTAGCCGCGTTGGGGTTTTCTCATGGTTTTCCTTGATGTATGGCAGGCTGTCGTTTTCAGACGGCCTGCGGTTTGGATTTTGAACAGCTGCCTATTATAACGGAGCGCGGTTTATTGTGCTTGAACCGAGAAAGGCATATCGATTTTTTGCCATTGCGCGCTTTCGTAGTCCAGCGCGTCGGCGATGAGGGGGTGTTGCTCCAGCCATTGGGCGTTGATGCGCAAGATAAAGCTGTGGTTGTTTTCATCGATGCGAAGCTGGGTTTGCGGCGGCAAATCCAGCGGCAGGCGCGAACGGCAGAAGAGGGCTGCCAGGCGCAGGGACAACACGGCACACCACATGATTTCGTTGTTGCCGATAATGTCCGCCATTTTCTTGAGGTCGCCGCGATGGCCGATAACCAGTTGCGCCAAAATGGTTTGCTCTTTGCGTGAGAAGCCCGGCATATCGGCGTTTTCGAGAATGTAGGCTGAGTGTTTGTGATAACCGGTATGGGCAATATCCAAACCGATTTCATGCAGACGGCCTGCGCGGCTGAGGTATTGGTTCCACAGGGCAAGCTCTTGAACGGTTACGTTTTTGGCGTGGCACAGGCTGTTCATGAAGGCTTGTGCGGTATCGGCAACGCGTTTGGCTTGGTTGAGGCTGACGTGGTAGCGTTTTTGGAACTCTGCCGTTGTCTGTTCGCGCATATCGACATTGAGGCTGCGGCCGATTAAGTCGTAGAACACGCCGTCGCGGAGGGCAGCCTCGGTAACGGTCATTTTGGTCAGCGAGAGTTCTTCAAAAGTGGCCATCATCACGGCCAATCCGCCCGCAAAAACTTCGACGCGTTCGGGTTTGAGGTTTTCAAATTTGGCTTTTTTAACCGAACCGGCTTCGATAATCCTATCGGCAAGATAACGCATGCCTTGGGCGGTAATGTCGGCTTCTTGCGGCAATTCGGCCGCCAAAACGTCGCGTATGGATTTTGCCGAACCGGACGTGCCGATGGCGAAATCCCAACCGGTACGCTTCATCAGTTTGCTGATGCGTTGGATTTCGATACGCGCGGCGGAAACGGCGGCTTGGAAATCTTTGGCGGTCACTTTGTTTTGGAAGAAGCGCATGCTGTAGGTTACGCATCCTAAAGGCAGGCTTTCTGTGGTCAGCGGTTGCAAATCCGAGCCGATGACAAATTCGGTCGAGCCGCCGCCAATATCGATAACCAGCATTTTGTCGCCTTTGGGCGGCAGGGTATGCACTACGCCGGTGTAAATCAGACGCGCTTCTTCGCGGCCGGCAATGACTTCGATGGGAAAACCCAGCGCCGCTTCGGCACGGGGCAGGAATTGGGCGATGTTTTTGGCGACGCGGAAAGTATTGGTGGCCACCACGCGCACGTTTTCAGGTTGAAATCCGCGCAGGCGTTCGCCGAATTTTGCCAAACATTCCAAGGCTTGTTCTTGAGAGGCTTCGCTTAGGTTTTTTTGTTCGTCCAAGCCGGCGGCAAAGCGAACCATTTGTTTGAAGGAGTCGATGACTTTCAGCTGGCCGTTGTTGTTTTCACAAATTTGCAGGCGGAAACTGTTGGAACCCAAGTCGACTGAGGCTAAAACGTTGGCGGGAGTGGTGGTCATAAAAAATACCGCTTGATTAGAAAAACCTAAATGTTACTTGAGGAGGTATCACTTGACAATAAAAGGAATACAGCTCTTTGATTCTGCTCATAGATGTATTTTATAATGCCGATTTTAAGCAAATATATCAAAGGCCGTCTGAACTTTTCAGACGGCCTAAAAAGAGAAACACATGAAATCGGAAAACCAAGATTCCTTATTTTTATCGCGCCGCCGCCTGTTGCAAGTCGGCGGAGCCATGCTTTTGACGCCTGCGGCCGCATGGGCGGGGGCGCAACGTGAAGAAACGCTGGCCGATGACGTGGCGTCCGTGATGCGCAGTTCGATTAATAGCGCCAGCCCTGCGCGGCTGGTGTTTACCGATGCAAGGGAAGGGGAGCGTTGGTTGGCGGCGATGTCTTCCCGATTGGCACGCTTTATTCCCGATGAAGGCGAGCGCCGCCGCCTGCTGATCAATATCCAATACGAAAGCAGCCGAGCCGGACTCAATACTCAAGTGATTTTGGGCTTGATTGAAGTGGAAAGTGCGTTTCGCCAATATGCCATCAGTGGCGTGGGTGCGCGCGGTTTGATGCAGGTGATGCCGTTTTGGAAAAACTATATCGGCAATCCGTCGCACAACCTTTTCGACATCCGCACCAATCTGCGCTACGGCTGCACTATTCTGCGCCATTACAACAATATCGAAAAAGGCAATATTGTCCGCGCGTTGGCAAGGTTTAACGGCAGCCTGGGCAGTAACAAATATCCAAATGCCGTGTTAGGCGCGTGGCGAAATAGATGGCAGTGGGGTTGATTCGGGATAAATGGGATAGGACAGATCTTGCGTGACGTTGTTTTTTGTTGAAACCGTTTTATACAGATAAAGCAGGTTTGCGATAAACGGCTTGCGATTTGACCCCATGCAATTCCTTTGAATCCTGTATAATCAGAAAATCTGTTAATTCACACTTTCAGACGGCCTTTCGCAAACTTAAGGCCGTCTGAAACATTATTTATGGCAAGAGATAACCGCATTCAAATGTTTCCGCACGAATGGCGTGCCAGTACCACACTCTCCGGCGTTTACGCACTGCGTATGCTGGGGATGTTTTTGGTGCTGCCTGTTTTGGCGATGTATGCCGCTTCGTTGCCCGGTGCGGAAGATAATAAAGCATTGGTCGGTATGGCAATGGGCATTTACGGGCTGACACAGGCCTTGTTGCAGCTGCCATTGGGCATCGCTTCCGACAAGTTCGGCCGTAAAAAAGTGATTTATATCGGCTTGATTGTGTTTGCCGCGGGCAGTTTCTTGGCCGCAGTTGCCGACAGCCTGCAAATGTTGGTTGTTGCGCGTGCCATTCAAGGCGCGGGTGCCGTCAGTGCGGCGGTAACGGCTTTGCTGGCGGATTTGACCCGTAGCGAAGTGCGGACGCGTGCGATGGCAATGATTGGCCTGAGCATAGGCTTGACCTTCTCCGTCAGCCTGGTGCTCGCGCCGATGATTGCCAGCTTTATCGGCGTATCCGGCCTGTTTGCGCTGACCGGTATCCTGACGGTAATCAGTATCGGCGTGGTTGCGTGGATGACGCCGGAGCCGGAAGAGTCAAAATTGCACGAAGACACGCAGGCGCAGCCTTCGCGTATGGGTGAAGTATTGAAAAACCGCCAGCTGCTCAATCTCGATTTCGGCATTTTTGCCTTGCATGCGGCGCAAATGGCATTATTTACCGCATTGCCGTTTGCCATGACGCAGTTGGGTTTGGAAAAAATCCATCACTGGCAAGTCTATCTGCCGTCAACCATTACCGGCCTGATTATTATGGTGCCGCTGATTATCGTCGGCGAAACGCGCAACAAGCTCAAGCAAGTGTTTATCCTCGGTATCGTCTGCATTGCCGCGGCACAAATCGGCTTGCTGTTTGGCATGCACTCAATATGGTTGATTACCGCTTATTTGATTGTTTATTTTATTGGTTTCAATGTATTGGAAGCCAGCCTGCCGTCTATGGTATCGAAAATCGCCCCGTCCGATTTGAAAGGCACGGCGATGGGCGTGTATAACACATTACAGTCAGTCGGCTTGTTTGTCGGCGGCGCGACCGGCGGCTTATTGTTCCAAAAATATGGGTTTTCAGGCGTTTTTACCTTTTGTAGCGTATTGATGTTGCTGTGGCTGGTATTGGCACTCATCTTACCGGCACCGAAACCCGTCAAAAACCTCAGCTATCCGCTTAACGCCGAATGGCAACAAAATCCGGATTTGCTCTACCAAAAACTGACCGAAATTGAAGGCGTCGAAAGCATCAGCTTCAGCGCAGACAAACAAACCATTTATATCAAGGCCTTGCAAAAAGGATTCGACCAAGAGGCCGCCGAAAAAATCATCATAGGAGTGTAAAATGTCATTGAATAAAGTTATCCTCATCGGCCGTCTCGGCCGCGACCCGGAAGTCCGCTATATGCCCAACGGTGAGGCCGTCTGTAACTTCAGCGTTGCCACCAGCGAAACTTGGAACGACCGCAACGGTCAACGCGTAGAACGTACCGAATGGCACAACATCACCATGTACCGCAAACTCGCCGAAATCGCCGGCCAATACCTTCGTAAAGGCAGCCAAGTGTACCTGGAAGGCCGTATCCAAAGCCGTAAATACCAAGGCAAAGACGGCATCGAACGCACCGCTTACGACATCATCGCCAATGAGATGAAAATGCTCGGCAGCCGCAACGACAACAGCGGCGGCGCACCATACGATGACGGCTACAACCAAGGCAGTCATTCAAGCCAAAGCAGTTACCAACAAGCGCCTCAACAGCAATACCAATCTGCCCCAGCTCAAGAACCTCCAGCCGCCCCAGCCCGTCGTCCTGCTCCGGCTCAACCGACCGCTCCGGTTGATGATATCGACGACGATATTCCGTTCTAATCATCCCGATTCCTGTTTATATATATTTCAAAATGTTCAAACGCTTCCCTTTATTTTTCCTCTGTGCCGCGCTGTTTTCGGGCTGCGCCACTCATCCCAAGCACACCCCCGCCGCCGTGGAAACCGCCGAAACGCTCGGTCTGCCCGCCAGCTCGCAGCCGCCGATTGCGCCGCAATGGTGGCGTGCGCTCAACGATGCCAAGCTCGACGGCCTGATTGACACCGCCCTCGCGCGTTCGCCCGATTTGGCGGCGGCACAGGCGCGCTTGCGGCAGGCGCAGGCGGGGGCGGATTTGGCGGATTCGCAGCGCGGCGTGAAGATTGGATTGGGGCTGAGCGGCGCACTGCTGCACCGCGACGGCGTAAACGAGCGCGAGAAGCCCGAACTCATCAGCGATTTGGAAAAGCGGCTGCTGGGCGACCACGGCACCAATATCACTTATGAATCGCTGCAACTGCAAGGGCAATGGTCGCCCGATGTGTTCGGCAAATACAAGCACCAGCTGGAAGCTGCGCTGGGGCAGCAACGCGCCGTGGAATACGAAATCGCGCAGACGCGGCTACTGCTGGCGCAGGGCGTGGCGACGTATTACCGCCAATGGCAGTTGCTGCTGGAAACGCGGCAGCGCGTGGCGCAGCGGGCGCAGTTGAACCGCGAGCGCGAGCAGGTGGTGCGCGAACTCATCCGTGCCGGACAGGTCGCGCCGAGCAGGCTCTATGCGGTACAGCAAGGCAATAGCCGTTTTCAGGCTGCCTTGTCGGATTTGGAAGGCAACATTGCGCAAATCCGCCACGCGCTTGCCGCCTTGACCGGGCAACCGGCGCAGGCGTTGGACAACTTCGCGCCCAACCCCGCCGCCAACACCCCCGCGCCGCCCGTGTCGCAGCTCACCGCCGACTTGCTCGGCAAACGCTCCGATTTGGCGGCGCAGCGCGAGGCACTGACCGCCCGCCGCCATTTAGTTGCCAGCGCGAAAACCGAGTTTTATCCGAACATTACGATTAAAGCGTTGGCAGGCTTGTCTAACGTGGAAATCGGCAACCTGCCGCATTCCTCGTCATGGATGGCGGGGCTGCTGCCCAGCGTGAGCCTGCCGATTTTCACCTCTGGCGCATTGCGGGCGAACCTGTCGCGCAAGGAAGCCGAGTTTGACGAGCAGGCGGCGCGTTACAACAAAAACGTTTACACCGCCCTGCGCGAGGCGGCAGATGCGCTGACGCAGTACGAAACCGCCCTGGCGGCGGTGCGCGACCAGACCGAGATGACCGCGCTCGCCCGCAAAAACGCCGCCGCCGCGCAAAGCCGCTTCCACGCGGGGCTGGACAACAAACTGGATTTTCTGGCGGCGCAAGACGAAACCCTGCAAAACGAAGCGCAACTGGCGCAGGCACAGGCGAAGCTGTTTACCGCGTGGCTGGCGTTAAATACCGCCTTTGGCGGAGGTTTTGCGGCGGACAAATAAGGCAGCCTGAAAACGAGCAACGCGAGTTTCTGCGAAGCTAAAATCCTAAATGTCTTCTGAAACAAAATTTTGCTGTCATTCCCGCGCAGGCGGGAATCTTGGTTGAGCCGCATCAAAAGGCAGCAAAAACCACTGCCGCCGAAACCCGAACAAGATTCCCGCCTGCGCGGGAATGACGAAAGTTTGAGGCAGTCTGAAACGCAAAGGCTACCTGAAAACCAGCAAGCTAGTCGGGTATCCCTACCCGACCTACCCATAAGGAAACCCCATGCCCCTGCAATCCGGCGGCTACACCTTCAAGCCGCATGAAATGCCCTTTATGCCGGGTTCGCCCGCCTCGCCCGAGCATCCGAAAAAGCGGCGGCTCGCGTATCTTGCCATCGGTTTATTACTCGCGCTGTCGTCGGGCTTCCAAAACGGGCTGCTCACCGCCTCGCTGCCGCAGCTGCGCGGCGATTTGTCGCTCGATTTGCAGCAGGGCGGCTGGATTCAGGCGGCGTATTTCATGGCTTACGCCTGCATGAGCGTCCTCTTTTTCAAAGTCCGCAAGGCGTATGGCCTGCAACGCTTCGTCCGCATCACCCTGTTCGCCCAGCTTGCCGCCAGCCTACTGCAACTGGTTTATCACCATTACGAAGTGCAACTCATCGCGTGTGTTGCCGCCGCCATCGCCGCCAGCGGCCTGCTGGTGCTGTCGATTTACTACATGATGCAGGGCTTTACCGGCACGAAAAAGCTGGCCGGGCTGGTGTTCGGGCTGGGTCTGATGCAGGTCGGCACGCCGCTGGCGCAGAGCCTCGTGCCGCTGCTGTATGGCGACGGCGACCTCAACGGCGTGTTCGCCTTTCAGGCTACCCTCGCGCTCGCCTGCACCGCCTGCCTGTTCTCCCTGCCGCTGCCGCCCGGCATCACCGTGCGCAAATCGTTCACGCTGACCGACGCGCTCAGCTTTACCCTGTTCGCCTCCGGCATCGCGCTGTTGTGCGCCTTTCTCGTGCAGGGGCGCACGGTGTGGTGGACGACGCAGTGGCTCGGCTGGCTGCTCGCGGGCGGAGTGGGGCTGACGGGGCTGGCGTTGTACATCGAATCGACGCGGCACAAGCCGATGCTGGACTGGCACTGGATGACCGTGCCGCAAATCCTCATCTTCGCCGTGATGGGCGCGATGGCGCGGCTCTTGACCTCGCAGCAGACCGTCGGCGCGGCGGGGCTGATGGGCGCGGTGGGCGTGGGCAGCGCGCAGATGAGCACGTTTTACCTGATTGTTGCGGGCGGAATGCTGGCGGGTGTGGTCGGCAGCCTGATTTTGCTGGATATCAACGACATCCGCCGCCCCGTGATGGTTGCGCTCGCCTGTTTCGCCCTCGGTGCGTGGCTGGAAATCGGCGTGGGCATGCAGACCCGCCCCGCGCAACTTTATTTCAGCCAGTTTATCGTTGCCTTTGCCTCGCTGCTGTTTATGGGGCCGATGATGCTTGAAGGCGCACTGCGCGCGCTGGCGAAAAGCCCCGACCACATGATGAGCTTCTCCGCCGTGTTCGGCCTGTCGCAAACCCTCGGCGGGCTGGCGGGTGCGGCGGCATTCAGCGCGTTTTTAACTTACCGCACCCGCGACCACCTCGCCGCCATCGCGCAAAACCTGACCCTCTCCAACCCCGCGCTCGCCGCCGACATCCAGCGCAACGCCGCCGCCCTCTCCGCCACCCTCTCCGACCCGGTGCTGCTGCAAGGCCGCGCCGTCTCGCAAATCACCGCACAGGCGGGCAAAGAAGCGTCGGTGGCGGCATACAGCGACCTGTTCGCGCTGCTGGCGGCGATGGCGGCGGTATCGACCCTCGTCGCCGTCGCCCTGTGGCTGTACCGCCGTTATTACAAGATTGATATTCTGGCGGCGGAGAAGGCGAAAGTGTTTGCGGCGTTGGGGAAATAGTGTTTCAGACGGCATTAAAGGCAGCCTGAAAACCACCGCACCAACCCATTAACCGAATCAACCCCCAAATCAACGGAAAGCAAAAAATGTCCCAACCCGACACCCCCGAACAACCCGACACCGAATCCCAAAAAACCGCCGTGCCGCAGCCCGAGATGCAGCCTGAAACGTCGTCTGAAACCCCGCCCGAGCCGTCAGAACCCGCCCAATGGCAGCCTGAAAAACACCGTTTCGGCAGCATCGGCATACTCGCCGCCAGCGCAATCGGCGTGGTGCTTGCCCTGTATGCCTTCCGCCTGCCGCCCTTCGGCATAGGCGAGGTTTACACCAACAACGCCTATGTGCGCGGCAGCGTAACCGCCGTCAGCCCGCGCGTGGGCGGCTATGTGCAGAAAGTGCTGGTGCGCGATTTTGACAACGTAAAAGCAGGGCAGCCGCTGGTGGAAATCGACCCCGCGCCCTACCGCGCCAAAGTCGCCCAAGCCGAAGCTGGGCTGGCGGGGCAGCAGGCGGCGTTGAACAAAACCGCGCAGGACAAAGCCTCCGCCCTCGCCGTCTCCAAAGCCAACCAAGCCGCGATTGACAACGCCCGCGCCCAGCTTGACCGCGCCCGCCGCGAATGGCAGCGCATACAGGCGGTGAGTGCCGATGCCGTGTCGCAAAGCAGCCGCGATGCCGCGCAAACCGCCGTTAAACAAGCCGAAGCGGGCCTGAAACAGGCGCAGGAGCAATACGCCGTGGCGCAGCAGAACATCATCAACACGGGCGTAGGGCGCGAGGGCGCACAGGCGGGCATCGCCAACGCGCAAGCCCTGCTGGACTTGGCAAAACAGGATTTGGGGCATACTGTGATTTACGCGCCCGCCACCGCTTCCGAATTCAGCCTGATTAAAGCCGACAGCGGCACGGGCAACTTCGTCAAAATCGCCCAACGCATCGCCGTAAAAATCGTATTTGACGCAGGGCAACAGGATTTGGAACGCCTCGCGCCGGGGATGTCGGCGGAAGTGAACATTGCTACGAAGTAAGGTAAAAGGTCGTCTGAAAAGTTTTCAGACGGCCTTTCAGACTGCTTTTTTATTGAAGTAAAGCAAATCGGGCATTATCCGTGCATCAATTGTCCAACCCACTCAACAAAAAGCAGCCTCAAACTCCATTCCCCCATTTTCAGGCTGCCTTGTAAAATTCTATAATTACGCCTTTATGCCAAACCATTTATCTGCGAAAGTCCCACACCCAATTTGACGTTGCCGTCATCGGCGCAGGCCCGTCAGGCTCGGTTGCCTCCGCCCTGCTTAACAAACAGGGCTTCAAAGTATGCGCGCTGGAAAAACAGCATTTTCCGCGCTTTATGATTGGCGAGAGCCTGCTGCCGCACTGCATGGAAATGCTGGAAGAAGCCGGTTTTGCCGATGCCGTGCGCGCCGAGAAAGGCTTTCAGTTTAAAAACGGCGCAGCGTTCGCATGGCGCATTTCACGCGCATCACCGACAACATCGCCGCCGAAGCCGATTTTGACCGCAACAAAATCCTGATTACCACCCACCCGCAGCACCGCGACGTATGGTTTTGGACAATCCCTTTCGGCGACAACACCTGCTCGCTCGGCGTGGTCGGCACACCCGACAAACTGGCGGGCGATTCCGAAGCCGTGTTGAAACAAATAGTGGCAGAATACCCCAATCTGGTTGAATTTTTTAAACATTCCGAATGGGAAAACGGCTTCCCCTACCGCAGCATCCAAGGCTATTCCGCCAATGTTAAAGCCCTGCACGGCAAACATTTCGCGCTGTTAGGCAACGCCGCCGAGTTTATTGACCCCGTGTTCTCATCGGGCGTAACCATCGCGCTGCATTCCGCCAAACTCGCCGCTGACCTGCTTGCCCGCCAGCTCAAAGGCGAAGCGGTAGACTGGCAGCGCGAGTTTGCCGAGCCGCTGATGGTGGGCGTAAACGCTTTTCGCACCTATGTGGACGGCTGGTACGACAACCGTTTCCAAAACGTGGTGTACGCACCCAACCGCGCGCCCGAAATCAGCCGCATGATTTCCGCCATTCTCGCGGGCTATGCGTGGGATACGGCAAACCCGTTTGTAGAAAAATCGGAACAGCGGCTGAACACGCTGGCGGAACTGGTGGGGGATTTGGCGTTTGAATAGGTGTTGATGTCGTCTGAAAACAGTTGCAGGTCGGGCATTGATGCCCGACAAACACCGACCTGTTTATCTTAAAATGAGACCTTTGCAAAATTCCCCAAAATCCCCTAAATTCCCACCAAGACATTTAGGGGATTTTGGGGAATTTTGCAAAGGTCTCAAAAGGAGAAGAAACATTACAAACAGCTGTTCCGTTAATTGAGCAAATTGATGAGTTATTTTTCGGAAAGTTGGATAACAACGAAGAACAATTTAAGCATTTTCTTGTTAGATTAAACAAAGAATAAGAATATTATTTATGGAATTGTCAATTTTGATAGCTCCATACTACATTTGAAACTCAAAAATAGAGCATAGCTATAGAACAGAAATTTATTCAAGAGAATTATTTACACCAAAATATAGAAGTCCTCTGTTTTATTTTCAAAAAGTAAAACAGAGAACATAAATGGTTGGCTCTTGAAAGCAATGTGTAAAAATTTTACGTTAATATTGTAAAATATAATGATATAATTACTCTGTTATCGGGGTTATTCTACGTATTTTTAAGAAAGTCATCAATATTTGATTGCAATAAGTTGAAATAATTAGAGTTTTATTTTTTCATTCTTTCCTTATATAGAAACAACCGTTCTAATGACTAAATAATAAAAGGCCGTCTGAAAAATAGACTTCAGACGGTCTTTAACATTATCTAAAGAAAATCCTACATTTGTACCGAGCCGTTGACGGTCAGGCTGATTTCTTCTGAACCGGGAGAGGCCGGTACGCCATCTTCTATTCCTGCAGCCACTTCTGCAGCAGGGATTGCACGCAGCATTTTGGCGTGTGCAAAGTCGCCGCCGACTTGGCGGTTGCCGATGTGGCCCAGGTTGAGTTTGACGATTTTGTAGCTGGAGAAGCCGAGTGTTTGGGCGAGATTTTGGGCGCGGTCTTTAAAGCGCAGGATGACGGCTTTGCTCAGTTGGTCGACGGTTTCTTCGCGTTTTTCTTTGGATACGGAAAATGAGGAGTTTTCCAAAACGGCGATATTGATGCTGTCGGCAATCAGGCGGTTGAGTGCTTCAAAGTCTTTACTTTCTACTTTGAAGTAAGCGTGTTCTTCCCAGCCGGTTTGAGTGCGTTTGCCGTTGGTGTATTGATAGCGCGGGGAAGCGTTGCGTTCCATCAACTCGGCTTTAAATTTGCTGTTTTGGGAGATTTTGTTGAACTGGTTGAATTTCTTCATGAAGGCTTGGTTGACGGCTTGACGGTCTTTGCCTTCTGCGTTGACGCTGAAATATGCGGTCATGGTGTCCCGCGGTACTTCAATATTCGCGGATTCGGAAAATTCAACAATGTTGTAGTTGAGGCTTTCTGCTGCAACGGGCAGGGAGGCGGCTAGCAGTAGGGCGGTAAGGGCTGGGCGGAGCATTTTGTTTTCCTTGTAATGTGGATTTCAAAAAAGTAATTTAGCATGAAATGTGGAATGTTGGCTTTGGCAAGCGTAAGGATTTGTATGGGTTGTGGCCGTCTGAAAAGAAGTTACTTTGTATCCATCAAGCCGACTTCATGGGGATTGAGGCGGGCTTTTTCTTCTTGGCCTAGGCCGACCAATTTCCGCAAGCGGGTCATGTAGGCGTTGACATCAAGACCCCGTCCGTAGCGTTGTGCTTCCCAGATGGTTTCTGCCAAGGCTTCCATCATATCGTGTTCGGCTTTGACCCAGTCGCCGTTGTAACGGGCGCAAAGTTGTTGGTGGATGGCACGGATGCCCGGGGGCTGGTCGATGGCGCTTTGTTCTTGTAGGGAAAGGTGTAGCGACATGTGCAGGAATGGGTTGCTTTCGCCGTTTTCGGGCAACCATTCTTTATCTAAATATTGTTCGATGTCTTCAAGATAGTGTCCGTATTCGGGATGGGCTTCGATAATGCGCAAAGCTTTTTGTTGCAGGCCGTCCAATTGGAGCGGTGCGAGCCTGTGTTGCCAGACGTGGGCAAAGAATCGGCGGACATCGTGGGTGTTTACGTCATACATGATGAGTGTGATTTGATTTTGGGATATGTGATTATATAGCGATTGCGATGAAAAAGGCCGTCTGAAAAATATGTTTTCAGACGGCCTTTGTTTTGCAGGGTTTAGCGGCGGTCGATGATTCGGTAATACACTTCGCCGTCTTGGACATAGCCCAATTCGACGCGGGCAATTTCGGCGATGGCCTCTTGTCCGTGTGCCAAGTCTTCAACTTCCGCATTGAGGAAATTGTTGCGCAAAGTGAGCGTTTGGTTTTTTTCCTCCTGACGGACGAGCTGCTCCTGCAATTCTTCCGTATGCCCGACGCTGCCTTTACCAAACCAAAGGCTGTACTGACAGCACAAAAGTGCGAAGGTTAAAACAAAAGTCACCCACTTCATACAATCAATATCCTATATTCTGCTTATTTGCCCAATTGGTAGAATGCGGCTTTGCCAGGGTAGTAAGCGGCTTCGGCCAATTCTTCTTCGATGCGCAACAATTGGTTATATTTCGCCATGCGGTCAGAACGGGACAGGGAGCCGGTTTTGATTTGCATACAGTTGGTAGCAACTGCCAAGTCGGCAATGGTGCTGTCTTCGGTTTCACCGGAACGGTGGCTCATTACGCTGGTGTAGCGGTTGCGTTTGGCCAAGTCAACGGCTTTCAGGGTTTCGCTCAATGTACCGATTTGGTTGACTTTGACCAGCAATGCGTTTGCCACGCCTTTTTCGATGCCTTCAGCCAAGATTTTTGGATTGGTTACGAACAAGTCGTCGCCGACCAATTGAACTTTGCCGCCCAATTTTTCGGTCAGCAGTTTCCAGCCTTCCCAGTCGTTTTCGTCCATACCGTCTTCGATGGAAACAATTGGGAATTCGTTAACCAGGCCTTCCAAGTATTCGGCAAATTCTGCGCTGGTGTAAGAGCGGCCTTCGGCTTCCAAGTGGTATTTGCCGTCTTTGTAGAACTCGCTGGATGCGCAGTCCAGGGCGAACAATACGTCTTCGCCTGCTTTGTAGCCTGCGGCTTCGGTTGCTTCTACGATCAGTTGCAGGGCTTCTTTGTGGCTGTTCAGGTTAGGTGCGAAACCGCCTTCGTCGCCCACGGTAGTTGGGAAGCCTTTGGCATCACACAGTTTTTTCAGTGCGTGGAAAATTTCGGCGCCGCAACGCAGAGCTTCGCGGAAAGATTTTGCGCCGACAGGCATGATCATGAATTCTTGGATGTTCAGGCTGTTGTTGGCATGTTCGCCGCCGTTGATTACGTTCATCATCGGAACAGGCAGAGCCATTGGGCCTGCGCCGCCCAAGTAACGGTACAGCGGCAGGCCTGAATCTTCAGCGGCTGCGCGTGCTACGGCCATGGAAACGGCCAAAGTGGCGTTGGCACCTAAGTTGCCTTTGTTTTCAGTACCGTCCAATTCGATCATGATTTGGTCGATATAAGATTGTTCGTTGGCATCGATACCGATGAGGGCTTGCGCGATTTGGTTATTGACGTGGTCAACGGCTTTCAATACGCCTTTGCCCAAGTAACGGGATTTGTCGCCGTCACGCAGTTCCAAAGCTTCTTTTTGGCCGGTTGATGCGCCGCTTGGTACGGCTGCGCGTCCCATGACGCCGGATTCCAACAATACGTCACACTCTACAGTAGGGTTGCCGCGGGAGTCCAAAATTTCGCGTGCAAAAATATCAACGATTGCGCTCATGAATATCTCCAAATAGGATGGTAAAAGAAAAGTAGCTTTGTTACGTTTCAGACGGCCTTAAGGATGATTGCCAAAGTCTGATGAATGCAGACATTATACCGTCTTTGCCAGGTATGGCATCGGAGTCGGTATGAAACCGACTGTAAGTTTGTTTCACGTCAATATCGCTCAAACAAACATAAGCCGTATAGTGTAACATTTTTTACCCTTTTTAGGGTGAAAAGCTGATTAAATAAGGCATAAGGCCGTCTGAAAAACGGATTAGCCTTCGCCCAAAATCATCGAGCCTACGCCGTCATCGGTCAGTACTTCCAAGAGCAGGGCGTTGGGAACGCGGCCGTCTATGATATGCGTAGCTTTGACCCCGCTTTTGGCGGCCTCGACGGCGGAGGCAATTTTAGGCAGCATTCCGCCGTACAGCGTACCGTCTTCAATCAGTTCGTCAATGCGGCTTGGCGTGAGGGTGGTCAATAATTTGCCTTCTTTATCCAGTACGCCGGGGATATTGGTCATCATCAGCAGTTTTTCGGCTTGAAGTTTTTCCGCCAGTTTGCCGGCAACCAAGTCGGCATTGATGTTGAACGCTTCGCCGTTTTGGCCTACGCCGATGGGTGCAATGACAGGAATGCAGCCGCGCTCAACCAAGCCTTCCACCAAACGGGTATCGATGTCGGCCACTGTGCCGACTTGGCCGATGTTCACGCCTTTTTGTTCAGGCGTGTCGATCAGGAGTTTTTCCGCTTTGATGAAGTGGTTGTCCCGGCCGGTAATGCCGACGGCGCGACCGCCGAAGGTAGTAATCATGGAAACGATTTCTTTATTGACGTGTCCGCCCAAAACCATTTCTACAATGTCCATGGTTTCGCTGTCGGTCACGCGCATGCCTTGAACAAATTCTCCTTTTTTGCCGACTTTTTCCAACATTTCATTAATTTGCGGGCCGCCGCCGTGAACGATGACGGGATGCAGGCCGATTAGTTTGAGCAGGACGACATCGCGTGCGAAACCCTCTTTTAAGGCAGGTTCGGTCATGGCATTGCCGCCGTATTTGATGACGATGATGGAGCCGGAAAAACGGCGGATATAAGGTAAAGATTCAGCAAGGACGCGCGCCTTGATGGAAGGGGAGACAGATTGTTGCTGGGTCATGGTTTCAACCTTGTTTCATGATTTCTGCCTTTATCTTAATCCCAAAGGCCGTCTGAAACAATATTTCCAAGCGCTTGAAATCCTGTTAAATTAGTTAAATGGTTGAAACCAGCCTCATGCAAACGGTAAAATGACGGTTTGCTTCGGCCTCTTCGCCGATTACTAAGGATACCCATGATGAAAATCAGCACCCAATTCGATGCCGGTTCGGTCGTTGTCAAAGACTTGAGCAACCCTGCCGATATCCGCCTCGCCCTGCGTCCCGACAATGCTTCGGAGTTTGCCCAATGGTTTTACTTCCGTTTGCAGGGTGCGGCCTATCAAAACTGCGTGATGCATTTTGAAAATGCGGCGGACGCTGCGTATCCTTTGGGCTGGGAGGACTACCAGGCTTGCGCTTCTTATGATCGCCAAAATTGGTTCCGCGTGCCGACCAGCTACGAAAACAGTGTATTGACCATCAACCATACGCCTTTGTCCAACAGCGTTTACTACGCCTATTTCGAGCCTTATTCCAACGAGCAGCATTTGAACCTTTTGGGCGATGCTCAGGGCAGCGGCTTGTGCCGTATCGATGATTTGGGCAGCACCGTTCAAGGCCGCGATATCAATCTTCTGACCATCGGCAACCAAGTCGAAAGCGACATGAAAGTCTGGATTATCGCCCGTCAACATCCAGGCGAAACCATGGCGGAATGGTTTGTTGAAGGTTTGCTGGGCCGTCTGCTTGATCCGCAAGATCCGACCGCGCGTATGCTGCTCGACCGCGCGACTTTTTACATTGTGCCGAATATGAATCCGGACGGTTCGGTTTTGGGTAATCTGCGCACCAATGCCGCCGGCGCCAACCTCAACCGCGAATGGGAAACCCCGACTTTGGAACGAAGCCCCGAAGTCTTTGCCGTCCGCAAAAAAATGATGGAAACCGGCGTGGATTTGTTCTTGGATATTCACGGCGATGAAGGCCTGCCGTTTGTCTTTGTGGCCGGTACCGAAGGCGTGCCTAACTACAACGAGCGCATCGAAGCCTTGGAAGACCAATTCAAACTCGCGCTGCTCAATGCCAGCCCAGATTTCCAAGACGATTACGGCTATGATAAAGATGCGCCGGGTCAGGCAAACATGACTTTGGCGACCAACTGGGTCGGCAATCATTTCAACTGCCTTGCCTATACTTTGGAAATGCCGTTTAAAGACAATGCCAATCTGCCGGACGACGATTTCGGCTGGAACGGCCAACGCTCGCTGCGCTTGGGCGAGGCTATGTTGTCTGCTATTTTAAATGTGGTTGACGATTTGCGTTAAACCATCCGACACCGCATACAGGCCGTCTGAAAGTTCAGGCTTTCAGACGGCCTTTGAGATAAGGAACACACATTATGATGATACATCCCCAGTTTGATCCGGTGCTGATCAGCATCGGCCCGCTTGCCATCCGCTGGTATGCCTTGAGCTATATCGTCGGCTTTATCCTGTTTACGATTTTGGGCCGTCGCCGTATCGCGCAGGGCAATTCTGTGTTTACCAAAGAAACACTCGACGATTTCCTGACTTGGGGTATCTTGGGCGTCATCTTGGGCGGCCGTATCGGCTACGTTTTGTTTTATAAATTTTCCGACTATCTTGCCAACCCGTTGGATATTTTCAAAGTTTGGGAAGGCGGTATGTCGTTTCACGGCGGCTTCTTGGGCGTGGTCGTTGCCATGTGGTTGTTTGGCCGCAAGCACAACATCAGTATCTTGAAATTGATGGATACCGTTGCGCCGCTCGTACCGCTAGGCTTGGCTTCCGGCCGTATCGGCAACTTTATCAACGGCGAACTTTGGGGACGCGTGACCGAACTCAATGCTTTCTGGGCGATGGGTTTCCCCCAAGCGCGTTACGAAGATGCGGAAGCTGCGGCGCACAATCCTTTGTGGGCCGAATGGCTGCAACAATACGGTATGCTGCCGCGCCATCCGTCTCAGCTTTACCAGTTTGCCCTTGAGGGCATTTGCCTGTTTGTCATCGTTTGGATTTTCTCGAAAAAACCGCGTCCGGCCGGTCAAACGGCGGCATTGTTCTTGGGCGGTTACGGTTTGTTCCGCTTTATTGCCGAATTTGCCCGTCAGCCTGACGACTATCTCGGCCTGTTGACTTTGGGTTTGTCCATGGGTCAATGGTTGAGCGTGCCGATGATTGTATTGGGTGTGATTGGTTTTGTTTGGTTTGGCCGTAAAAACAGTGTTCCAAAGCGTAAATAAAACAAGAAATAAAGGCCGTCTGAAAAGGTTTTCAGACGGCCTTTTTATGGCTTCAAGCAAACGGATTTTGGGTTTAACCGAAAAAGCCCATTTTGACTTGAATGAGTTTTTCCAACTCCGGCAGAACACGGCGGCGTGAGACGAAGAAGATAATGTGGTCGCCGTCTTGCAAGATGGTTTCGGTGTGGTGTCCCATGATGACTTCGCCGGTTGCGCCGCGGACGATGGCAGCGATGTAGCAGTCGCTTGGCCATTTGATGCCGCTGATGCGGCGGCCGACGATGGCGGAAGTGTTTTTATCGCCGTGTACCACCACTTCGATGGCTTCGGCCGTACCGCGGCGCAGAGGATGGACGGCAACGATGTCGCCGCGGCGGATGTGGGCGAGGATGGAGCCGATGGTAATCAGGTGGGGGGAAACGACAATATCGATTTTGTTGCCTTCGAGCAAATCGACGTAGCTTGAGCGGTTGACGATGGTGATCACGCGTTTGGCACCAAGATTTTTCGCCAACAGGCTGGACATAATGTTGTTTTCATCGTCGTTGGTCAGCGCGCAGAAGACGTCGATTTCGTCGATGTATTCTTCGTCCAGCAGAGTTTCGTCGGTGGCAGAACCTTGCAGGACGAGGGTGTTGTCCAGATTTTCGGCCAGCCATTCGGCGCGGTGGGGTTTGTATTCGATGATTTTGATGTCGTATTTGGATTCGAGCTGCTTGGCGAGGCGGTAGCCGATGTTGCCGCCGCCGGCAATCATGATGCGGCGGGTACGCGCTTCTTTGGGGCGCAGTTCGCGCATGATGGCTTCAACGCTGTTGATGTCGGCAGCAAACAGGACTTCATCGCCTTCGATGATGACGGTTTGCGGCGTTGGGACGATCAGGCGATTGTTGCGGTAGATGGCGCAGATTTGGCAGTCCGCGCCTTCGAGCAGGTGTTGGTTGATGTCGGCAATTTCACGGCCGATCAGCAAACCGCCTTTGCGTGCTTGAACAATCACCATGCGGACTTGGTCGTTGGCAAAACTGAGTACTTGTAATGCGCTGGTGTAGCTGAGCAGGCCGACGAGTTGTTCGGTAACTAGCTGTTCGGGGCTGATGGTTTCGGTAATGCCGAAGATGTTGAGGCTGCCTTCTTCGGGTTTGTCGCTGCCGGCAACGGGATATTCGAGGTATTCGCTTGAGCGGACGCGTGCAATGCGGCTGGGGATGTTGAATAGGTCGGCGGCGATTTTGGAGGCGACAATGTTGGTTTCGTCGCTGCGGGTCAGGGCAAGCAGGAGGTCGGAGTCCGCCGCGCCTGCCTGTTCGAGGGTAAAGGGCGATGCGCCGTTGCCGACGATGGTTTGGACATCGAGGCGGCTGCTGATACGGTTGAGCGCTTTTTCGTCGATGTCGATGATGGTAACGTCGTTGCTGGGAACGGAGGCAAGGTTTTGGGCGACGGTCGAGCCGACTTGGCCGCTGCCGAGGATGAGTATTTTCACGGTAATTGAGTGTGTTCGGTAAAAATGGAATTGTAACAAAAGGCCGTCTGAAATTGGAGTTTTCAGACGGCCTGAGTTTTAAATAAGCCAGAAGGTTACCAGTAGCCCAAAACTTTCCACCACAAGATGCCGACAGTGCTGAAAATCAGAATTTCGACCACACTCATGATGAAGCCGGCTTTCCACCATTCGGTCATGGTTACATAGTTGGAGCCGTAAATGACAGGTGCAGAACCGGTGGCGTAGTGGGTCAGCGACATCATGATGCCGGTAGCGGCTGCCATAATCAGGGCAAACAGCATCGGTGGTGCACCTAAGGCCAAGCCAGCGCCGTAGAATGCGCCGAACATGGCGGTAACGTGTGCCGTGCCGCTGGCGAAAACATAGTGGGCGTAGAGATAGGCAAGCATCAACAGGGCACAACCGGCTTCCCAACCCAAACCCATGTGGGCGATACCGCTTTGCATGGAGTCGGACAACCAGCTGATGAGGCCCAGTTTGTTGAGGAAGTTTGCCATCATCACCAAGGCCGCAAACCAGACGATGGTATCCCACGCGCTTTTTTCTTTCAACGCATCTTCCCAAGTCAGTACGCCGGTCAACAGGCACAAGCTCAAGCCGAGGAAGGTGGTGGCGGTAGCGTCAACTTTCACGCCGAACAGCATCTCGGGAATACCCGCCCACAACAGCAGCAGAACCAGGAAAATACCCAGCATGATTTTTTCTTCACGCTTCATCGGCCCCATGGCAGCCAAATGCTCTTTTGCCAATGCAGTGGCGTTAGGGGTTTGTTTGATTTCAGGCGGATACAGGAAATACAACACCAGCGGCATCAGCAGCATGGCAAGCAGGCCGGGTACTACCATTGCCAAGAACCAAGTACCCCAAGAGAGTTGAATTTGTGAATTGGTGGCTTTGGCAACCAATTCGACTACCAGCGGATTGGGTGCGGTGGCAGTGATAAAAATCAGACAGGTAATTACGTTGGAGTGGAAGTTGACCAGTGAAAGGTATTTACCGATTTTGCCTTCCGTACCTTTTTCAGGGTCAGAGTCGAAGCTTAAGGCAATGGATTTCATAATCGGATGTACGATGGCACCGCCGCGCGCGGTATTACTTGGCGTTACCGGACCGATGACCAAGTCGGCCAATGCCAAGCTGTAACCTACGCCCAGCGTGCGTTTGCCGAAGAGGGAGATCAGCAGGTAGCCGATACGCATACCCAAGCCGGTTTTCAACAGGCCGCGCGAGATGATGATGGCGATACCGATCATCCAGATGAGTGAGTTGTTGAGGCTGCTCAAGGCGTCTTTGGTTGCGTCGGCGGTTTTTTCGTTGGTCACGCCGGTCAGTGCAACCAAGGTGATGCCCAAAATCGCCATTGCGCCGATAGGCATGGCTTTGCCGATGATGCCGGCAATGATGCCGACAAACAATGCCAAAAGATGCCATGCGTCAGGCGAGACGCCTTGAGGAACGGGGATAACGAACCAGATAAGCAGCGTCAGCACAAGTGCGACCGCAGCAGGAATTGGCTTGAAGCCCATGTTGAATCTCCTAATTTGAGGATTGAAGTATTGGGAAATCTGTTTTCAGACGGCCTGAGTGTTGCTAAAGCCTGTCTGAACGTATTTTGGTAGGTTCGGAAGGTATTTTTCTTATTGGGCTTCTCTTCCATCTTGGAAAGAAGAGAAAGGGATTCGGGTATCGTTTTTCAGACGGCCTTTACAGAACAGGCCGTCTGAAAACAACGCCGTTTTACTCCTGTTCTTGCGGCAGGCCGTACTCTTCGGGGAAGGTGCGCAGCGAGCTTTGCAACACGGTAACCGCGCCGTCAATCAAACCGCAACGGCCGCTTCGTGGCAACAGTTGGCACAGGCTTTGCAAGGCGCGCAGGTCGTCGGGAGTGCCGATGCCGGTGTCCACGCGGTTGAGCAGGCGGGAAAGCTGGAATGTGCCGCCTCTGCATGGCGGGCATTGACCGCATGAGTTGGAAGCGAAAAATTCTACATATTCGGCCACTTTACGCACCACGCTGGTGCCTTCGGAAATCACAATCATCGCGCCGGTACCGAGGCTGGATTTGCGTTCGCGTACGGAAACGAAGTCCAAAGGCACATCCAAATCTTTTACGGTCAAAAGCGTGTTTGACGGGCCGCCGGTAAATACGGCTTTAAACGTGCGGCCTTCGAGCATACCGCCGCCGTGATCGTAAATCAGCGATTGCAGGGTCGTACCCATCGGCAGTTCGTACAGGCCCGGGTTTAATACGTCGCCGGAGAGCGAGTAGAGTTTCGTGCCTGCGGCATCGCCCAAACCCAAAGATTTGTACCATTCCGCACCTTTGGCAAGGATTTGCGGAATATTGGCGAAGGTTTCGGTATTGTTGATAAGGGTCGGCTCACCGTTGACACCGCTTTCGGCAGGGAAAGGCGGCTTGCGGCGTGGGAAGGGGAAACCGCCTTCCAGCCATGAAATCACGGCAGTTTCTTCGCCGCCGATATAACGGCCTGAAGTTTCAACCAGTTGTAAGTCCAAAGGTTTACCCAAGTAGTTTTCAATACGGATGAACAAATCGCTGTTTTTCCATTGCTCGATGGCCGGTGTGATGGAAGCGATGGATTCGGTTTGATGAGGGTTGACGTACAGAATCGCTTTGTTTGCACGGCAGGCAACGGCGGCAATCAGGACGCCTTCGATGACTTGGTGCGGCGTATTTGCCAATAGTACGCGGTCTTTAAATGTACCCGGTTCGTCTTCGTTGGCATTGCAGACAACGTATTTATCGCCATTTTTGCTTTGGGCGGCAACGGCGGCCTCCCATTTGCGCCAAGTCGGGAAACCTGCACCGCCCATGCCGCAAAGATTGGCATCTTGCAGTTTGGAAACAATGCTTTGAGGATCGGCAAGCGCCGCAAGCAGGCCTTCGCCGCCGCCGACTTTGCGCCAAGCGGCTAAATCTGCGCCGACTTGGTGGGAAGGATGCAGTAAGTTTTGATTGGCTTGATTCATGATTGTTGCTCCTGCAAACCGGCGTGTTCACGCAAATCGAATTTGCCGTAGTCGGGATATAAAACGGGGGCTTTGATGTCGCTGGTCAGACCGGCGCGGGTCATTTCGCGTTGCAGGTCGTGGACGTGTCCGACACCGCCGCGTACTTTTTTCAGAGGCAGGCCGCAACCGGCGGCGGCTTTACCCGCGCGGCGGCCGAAGCTGATGATGTCCAAAAGCGCATTGCCCATCAGGCGGTTGCGGCCGTGAATACCGCCGGTTACTTCGCCGGCGCAATAGAGACCTTCAACGCAGGTTGCGCCATCGCCGTTGATTTCGATACCGCCGTTTTGATAGTGCAGGGTCGGATGAATCATGACCGGCTCAACGGCAGGGTCGATGCCGCATTTATGGGCAACGTGGCCGAGTGTTACCAAACGGTTTAATACGTCAGGGTCGTTAGCAATCAGGCGCGGGGTGTCGAGGAACACGCCGACTTGACCGTCTCGTACCACGCCGCGGCCTTCGCGGCATTCACGCAGAATCGCAGCGGCAACAACGTCGCGCGGTTGCAATTCGTCAACGAAACGTTCGCCCAAACCGTTGACCAGCTTGGTGCCTGCAGAGCGCACTGCTTCGGAAATCAGCGCGCCTGCCAAGTGTGGAGGGTGGGCGACGCCGGTTGGGTGGTATTGGAAAGAATCGACATCGCGCAGTTTGGCGCCGATACGGTAAGCCATTACCAGGCCGTCTGCAGTCGCGCCATAGTGGTTGGAAGTGGCGAAACCTTGCAAATGCAGGCGTCCGCTGCCGCCGGTTGCCAATACCACGGCTTTGGCGTGAACCAATACCAAAGAGCGTTTTTCCAAATCGTACAAAATCGCGCCGACGCAGCGGCCGTGTTCGTCTGATAATAATTCGATGGCGGGGTGGCGGTTGAGCTGGGTAATGTTTTCGTCGAGTTCGACCGCTTCGCGCAGCACGCGCATCATTTCGAGGCCGGTAAAGTCGCGGTAGCTCAAAATGCGCGGCACGGTCGTACCGCCTGCGCGTTTGCGGCTCAACATGCCGTTGCTGTCCGCGCCTTTGGCAAGGTCGAAAGTCATGCCCAAACCGATCAGCCAGCGGATGGCGGACGGCGCGTCGGTAACCATTTGCGCCACCAATTCTTTTTTGCCTGCGTTGTGGCCGCCTTTGATGGTATCGTCAAAGTGTTGTTGCAGGCTGTCTTCCGCGCCGACCGCAGCTTGAATGCCGCCTTCGGCCATTACGGTATTGCTGTCGCCGATACGCAGTTTGTTCGCCATGATGACGCGCGCGCCTGCTTCGGTTGCAGACAACGCTGCTGCCGCACCCGCACCGCCGCCGCCAATTACCAATACGTCAGTATTCAAGTGTTCAGCGCCTGACAAATCATAGTCATCAATCAGAGGCTGACTGATTAAGAGTTTGGCTAAATCAGGATGGCAGTAATCGCCTTGGTTTGGGCCGATAGGCAGTTTCACACGCGCATTTGCCTGATAGTCAGGGTGAAATTGGCTCAGTAATTCGTTCTTTTCAGGTAAATCGCCACGAAGCTCCAATGAGGATGCACGCAGATTGGCAAGGGCGGTTTCGTAGTCTATGCCTTGGATTTTGTTAGCCATCACAGTGCCTCCTCTTCAAATTCGACTTTCATTTTGCCACTGTCGATTTCGCGCAGGCGGCGCATCAAATCCACAGGGCGCAACGTACGCGCCGCTTTCATACGGCGAGCGAACAGGCCTAAGTGGTTCGGACGGATGTGTTCGGGGCAGGAGAGGGTGCAGAGGTTGCACATCACGCATTGGTCGAAGGTCAGCGCAGCCGCGCCGAAATCGCCGGAAACTACTTGAGCTACACCGTTTTCCACTTGCAAACCTTTAGGACAGGCTCGGTTACAGCCGCCGCAATGACGGCAGTTTTGTGCTTCAGGGAAAGCTTTGGCGGTATCGTCCAGCCAGTTCCAGCCATCACCAATTTCGCTGACGTCGTAATATTGGATGTGCTCCGGAATAAAGTAGTCCAAAAAGCTGACTTGCATGCCTTCTTCGACTTTGGTCTCGCATGCCAGTGCAGTGGTTACTTCGCGCTCGCCTTCTTTACGAATCATGCAGCGGCAGGAACCGCATACGCCTTGACCCATACAGCCGACATTGGCAGTAATCGCATTGCCTGAACGGGCATAGGCTTGGATGATTGACGAGTCGGCGGAAGCTTTGACTTCATGGCCGTCTATGGTCAGGGTTAACAAATTTTCACTCATGGTTTGTTCCTGTGAAATTGGAAGTTGGAATAGTGGGTAATTTGATTAATTGTATTTTTATTACATTTATTGCGTATGAGGAAAATATCCAAGTGATTTACTCGGAAATTCTTTTAAAATCAATGTTTATCTTTATGAGTCGAAGTGTATCAGAATTTAGTGGTTTTGATGATAGGGGTAACCTAAGGTTTTATAGAAGGAGGATTGCAAACAAAATATGCCTATTATTTAGACAAATTTATTACAACAACTTGATTTTAAAAGTAAAATAAAATTACTTTTTTATTATAAATTTTAAAATATTCGTATATTTACTAGTAAAAATCATTATTATATGTTAGACAATTTTACATAGATTGTTGTATATATTGAATAATATTCTTATAGGTAAGTAAGTGAAAAGATTGTTATAAAATTTCAGAAAATTAAATGAGTTTGATATCAGTCAAGAAGATTGAGGGAGAAAATGACACAGATTTTACAATTGTGTATCGTATTGGAAAATAAGAAAGGCCGTCTGAAATTTAGGTAGTTTCCTTTTAAATACAAGCTACTAAATTTCTTTCTCAGATACTTAAAGCAAACATTTTCAGACGGACTTGTAATTAGAATATCATTTAAAAATAATGTAATTTTATTTCTGTGTAAGTGAATGGTCAGTGGATATATATTATCAATAACCAAGTGATTTAATGCGATATTAAATTCTATTTAAATCAATAAGGTATGAAAATGATATTGTCTGAATTATTCATTTGAAAGCACTATTACACTATTGAAGGCCGTCTGAAAAAATCGGTCTCTTAAAAAATAAACAAACCCTTCCTACCATGACTCCCGAAAAGGAACACAATCATGACCGTCATCAAGCAAGAAGACTTTATCCAAAGTATTTTCGATGCTTTCCAATTCATCAGCTACTACCATCCTAAAGACTACATTCAGGCTTTGTATAAGGCTTATCAAAAAGAAGAAAACCCTGCCGCCAAAGATGCGATGGCGCAGATTTTGGTCAATAGCCGTATGTGTGCTGAAGGCCATCGTCCGATTTGTCAGGATACCGGTATTGCGACCGTATTCTTGAAAGTGGGCATGGATGTACAGTGGGATGCCGAGATGAGCGTACAGGAAATGGTTAACGAAGGCGTACGCCGTGCATACACCTATCCTGACAACAAACTGCGCGCCTCTGTATTGGCCGATCCGGCTGGTAAACGTCAAAATACCAAAGACAACACCCCTGCCGTTGTACATATGGAAATCGTAAAAGGCGACAAAGTCGAAGTCACTTGCGCAGCCAAAGGCGGCGGTTCTGAAAACAAAACCAAAGTTGCCATGCTCAACCCTTCAGACAATATCGTTGATTGGGTATTGAAAACCGTTCCTCAAATGGGTGCCGGCTGGTGTCCTCCGGGCATTTTGGGTATCGGCATCGGCGGTACGCCTGAAAAAGCAGTGTTGATGGCCAAAGAAAGCCTGATGAGCCACATCGATATTCAGGAGCTTAAAGAAAAAGCTGATTCCGGTGCAGAATTATCTACAACCGAAGCCCTGCGCTTGGAACTCTACAAAAAAGTAAATGCCTTGGGCATCGGCGCACAAGGTTTGGGCGGTTTGAGCACCGTGCTGGATGTCAAAATCCTTGACTACCCAACCCACGCGGCTTCTAAACCGATTGCCATGATTCCAAACTGCGCAGCTACCCGCCACATCGAATTTGAATTGGACGGCTCAGGCCCGGCCAAACTGGAAGCCCCATCTTTGGAAGACTGGCCGGATCTGACTTACAGCCCGGACAACGGCAAACGTGTCGATGTCAACAATCTGACCAAAGAAGAAGTGGCCACATGGAAAACCGGCGACGTATTGTTGCTGAACGGTAAAATTCTGACCGGCCGTGATGCCGCGCACAAACGTTTGGTTGACATGCTCAACAAAGGCGAAGAATTGCCGGTAGATTTCACCAACAAACTGATTTACTACGTTGGCCCGGTTGATCCAGTCCGTGACGAAGTTGTTGGCCCGGCCGGTCCGACTACTTCCACCCGTATGGATAAATTTACCCGTCAAATGCTGGAACAAACCGGCCTCTTGGGTATGATCGGTAAATCCGAACGCGGCGCAGCAACTTGCCAAGCCATTGCCGATAACAAAGCCGTTTACCTGATGGCTGTCGGCGGCGCGGCATATCTGGTTGCCAAAGCCATTAAAGCATCTAAAGTCTTGGCGTTCCCAGAATTGGGTATGGAAGCGATTTACGAATTTGAAGTCAAAGACATGCCTGTGACCGTTGCGGTGGATAGCAACGGCGAATCGGTTCACGCTATTGCACCAAAACAATGGCAGGCAAAAATCGGTATTATTCCGGTTGAAGCTTGATATTTGACTGAATAATCAAAGGCCGTCTGAACGATTTCAGACGGCCTTTTTTTACTTACAAATAATTCAAATGTTTTCAAACGAGTAAATTTCCCTTTCTAAAAAGCACTTGTCAAAATCAGCGTTTGAAACTAGAATTCACAGCTTATCGAGTCGGAGTGTGGCGCAGTCTGGTAGCGCACTTGCATGGGGTGCAAGGGGTCGAAGGTTCGAATCCTTTCACTCCGACCAAAGAATTGGAAAGAGCCGTTTTAAAAACGGCTCTTTTTTCGTTTGGATGATTTATCTGAATAATGTGTCCAAATAGATTTTAAAACTTAATACCAATGCCGTCTGAAACAAAACCTGCTTAAAAAGCAGGTTTTGTTGTTTTCAAAGCAGAACTATTCGGCACTATCTTTCAGCGTGTCTTTATAGGTATAAAGATAAGACGCGCCGACAAAGGATGCGCCACCGACGACATTGCCTAGGAATACGGGAATCATATTAAAGAAAAACTGGCCCCATGTGATGTTTGCGCCTGCCAGAATACCTGCGGGGATAACGAACATATTAGCGACAAGGTGTTGGAAGCCGTTTAATACGAAAATCATGACGGGGAACCAAATGGCCAGCATTCGTCCGGTTGTGTTTTTAGCGGCAAAGTGCAACCACGCGCCCATGCAGACCATCCAGTTACATGCTACTGCTGATACAAAAGCACGGCCGAAATCCATATGGACTTTTGCTTCTGCCACGGCAATGGTCTTTTCTGCCACGCTGCCTTCAATCATACCGACATAGTATCCGAGGAAAAAAGCCATCGCCAGCGTGCCCACCAAATTGCCCATGCAGACGATAACCCAGTTGCGCAGCAGCATTTTGGAGGAAATCCGTCCGGCCAATCTGCCTAAAGACATGATCATCATGTTGCTGGTTACCAGCTCGCCGCCGCCAAGTAGGATACAAATCAAGGCGATTGGGAACACGGCTGCGCCGAGTAAAGTGGCAAAACCGCCCCATTCGTGCGGAATGCCGCTGACTACTTTTAAATAGGCAAGATATCCGAAACCAATGTATCCGCCGACCAAAACGCTCAAGATTGCCAGTGTGGGAATGCTAGATTGTGCTTTGGCGCAGCTTTTGTCGAGAACAACCTGTAAAATTTCCTGTGGATATAAATCGCGCGAAGCCATGATGTTCCTTAAAGTAGGTTGAGGAGGGAACGCCGTTTTAAAAGTGGCGCAAACTGTCGCGGTAGGGAAGTGTTATAGGAAGCCGGTGTACGGTCTTTGTTTTATCAATCAGCCTGAATTAAACCTAAAAAACAGATACTTCGCCTTGCTTTAGCTCAAAAGAAATATTATTACATTTTGCTTCTGTATTAAAAAAGCCGTCTGAACATTGAGGTTTCAGACGGCCTTGTTTTGATTTTTAAACTTACAAATGTGCCAGCTTTGCATTGCCTTCGCGAGGAATAGGGCGCGGATTGCCTTGTGCATCGATGGCAACGTAAGTGAACACGGCTTCGGTGACCAGTTGGCGGTCTTCCGTTACCATATCGTTCATCAAAGTCTTCACCCACACTTCGATTTTCAGTTGCAAAGAAGTATTGCCTACGCGGACGCAATGACCGTAGCAGCACACGACGTTGCCGACCTTTACCGGTCTGATGAAATTCATTTCTTGAACAGCCACGGTTACAATTCGTCCCTGTGCGATTTCTGCCGCCAAAATACCGCCGCCCAGATCCATTTGCGACATAATCCAGCCGCCGAAGATATCCTGATTAGGATTGGTATCGCGCGGCATGGCGACCGTACGCAATAAAAGTTGCCCTTCGGGTGCAGCATGTGTTTGTTTGTTGTCAGCCATAAATAATCCTGTCAAAAGAGTGCTATTTTACGCTATTTGTAGCGATAAACCTATGTAGGCCGTCTGAAAAATCAGAAGGCAAAGTGTTACAATCAACATATTCATCAGACAAAGGAGAAAGCTCATGCATCCGATTCAAGAACCACGAAATAGCGGCCTTTTGCGCGTATCCGACATTCACGAAATCTACTGGGAAGAATCAGGCAATCCTGATGGACACCCCGTGATTTTCCTGCATGGCGGCCCCGGAGCAGGCGCATCACCGGCCTGTCGCGGCTTTTTTAATCCAGATCATTTCCGCATCGTCATCATTGACCAACGCGGTTGCGGACGTTCCAAACCCTATGCCTGTATTGAAGACAATACCACTTGGGACTTGGTTGCCGATATTGAAAAAGTACGTGAAATGCTCGGTATTCAAAAATGGCTGGTTTTCGGTGGCTCATGGGGCAGCACCTTGTCGCTGACTTATGCCGAAACCCATCCTGATCGCGTCAGCGGCTTAGTTTTGCGCGGTATTTTCCTGTGCAGGCCGTCTGAAATGGCATGGCTGAATGAAGCAGGCGGCGTCAGCCAAATTTATCCGGCTCAATGGCAAAAATTCATTGCCCCCGTAGCCGAAAACAAACGCCAAGCCCTAATCCAAGCCTACCATGAAATGCTGTTCAGCGACGATGAAGCCACGCGCCTCAAAGCAGCCAAATCATGGGCAGATTGGGAAAGCTACCTTATTCAGTTTGAACCCAAAGACGTGGATGAAGACCCGCAAGCCTCCCTTGCCATCGCAAGAATGGAAAACCATTATTTCGTGAACGAAGGCTGGTTGCAGGGCAATAAAGCCATCTTGGCAAACATCGATAAAATCCGCCATATTCCGACCATCATCGTCCAAGGCCGCTACGACCTATGCACCCCAATGCAAAGCGCGTGGGAACTCTCGCAAGCCTTCCCTGAAGCAGAATTGAGAATTGTCCAAGCAGGCCACTCTTCTTTTGATCCCTCGCTTTCTGAAGCATTAGTGAAAGCAGTAGAGGATATTAGAAGCAAGTTATAAAGGTTAATAAATAACAATGCCGTCTGAAAAAGTTTCAGACGGCATTTTTTCTATTTACATATTAAATTTAATATCATATTATCATTGCATGATATCAGTTTGAATTTTTTTAGAATTTCAATATGAAACCCCTAATTTACTACGCCCATTCTGCCCAAGACAAACTCGGCAATCTCTTGTCTTACGAACATTGGCAAACCTTGCAAAGTCATTTGGTAAATGTGGGCGAAATGGCGGCGGAGTTTGCGCGAGTATTCGGGGCGCAGGAACAGGCCTGCCAGACGGGACAGCTTCATGACTTAGGGAAATATTCGGAAGCCTTTAATTATCGATTGCATGGCGATCCTTCAGGTGATCATGCCACCGCCGGAGCGAAAATTGCAAAAATGCTTGCTTTAGAGTGGAGGTCAAAGTATAACCTGTTGTTATCTCACTTAGGCTAGATAACTTTGTTAATGAATTAAAAGGCAAAAATAATGGAAACGAAACAAACCAATTCAACCATCAAATCTCGTGCGGCAGTGGCATTCGCACCAAATCAACCCTTACAAATTGTGGAAATCGACGTAGAAATGCCGCGTAAAGGCGAGGTGTTAATTCGTAACACTCACACGGGCGTGTGCCATACTGATGCGTTTACGTTATCAGGAAGCGATCCTGAAGGCGTATTCCCTGTGGTGCTTGGGCATGAAGGTGCGGGTGTGGTTGTTGCTGTTGGCGAAGGTGTGTCAAGCGTAAAACCAGGTGATCACGTCATTCCTCTTTATACCGCTGAATGTGGCGAATGTGAGTTTTGTCGTTCAGGTAAAACCAACTTATGCGTCTCAGTGCGTGATACACAAGGCAAAGGTTTAATGCCGGACGGTACGACGCGTTTTTCTTATCAAGGTCAGCCAATCTATCACTATATGGGCTGTTCGACCTTCAGCGAATACTCTGTTGTTGCAGAAGTTTCACTGGCAAAAATCAACCCTGAAGCAAACCACGAACAAGTATGTCTGCTCGGCTGCGGTGTTACCACAGGTATTGGTGCGGTACATAACACAGCAAAAGTGCAAGAAGGCGACTCTGTGGCAGTGTTTGGCTTGGGCGCGATTGGTTTGGCGGTGGTACAAGGTGCGCGTCAAGCCAAAGCCGGTCGCATTATCGCCATTGATACCAATCCTTCAAAATTCGAGTTGGCAAAACATTTTGGTGCAACTGACTGTTTGAACCCGAACGATTACGATAAACCGATCAAAGATGTGTTGTTAGACATCAATAAATGGGGCATTGACCATACCTTTGAATGTATCGGCAACGTAAACGTAATGCGCCAGGCATTAGAAAGCGCACACCGTGGTTGGGGACAATCCATTATTATCGGCGTAGCGGGTGCAGGACAAGAGATTTCAACTCGTCCGTTCCAGTTGGTAACCGGCCGTGTTTGGAAAGGCACGGCATTTGGTGGCGTGAAAGGTCGCTCTGAACTGCCGAAAATGGTGGAGGATTCAATGAAAGGCGACATCCAGTTGGAACCATTTGTGACTCACACAATGACACTTGATCAAATCAATGAAGCCTTTGAGTTAATGCACGAAGGTAAATCGATCCGCGCTGTTATTCATTACTAAGGTACGCGATGAAACTGATTGAACAACATCAAATTTTTGGTGGTTTGCAGCAAGTTTGGGCACACTATGCCCAAACACTTCAATGCGAAATGAAATTTGCCGTCTATTTGCCGGATAATCAGGAAAATCGACCGCTTGGTGTGATTTATTGGCTTTCCGGCTTAACGTGTACTGAACAAAATTTCATTACCAAATCAGGCTTTCAGCGTTATGCGGCAGAACATCAAGTGATTGTGGTTGCGCCTGATACCAGCCCTCGCGGAGAGCAAGTGTCGAACGATGCTGCTTATGATTTAGGGCAAGGTGCAGGCTTTTATCTTAATGCGACCGAACAGCCTTGGGCGACAAATTATCAAATGTATGATTATATTTTGAATGAGTTGCCTAGTCTGATTGAGGAAAAATTTCCTACCAACGGCAAACGTTCCATTATGGGACATTCAATGGGCGGGCACGGCGCATTGGTATTAGCATTGCGAAACCGGGAACGTTATCAAAGTGTTTCTGCCTTTTCGCCCATTTTGTCGCCAAGCCTTGTGCCTTGGGGAGAAAAAGCCTTTTCTGCCTATTTAGGAAAAGATTGCGAAAAATGGCAGCAATATGATGCCAGCTCGCTCATCCAACAAGGCTATAAAGTGCAAGGTATGCGCATTGATCAGGGCTTGGAAGATGAGTTTTTGCCAACACAATTGCGTACTGAAGATTTTATCGAAACCTGTCGTGAGGCAAATCAACCGGCCGATGTGCGCTTCCACAAAGGCTATGATCATAGCTATTACTTCATTGCCAGTTTTATTGGTGAGCATATTGCCTATCATACGGCATTTTTGAAGTAAACCAAAGAAGTGATTCGTGAATCGATCAAATGTTGGAATGAACATTAATTTTTATGTTAACGAAAATAAAAGGCATCAATCTGATGCCTTTTATTTTTATAAATAATAATAAAAGTACTATTAAAATGAGCTTCTTTCTAGAATCAGCATAAGGAGGACTTTGCAAAACCTACTTGCTCACTCTGCTTAAATATCTCCCCATTCCAATCCGAATCGCTGTAAATATTTCCTCAATCGGTCGCTGTCATTGACTTTTGCTCTTTCTGTTCGGGAGACGTTGAACAATGCACGGCCGGCGGTGGCCATGTTGGGATGTTTGCGGCATTCGTCGATAACGTGTTGCAGTTGTAGTTTGTCGAATAAATCCAATGTCTCCCAATCGACTTTATTGGGATAGTCTTGTGCTTTTTCAGACGGCCTTTTATGTAGGAGGCCGTCTGAAAAGGGTTCTTCCGACCATAGCCATTTGAGGCGTTCGATTTCGGCTTGGACTTGTTCTACCTGTATCCTGCCTTGCGGCGCGAGTGTGGCCAGGCGCATGATGCTGGCGGCGAGGTCGCGGAAGTTGCCGCGCCACGGTGCTTGGTTGGAGTGGGCAAAGTCGAGGTAGGCGGCCAGGGCTTCTTTGTTGAAGCGGGTGGTTCGGCCGAGTTCTTGCGAGGCTAGGGCGAGCTGGTGTTCGACGTTGGGCTCGATGTCTTCGCGACGGTTGGCGAGTGCAGGTAGTGGGTAATTCCAGATATTAATGCGGGCGAACAGGTCTTCGCGGAAGCGTCCGGCGCGGATTTCGTGGCGTAGGTCGCGATTGGTGCCGGCGATGAGTTGGAAGTCGCTTTTGACTTCGCTGTCGCTGCCGACGGGATAAAAGTGTTTCTCTTCAATGGCTTTGAGTAACATGGCTTGCTCGTCTAAGCCCAATTCTCCGATTTCATCTAAAAACAATACGCCGCCGTCGGCAGTTTTCAGATAACCTTCACGTTTTTCTGCGGCGCCGGTAAAGGCGCCTTTTTTGTGGCCGAACAGGGCAGATGCTGCGCCGTCGCCGCGAAGGGTGGCGCAGTTTACATCGACAAATGTGCCTTTAATCAGATGGCGCGCTTTTTTCAATTCAAAAATCCTGCGTGCCAGCATGGATTTGCCTGCGCCTGTCGGGCCGGAAAGCAGAATGGGGGAAGGGGAGTTGAGCGCGACCTGTTCGATTTCGGCAATCATGCGGTTGAAGGCGGCGTTTTGGGTGGAAATGCCGCTTTTCAGGTAGCGCACTGCGTCGTCGCGTACCGCGGCAAGGCGTTCTGCCAGTACGTCGTAACGAGCCAAGTCCAAATCAATGATTTCATAACTGCCGACATTGCCGTCCTCCATACTGCGTCTTTGATTTTTGGGCGGAGCGGTTTGTAACAGTACGCCGGGGATTTGACGCGATTCCACCAATAAAAACAGGCAGATTTGGGCAACGTGTGTACCTGTCGTGATGTGGGTGAGATAGGTTTCTTCTTCTGTATCAAATGGATAGCTCGCCGCCCAATCGTGCAGCTTGGTATAAACCTCGGAGAAGTCCCACGGGTTTGCCAGCTCCATAGGCACGAGATTGACGACTGTGTGCGGCGATACCTGCTGAATATCGGCTTTTACATGATCAGCCAGTTCGCGGTATTTTTCCGCATAAAACAGCTCCATGCGGTCAAGATGAAAATCCTGACGCTGATTCATGGCGACATTCGGCCGCCACTTCTGCCAACGCCCTTGACCGAAACCTTTATCCAGCACTGTACCGAGAAAACTAACGGCAACTTGTTTTTTGGGATTGGTATTCATGTTTCAGACGGCCTTTAAATTATTTTTTCCAGGACAAACGCGCCGTAATCATCGCCTAACGGCAGCTCGAAATCCGTATGCAGGATTTGGCGTTTTACTTGTACAGTTTCGTCAGTTTTCGGATTAAAGCCTTCTTTTAAGGCCGTCTGAAAATACACACCGAGGCCACGTTTCTGCCACGCAGGCAGTTCGTTAAAATTGATATTGTTTTCAAATAACAAATCGTGCTTTTGCACGCGTGTCAGGTCGCTGACGGCATCTGTAGCGCGGGACGCGCTTTCTCCTTTCTTGCGCAACATCCAATAGCAGTGGGCGTTGAGCGCGTTGCGGTATGAGTCTTCGTGCCGCCAACGGAAATAATCGACCACCAGTTTTTCGTTCAGCAAAACGCAAACCCGTGCATCAAAAGCAGCAAGTTGCCCGTGCGCCATGGAAAAGGCGGCACTGGCTTCACCAGCCAATACAGAAATGATTTTGCGCGTTTTGCGTTTGAACGTATCGTCGTCGCGGCGCAACAGCAGCGAAATTTCATCGCTTTCGGAATAGCCGTATGCTACATTGAAACCACACTGCATCAGATGGTGGACGGTGTGTGCCATCAGGTCGCGGAAACGAATGTCGAACGGGGCTTCAAACTGCCAAATTTCCTTGGTTAGTCGTGTAAAACCGCGCCCGTCTAAGCGAACAATAATAAAATTTTCCTGTGGTACGCAAAAATCATAAGCGGTTTCGTATTGTCGCAGGCGTTTGTCCAAATCATCGAATCGCATCATATATCCTTGTATATTTTATTTTCTATATAACTATCTATAAATATATTTTTTAGTATTCTACGCTTCTTGTCGATAAAAGCTACTTTAAAATATATTTTCTTTATATTCAATCGATTAAAAATTATATTTATAAAAATTTTATTCTTGGCACACTGTTGGCTATGTTGTGAATGTAACGATACAGCAGATGCTTCGGGAAATACAGTTACCGGAGAAAAATTTTCCGTAAATTTAGTTGCTGTGTGGTTACAGGGCGAATGCCAACAAGACTACATTTGGATTAACAGGTTCGAATCCTGTCGCGTCTGATAGACGTTGAACGTCTTGTTTTTTTAGTTGCCCACCCTTTTTCAATATGGCAGGCAAATGCCTAGGGAAACTACAACATGGATATCCTTATGTCGCAGGTTCGAGTCCTGTCTCTGTTATCCAAAATAGCAGAGTAGCTCAGTTGGTAGAGCCAAGGCATGTTTCCCTTAAAAACTTGTTGCGTGCCATATTACTTTTACGGCAGTAGGCGGATGCTTGAAGAGAGTACTTAACCTTTCACGTTAAAACCGTTTCTTTTCATGTTTATCCGCTACGCTGCCACTCATTCGAGGCCGTCTGAAATATTCAGGCGGGCTGATATAAAAACTGTTTTTGGTGCAAACGGCAAATGCCGGAGGAATTACAGCCTGTAAAGCTCGAGGTCGCGGGTTCGAATCCAACTATGGCAGAGTAGCTCAGTGGATAGAGCGCGTAAAAATTTCTCCACTCTTTGTTGCCCAATGTGCCACCCCTTATGGGCGAATGCCATTAGGATTACATTCCTTTCTTGCTACAAACCTGAATGATCCTAATTAAACTGGTCGCCCTACGGCAGTAGGCGGATGCCCGGAAGAGAATACATTAGCTTTCAGTTAAAAACGCTTCTCTTCATCTTTAGCCGCCACACTGCCACCCATTCAAGGCCGTCTGAAAAACAACGCTAAAACAAGTTCAGACGGCCTCAAACCAACAATATGAAAGAAAATGAAAATGGCTAATACTACCTTGTTTCAATCTATTAAAAACCGTTTTACTAAAACCGATACCCATAATGAAGCCGGCGGCATCGCCTACACGTTGACACCTAAACAACAGCTTGCCCAGCTTGCCGCTACCGGTTGTCTGAACAATACCTACTATGCCGATGCCCAAAGTCAGCTTGACCAAGTATTGAAGTTGGCAGAAAGCCTGAATGCCGAGTTTATCGCCAAAACTGCCGTATATGCCCGTCAAAAAGGTTTTATGAAAGATATGCCTGCGCTGTTGCTTGCCGTGTTGGCGCAAAAAGACGTGAACATGCTTGCCCGCGTATTCGACCAAGTAGTGGACAACGGTAAAATGTTGCGTAACTTCGCACAAATTATCCGCAGCGGCGCAGTCGGCAGAAAATCTTTCGGCAACCGTCCGAAAAAACTGATGCAGACTTGGCTTTTGACCGCCACCGAAAAACAACTGTTGAACGCCGCCGTCGGGAATTCGCCGTCGCTGGCAGACGTGGTCAAAATGGTACACCCAAAACCGCGTGAAGCATGGCGTGCCGCATGGTTTGCATGGCTGATCGGCAAACCTTACGACCGCGAAGCATTGCCGCCCATTACCCGCGCTTTTGAAGACTACAAACAAAGCCGAGAAGGCGAATTGCCCAACGTTCCTTTCCAAATGCTCACTGCTTTAGACTTGAACAGCGGCGACTGGGCGCAAATTGCCTGTAACGGTTCATGGCAGCAGGTTCGTCAAAACCTGAATACTTTCCTGCGCCACGAAGTGTTTGCTAAAAGCAAAAACATCAAAATGGTGATAGAAAAACTGCGTGACGAAACTGCCATTGCCCGCGCCCGCGTCCTGCCTTACCAATTGCTGACCGCGTATCAGGCAACATCTAATCAAATGCCGTTTGAAATCCGCGAAGCGCTGCAAGATGCGATGGAAACCGCCGTACAAAACGTACCGGCCATCCAAGGCAAAGTCGTGGTTTGTCCGGACGTTTCTGGCTCTATGCACAGCTCGGTTACCGGCTATCGCGGCAGCGCGACCAGCAAAACCCGCTGCATCGACATTGCCGCGCTCGTATCCGCCGCCATGTTGCGTACCAATCCGCAAGCCCGCGTGATACCGTTTGAACAAATCACGGTAAACGTGCAGCTCAATCCGAGCGACAGCATCATGACCAACGCCGAAAAACTCGCCAATATCGGCGGCGGCGGAACGGCATGCAGCGCACCGCTCGCCATGCTGAACCGTGAAAAAGCCGATGTGGATTTGGTCGTCATCGTATCAGACAACGAAAGTTGGGCAGATGACAGCCAAGGATGGGGTGCCACAACGAGCCTGATGAAAGAGTGGGATATTTTGAAAAGACGTTGTCCGGAAGCCAAACTCGTTTGTCTGGATATCCAGCCCTACACCAAGGCTCAAGCACGAAACCGTCACGATATCTTGAACATCGGCGGCTTCTCCGACCAAGTATTCTCCCTGATCGGTTCCTTTGCCGAACGAGGCATGGGTACAGATTTCTGGGTAGAAGAGATTGAGAAAACGCCGTTGGCAGCTGTGAACTGAAGCTAAGGCCGTCTGAAAAAGGTAGAAATATTTTTCAGACGGCCTATTTATTCAGGACACGCTGTAAAAAAGAATAAGGAAACAAAATGCAAAAATTTATCTTAATCCGCGGTCATCAAGGTTCGGGAAAATCGACGTTTGCCGAACAAAAAGCCGCCGAATTTAAAGCGCAGTATCTGGATGCGGAAGTGGTCCGTATTGAAAACGATTTGTTTATTACCGATGAATACGGTGAGTATCGTTGGTCGGGCGAAGCGGTGGATAAGGCGCAAAAACGCGGTAATACCTTGATGACTGAAACCTTGAGACTTGGACGTCAAAATCCGAATCGAAATATTCTGATCATTAATTCCAATACCAACCAAAAAGCTTCGCGTTGCCGTCATTTATTGGATCAGGCGGAGAAAAGCGGTTTTGAAACAGAAGTTTATCGACTACACAATTTCTATCCCAACCTACACGGCGTAAAAGAGCATGACGTGTTGGCGGCGTATATCAAGTTGAACCAAAACCGTGTGGCAAACGAAATCCACATCGAGGCCGTACAGCCGGCAAATGCGGAGCAGTTAGAAAAAATCGAACAGATGCAGGCTGTCGAGCATAAGCCGCTGGTGTTTGATGAGGCGCAGCAAACCTTTGTGACCGATCACTATCTGCAACACGGCAGCCGTAACTTTACTGCCAAAGCATCCAAGCGTTATCCCGAATTGCGCGTGTTGAAATACGCCCGCAGCGTGTTCTACGACAACCGCTTCGACGATGCGCTGCTGGAAATGCGCGGTTTGATTATCGACGCGCACAACCGCATCATCGTGCGCCCGTTTAAAAAAGTGTTCAATTATTCGGAACGTATCGCCAAAGGCAGCCGCTATCCGATCAGAATCAGCGACGAGCGATTGGTGGATGCGGTGGTAAAAGTAAACGGCTTCCTCGGCTGCTGCACTTTCATCTCGCTTTCAGACGACCACCCGTCCAAAGGCGCGGCGTTTGACAGAAAAGTGCTGTATTCGACCACCGGTTCGCTTGATAGCGCGTTTGCCGACATGACCGCCGCACATTGCACACAATACGAAACCCTGTTCCGCACTTATCCGAACCATACTTTTTTGTTTGAAATCACAGACGCGAAAGACGTACACATCATCCGCGAAGAATTGGGCGAAACCTTAATCGGCTGCATTGACGTAGCGACCGGCCGTCAATTTTCTGAATCGGAATTGGACGAAATCGGCAAACAATACGGCATCCGCCGCCCCGAAACGCTGAAAAACATCACGTTCGGGGAGCTGAAAGGCCGTCTGAAAAACGTGGAACACGAAGGCTTTATGGTATTTGATGCACAAAACGGCGAAATGCTGTTCAAACTCAAATCGCCGTATTACCTGATTTCCAAGTTTTTAGGACGAAGTAACGAGGGCAATATCGGACGTAAACTCGATAAACGCCATGTTGATGAAGAATTTTATCCTTTAATCGACTACATCCACGAGCATCAGGAAGCGTTCAATGCTATGCCGGAATTGGATAAAATCGCGTTTATTCAGGCGTTTTTGAAGCAGTTGTAAGGCCGTCTGAAAATATATGGGGCAATGCGTATTTATTTTCCGCGCTCATACGCTTCGATTTCGCCAACCTTAGGCGCATAGCCGCTACTTGTGTCGTGGCGCAAATCCAACCAGATATCGACCAATGCCCAAGCGGCCGGAGCAGCAATGACGTTTTGCCCCATACATAAAACCTGTGCATCATAGTTTTCCACCGATCCGCGGAGGGTGAGTAAATCATGCGCCGTTGCCGCCCGTATGCCGCGCACCTTATTGGCGGCGATTGCCGTGCCCACGCCGGTACCGCAAATCAACAGCGCACGGTCAGTGCGTCCTGCCGCGACTTCTTCGGCCGCGGCAAACGAGAGTTGCGGATAGGTTCCTTCGGGCGAGGATAAATCGACCAAGCTGCTGACGCGCGGGTCGTTTTGCAGATGCGCTTTGAGCGCGTCCTTCAATATTGCGCCGTTGGCCGGCGCGGCAATAACCAAACGCATACGAACTCCTTGAAGCATACAATAAACATTCCTCAGCATACGCCCGCGCGTGATACGATTCAAGCTTGCAACGCAGAGAGCACGGCATGAGCAAAACCTACTTTACATCAGACCTACATTTTTCACATAAAAACATCGCCAAATTCTGCCCGCAATTTCGACCGTTCGACAATGTGGAAGAAATGGATGAATTTTTAATTCAGACATGGAATGAAACCGTTACGCCTGAAGATACGGTGTACAACTTGGGAGATTTTTCCTTTGCCCACGACCATAAGCAGATAGAGCGCGTTTTGTCGCGTTTAAACGGGCAACATCACTTGATTTACGGCAATCATGATCATGTGATTCGGCAGTATGCCGATTTTTTCCGCAGCCAAACCAAGCATGACGGCCATCCGCTGCTGTCGTCCATACGGCCGTATATGAAACTCAAATTGCCGGAAATTAAGAATACGCTGGTTCTCTTTCACTATCCGATTCAGGAATGGGACGGCTGTTATCAAGGCTGGTATCACTTGTACGGGCATTTGCATGACAGGATGGCGGAAATCAAAGGGCGTGCTTTAAATGTCGGATTCGATTTGCACGGCCGCTTTTTGACGGCGCAAGACGTCGATAAGTTTTTGTGTGATTTGCCTAAAATTTCGTATTTTGGCGAAGCAGGGTTGAAAGCCAATTCGCCGGAAGAGGCGGCAGAGCTGGTGTCCCGGAAACTGGCGCAGTTAAATCAGGTATAATTTCAGACGGCCTTTGCGGATTCACGGCAAAGGCCGTCTGAATATCAATTTCCCATTTTTGAGTGATACATGGAAAACCTTTTGGCTTACTTACTACAAAAATCAGCCTCCCCAATCAATCCGGCAAGGACAAGTCATGAGCGGTAAGCCTTTGAAGTATCCCGTTTCCGCTTTGGTTGTTTTACATGATAAAGACGGCAATATCCTGCTGATTGAACGCACGGCGCCGCAAGGTTTTTGGCAGTCGGTTACCGGCAGCTTGGAAGAGGGCGAGCGTATCGAAGAAACTGCATGGCGCGAAGTGTGGGAAGAAACGGGTATCCGCCTTGCAGACGGCCAGCTGGAAAACTGGCACGACAGCACCGTTTATGAAATCTATCATCACTGGCGCCATCGCTATCCCAAAGGCGTTTTTGAAAACCGCGAACACATCTTCTCCGCCCAAATTCCGCGCGATACGCCTATCGTCCTGCAACCGGACGAACACGTTGCCTACGGTTGGTTTAGTGCGGAAGAAGCGGCAGAAAAAGTGTTTTCGCCTTCCAATAAACGCGCAATTTTAGAACTGGTCAAAAGGCTGAATGCCAAAAAGGCCGTCTGAATACGACAGTTTCACATTTTCAGACGGCCTTGGGTTTGCTATACTTTCTCCGTTTGACTCTCTTTAAAATCAAAGGAAACCATCATGGCAGACTTCAATAAAATCCTGACCCCAGGCGACGTGGACGGCGGCATCATCAACGTTGTCAACGAAATCCCTGCAGGCAGCAACCACAAAATCGAATGGAACCGTAAACTGGCCGCTTTCCAACTCGACCGCGTTGAACCGGCAATTTTCGCCAAACCGACCAACTACGGCTTCATTCCGCAAACTTTGGACGAAGACGGCGACGAATTGGACGTATTGTTGGTTACCGAGCAGCCTTTAGCAACCGGTATTTTCCTGGAAGCACGCGTTATCGGCGTGATGAAATTCGTTGACGACGGCGAAGTGGATGACAAAATCGTTTGTGTTCCAGCCGATGACCGCAACAACGGCAATGCCTACGAAACTTTGGCCGATTTGCCGCAACAACTGATCAAACAAATCGAGTTCCACTTCAACCACTACAAAGACCTGAAAAAAGCAGGTACCACTAAAGTTGAATCTTGGGGCGATGTAGAAGAAGCGAAACAAGTCATCAAAGAATCTATCGAACGTTGGAACAAACAAGCCTAATCGGTTTGCCCCATCCAATATCAAGGCCGTCTGAAAATCAGATTTTCAGACGGCCTTTTTATATCTCAGCAGCCTATCAATCCTTCAAGCATTTTCAAACTGATATTTCAAACGAATCAATCATATTATTTTAAATAATTGTTCCCTAAAGCCGAAATTTCAGACGGCTAGAGAATAGGTTTTCTAGATTGCAATTACAGCATCAGCCCCAAAACGCTTTTTCAAATCCTGCCGCGCATTCTGGTGGCAGTTCCCGTTGTAGTAAATCATGCAGAGCAGAATATAATTCTGGAGGTATGTCGCAGCTTTCTTCATCGTAGAACTCCCCGCCTGCTTTCCGCCATTCGCGCTCAAAATCATAAATTGCCAATAAGGTTTGCATTAGTATTGCTACGGAAGGGGCGATAAGGCGGCGTTTTTCTATTGTACCGTAACCTATTATCAACCAATAAACAGGACTGCCGGGAGCGGTGGTATCAGCAAAAAGAATTGAATCGTCAAACATTATGCCAAATATCGCCCATTCTTCACGCCAGCCTTGTGTAGGCAGATATTGCTTGGTCTTCCTATCCCAGCCGAAGGCCCAATCGTGCCAACTGTTGGGCAATTTGGGATAAGTCACCCATTGTAAAAACAGAGTTTCCATCTCCAGCCAATAATTGGCAAGTAGATTGTCGGAATGCCATATGCCGTCCATATGGCGGTAGAAGTCGGCTAATGCACCCAAATGTAGATGACGGTTACCTTCCAGTGGGGGCAGTTCCTGCAACGTTTCTGTATAGGGAAAACCAAAGGTTTGTGCGAAGGTGCGTATAAGGGAGTGAGGCATAAAGTTTGCTTGCTGTATTTTTACGGTTTAAGTCCGTGGAAGATAATGGATTATAGTGGATTTAATTAAAATCGGGCTTGACGCAGGCTAATGATGTAAGCCATCGATTTAGTTTATTTCTGATCTGCCAACGTTCATCAGTCAGAACATAAATATAGTAAATTCAAATTGTCTATAAGTTAGTGCGATATTTTGCCAATATAACAAAATCGTCTTTAAAACAAACAAACCATTCTTTCTCATTTTCAGACGGCCTCATTAAAGTAACGCCTATACCAAAAATAAGGAGTGCTTCAATGACTGCTACCACAACTGACCCACGCGCCAAGCTGCCTGAGACACCTTTGTCCGGCAACGAAGCCTTGAAAGAGCGCAGCGATTATCTGCACGGTACGATTAAGGAGGAGTTGAAAGACGATTTTACCGGCGGCTTTACTGCCGACAACTTTCAACTTATCCGTTTCCATGGCATGTACGAACAGGACAACCGTGATATCCGTGCCGAGCGTACCGAACAAAAACTTGAACCCTTAAAAAACATGATGTTGCGTTGCCGTTTGCCCGGCGGCATCATTACGCCGAAGCAGTGGCTGGGTATCGACAAATTTGCCGGTGAAAATACGATTTACGGCTCTATCCGCCTGACCAACCGTCAAACCTTCCAATACCACGGTATTCTGAAAACCGATTTAAAACAGGCACATCAGGCATTGCACAAACTTGGTTTGGATTCCATTGCCACAGCCAGCGATGTCAACCGCAATGTGTTGTGTACCAGCAATCCTGTGCAAAGCACGTTGCATCAAGAAGCCTATGAATGGGCGGCGCGCATCAGTATGCACCTTCTGCCGCGCACCATGGCATATGCCGATGTATGGCTGGACGGTGAAAAAGTGTTTACAACCGAGCCGACCGAGCCGCGCAATAAAGAAATTGCCGACGACGTAGAGCCGATTTTGGGTAAAACCTATCTGCCGCGCAAATTCAAAACCGCCGTTGTGATTCCGCCTGATAACGATGTGGACATTCATTCCAACGACTTGGGTTTTGTGGCGATTGCAGAAAACGGCAAGTTGGTGGGTTTCAATGTATTGGTCGGCGGCGGTTTATCCAGCGAACACGGCAATACCAAAACTTATCCCAATATTTCCTATGAATTCGGTTTCGTTCCGCTGGAATACACCCTCAATGCCGCCGAAGCCGTCGTCAGCACCCAGCGCGACTGGGGTAACCGCAGCGACCGCAAAGCAGCTCGTACACGCTATACGCTGCAACGCGTCGGCGTGGATGTGTTCAAAGAAGAAGTCGAAAGGCGCATGGGCATTAAATTTGAATCCATCCGCCCTTACGAATTCACCCACCGCGGCGACCATATCGGCTGGGTACAAGGACATGAAGGCAACTGGCATTTGACTTTGTTTATTGAAAACGGCCGCCTGCTCGATTATCCCGGCAGACCTTTGAAAACCGGCGTGCGTGAAATTGCCAAAATCCATCCCGGCGACTTCCGTCTGACGGCCAATCAAAATCTGGTAGTTGCCAATGTACCGCCCGAATTGAAAGACACGATTGATAAAATCGCTAAAGATCATGGCCTTATCAGCAAATCGATTACCATCCAGCGTGAAAACTCCATGGCCTGCGTTGCCTTGCCGACTTGCCCGCTGGCGATGGCGGAGGCCGAACGCTTCCTGCCGACATTCTCCGATAAAATCGACGAAATGTTCGCCAAATACGGCTTGGAAGACGAATACATCGTTTTGCGCGTAACCGGTTGCCCGAATGGTTGCGGCCGCGCCATGCTGGCGGAAATCGGTTTGGTCGGCAAAGCCGTCGGCCGCTACAACCTTTACGCAGGCGGCAACCGCGAAGGCACCCGCATCCCGCGCCTGTTTAAAGAAAATATTACCGAACCTGAAATCCTTGAAATTGTCGAAGGCTGGGTGGCCGATTGGGCGAAAAACCGACTCGATGATGAAGGCTTCGGCGATTTTGCCGTCCGCACCGGTATCGTCAAACCCGTATTGGACGCACCTCGAGATTTCTGGGCATAACGCATACAGACAGATCCGCAAGTCTACAATAAGAAAATAGAGAAAACCAAAGGCCGTCTGAAAATCATATTTTCAGACGGCCTTTTATATTGTGCGTATTTATATCAAAGATGGAATATAAACCGAATCAGCGACGGCGGCCAAAGCCCCGACCCATACTTGGGCGGCGGTAGTTGGAAGGCTGACGCGCGGTTTCGCGGTAACGCTGTTGCTGTTGAGCGTTTTGTTGCTGGGCACGCAGGGTGCGCGTATTCAGCTGTTGGCTGGTGCGTCCGTTTGGACGTGCGGTTTGATAATAGTTGGCACGGGCTTGACGTGCAATCGGGCTGTTTTGATTGCGCGCTTGTGTGAATTTGTTCGCCAATGCGTTGCCGATAAATGCACCGGCTGCCGCGCCCACCAAGCTTTGCAGCAGCCAGCTGCCGGTGGATTGGTCGTAGATATATTGTTGGCCGTCTGTACCGGTTACCGGTTGGCCGTTATTGCCGTTGGCTTGTGCCTCGGCAGGAATGGTGTCTTTCACGGCTTCAGGCGTGAGCTGGTAAACCGTATTGTCTTCTTGTTGGCCGTTTTGTTGTGCCAACTGTTGTTGCAATGCTTCGATTTGTTTTTGCTGCTGCTCAAGCTGCGCTTGGGTATTGTCTTTGCAGGCAGCGAGGGCAAAAGTGGAAAGGGCGGCTAAGGCAATCAGTTTTTTCATTGTTTTTCCTGAGAGAAGTTTGTCTTTGCCGAGATTTCGGCGGAGTGTGTTTGCCTAATATTAAACCATTTCCCTGTTTTTCAAGTGGTTTTACAAAATAATATTGGAAAGTTGCGCTGCAAATGCACGGCTGTTGGCAGCCAGATTGCCCAGTGCAGGCATTTCGTGTTCGGTTTCGATAATCAGCAGGTTGGCAGGGCGGCGGGTGTGTAGGGACATTTGCATTTCAGCGGGAGAGAAGGGCATGTGATGGCGTTTGGCGAAAGCTTCGGCGCGTTTGTTGGCGGTTTTGAGCATAGGCAGCAGGGTAATATCTAAATGGAAACGGCGTACGCCCAAAACCAAAATACGAGCTGCGAAGAAATCCGCTTCATCAGTAAAAACGTTGGGGCTGCTTTGATTGAAGTCGTGGCGCTCTGCGGCAATCAAAGTCGCGATGGTGCGCACTTGCGGAATCAGGGCTTCGCTGATGAGGCTGTCAGGTGAATCGGGCAAAGTGTGCATGTTGAGCATGCTGTGGTGGCTGTTGCTGTCAACGACCATGCGGCAGGTGTGTAACATTTGGGTTTGGCTGTGGATTTTAGTTGAGGCAGTCATGGCTGTATTCCTTATTTCTTAAAAATGGGTGGATTTAAGCGGCCATGGTGGGTATAAAAAAAGCCGCTCAAATGAGGCGGCTCTAATTTGCGTATTTTCAATTTGGTCTGTTTCAGACAAGCGCAAAAAAGTACCGCACGTTTGTGTGGTACCAATAGAAGAAAGTAGCAGAGTATTGCGCGGTTTGCATGATGAAAATACGTCTTTAATGTATAAAAGAATGGAACGTAGTTTAAAACAAGAATGCCAGTAATTTCAATATCCAATCGATAAAACCCACCAATAAATCTACAAGTTGTTGTAATCCTTCCAATTTATTTTCTTTCGAGTGAGTCAAATTTGCACAATTATAATGCAAAACCGGGTAAATTGATAACAATCCGAGCAGGCTCTTTAAAAAGGCCGTCTGAAATTTAGCTTTCAGACGGCCTTTATTTTTGTTTATCCAATCAATAAACGTCGCGTTGGTAGCGTTTGTCTTCGCGCAGGTCGTTGAGGTAGTCTTCGGCTTCGTCACGGCTGAGTTTGCCCTGGGTTTCGATGACTTCGATCAGGGCGTTTTCGACATCGCGTGCCATGCGTGTAGCGTCGCCGCAGACGTAGATGTGTGCGCCTTGTTGCAGCCAGTTCCAAACTTCGGCGGCGCGTTCGGCGATTTTGTGTTGGACATAGACTTTGTGTTCGCCTTGCCGGCTCCATGCAAGGTCGGCGCGGGTGAGGAGGCCGTCTTTGCGCCATTCGTTCCATTCGAGTTGGTAGAGGAAGTCGTCGGCCAGGCGTTGGTTGCCGAAGAAGAGCCAGTTTTTGCCGCTGTCGCCATTGGCGGCGCGTTGTTGCATGAAGGAGCGGAAGGGGGCGACGCCTGTACCTGCGCCGATCATGATGATGGGTGTATCGCCGTTTTGCGGCAGGCGGAAGTTGGGGTTGGGTTCGACAAAGACGCGGACTTCGCTGCCTTCTTCGAGGCGTTCGCCCAAGTAGCCGGATGCTGCGCCGGTGTAGGTGTGGTCGTGGTGGTCGAAACGGACAACGCCGATGGTGAGGTGGACTTCTTCGCCGACTTCGTCTTGTGCGGAGGCGATGGAGTAGAGACGCGGGGTTTGTGGGCGGAAAAGACTGTATAGGGTTTGTGCGTCCAGTGGGTGCGGATAGGCTGCGAATACGCCGACGGGCGGTGTGGCGGCGAGGTAGGCGTCTAGTTGGGCTTTATCTGCAGCTATGGTTTTGAGTTCTTCGTTGTTTGTTAATTCGGCGTATTGTTGGACGAAGGCGGGTGTGTTTTGGGTAATATCTGCGGATTCGGTCAAGGCTGTTCGGATATCGGTTTCGCGGCCGTCTGAAAGTTGGATGGTTTCGTTGCCACTCAGTTGGTTGAGGTCGAGGATTTCTTGGACGAGGTCGGCGGCATTAAGCGGCCATACGCCGAGCGCGTCGCCTGCCTGATAATGCAAACCTGAGCCGCTGAGGTCGATTTCGATGTGTTCGACGTCTTTTTCTGCATCACGCGAGGTGATTTTTTGGCGCACGGATAGGGTGGCTGTGTAGGGTTTTTCTTTGGTGTAGACTGTGCCGCTGCTTGGTGTGGCTGGGGCGTTTGATGCAGCGGTTGTACTTGGGCTTGCTGCTTGGGCAGACAATTCGGCTACTTTGGGTACGACGGCGGCAATCCATGCGTCGGCATCGGCTTGGAATTCTAAGTCGCAAATGCCCAAGTCGTTCAGACGGCCTGCGCCCAGTTCAGCAAATTTGGCATCAAAGTCTTTGCCTGCTTGGCAGAAGTTGGGATAGGAGGAATCACCAAGACCCAAGACGGCAAAGGTGAGTTTGCTGAGATCAGGTTTCTTTTTGCCGTAGATGAATTTGTACAGGGGCAGGGCTTCTTCGGGCGGTTCGCCTTCGCCTTGGGTGGAGGTAACTAAAAGCACGATGTCTTCGTCGGGCAGGGTTTTGCTTTTGAAATCGCCTGCGCTGCTGAGGCGGGCTTCTACGCCGGCGGCTTGAAGTTTGGCGTGTAAGGATTCGGCAACGCTGCGGGCATTGCCGGTTTGTGAGGCGGAGAGGACTAATACGCGGCGGCTGGCTGTCGAGGCGGCTGCTTGCAGGGCAGATGGTTCGGCTGCTACACCGGATACGCCTTGGCTTTGCGCCCAGCAATAGCCGGAGAGCCAGGCAAGTTGGGTGGGGGATAGGGTTGAGAGTTGGACGGAGAGTTCGGGTGGAAGCGGATTGGCTTGGCTCATTTGGATTCCTTTGTTGGACGGCTATAACCGATTGTTTGAATAATGGACAGTCGCAACTTTAAACAGGCCGTCTGAAAAAAGGAAAGAATGCTTGGTTTTAATTTAAGATGATTTCGTTATATTCGGGAAGGTATTAGGCCGTCTGAGCATACCTGTTCAGACGGCCTTGGATTGAATAGAAACGAGATTTTCAGTTTCCGCTGGAGAGTTTCATCACTACGACGCCGGAAATGATGAGAAATGCGCCGAGCCAGCGGCCGATATTGGCGGCATCGTTGAAAAATACAACGCCTACCAAAAACGCTCCTGCCGCGCCTATGCCTGTCCAGACGGCGTAGGCTGTACCCATCGGAATACTTTTTTGGGCAAGGTAAAGGAAGTATCCGCTGCCGACGATGCAGGCAAGTGCGGCGGCAAAGCCATGCCAGCGGTAGCCTTCTTGTTGTGCCAGCTTTAAGCCCAATGGCCAGCCGATTTCCAGCATACCGGCTAAGATTAAATAAAACCAACTCATAATATGTCCTGATAGTGTGTTAAGGTTTCAGACGGCCTTGGAAAGATTGTTTTCTTCCGAGAGTTCAACGCGTTGTCCGATGTCTTTTAGATTGGAGTATTGTTCGACCAAGCGCGGTACGTCGTCCAAGCTCATTGCAAACATCCATAAATAAGTGCTGACGGAATAGATATGGCCGGCGCTGCCATAGCCTTTAAGTGTCATGTGTATAAAGGCGAAGCCGAACAATACGCTCATCGCTATGCCGATACTGAGATAGCTTAAGGCTTCGCGGTTGGAAATCAGCACGCGTAGTTTGGCAACCCAGCCGTAGTGGCGGTAGAGCTGATGCTCGTTACCGTCGCGGATAAGGTGGTTGTCGCGTTCAAACCGATTGTTTAAATGGAAATATAGGTTTTCGCTGATGGCGGCAAAACGCGGCAGCAACCATAAAAACAGGGCAAGTATCGCGACAGCCAATACGCCCACCCAAAATTCCAATATCAGCAACATCATACATGCACCGAAGATGGAGACCAGCGAAGTAGCAGCGATGGGCAGGTGTTCTTCAAAAAAACTGACAAACTCGCGCGATAGGGCAACGCGTGCGGTAATGGCGGAATGCGGTACTTCTCGTTTGCGCTGTTCCAAGACGACCGGGACGGCTATCTCAGTATAGATCTGGGTAAATGTGCGCGTATCGGCTATCCTGCGGGCGGCTCCAATTATCCACATCAATAAAACCACCACACCATACAACATTGCCTGCCAGACTTTGCCTTCCATAACGGCATTAATCGCCCAGCCGCCAAATACGGGATATACCAGCAAGAGCAGGTTATCCAAGCCGACGAGAGAGAAGGTTGTGATGAGTGTGCGGCGGTGTGTTTTGCCGATGTGTTTCAGCATTTTCCACATGGTTGCCCTCCTTATTTAGTATTGAGGGTTTGTGCCATTAATTCGGCCAACGCGTCCAAATCGGCAAACAGTCGGGCTGCACGTTTTTCACCGAAGGCGGTAAAAATTCGTTTGCTGAATTCCTGCATGTTTTGCACCAATGGTGCGGCGGATTTTTTTCCTTGCTCGGTCAACGACAATAAGCGTTCGTGTTTGTCTTGTTCGCTTTCGTGAAATGTCAGCAAGCCTTGTTCCGCCAGCGTTTTGCATGTGCGGGAAACGGTTTGCTTGGGCAGGCTCCATTCTTCACCTATATATTTTTGAGTGCGGCTGCCTTCGGTGGCTAAGGTATAGAGAACGGCGAAGGTATTGTAGTTGGTGTTTTGCTGTTTAATCCATTGGTCAAATGCGCTGTCTATATGGCTGATACGCATGCCGAGTTGGTTGAGCTGATTCATAAATTGGTCTCAATATTGACTAATTGGATGCGGATTATAGTCATGTTTAGGACTAATTACAAATAGAGGGCCGTCTGAAACAATCATTTTCAGACGGCCTTGAAACCGTTAAAATAATTAATGTAGAAACAATATATTCAAACTACGATAAACCTAATAAAACCATCTTCAGCACATACGCCATGATTCATTTCTTATCTCAAAACATCTCCTCCAAACAAGCCACTGCCATCGGGTTGCTTGCCGTTGCTTTGTGGAGCTTTGTCATTTCTCTGATACGCTCTTTGAGCCTGCATATGGGGGCAGTGGGCGGCGCGGCAATGATGTACACCCTGTCCACCGTATTGATTTGGTTGATTTTCGGCAGGCCGCATTTGCGTAATTACAACCGCGGCTATTTGCTTTGGGCGAGCATTTTTTTTGTCGGTTGCGAACTGTGTTTGTCGCTCTCGGTCGGTTTTGCGCAAAACGCGAGACAGACGGTTGAGATCGGCATGGTCAATTATTTGTGGCCGACGTTTACTATTTTAGGCGCAGTCTGTTTCAACGGGCAGCCGGCAAAATGGTGGATAGGCATAGGCTTTGTATTGTCGTTTTTCGGGATTGCCACGGTATTGGGCGGCGACGGCGGATTGTCGCTTTCGGGGATTTATCACAATGTTCGCACCAATCCTGCCGGTTATCTGATGGCATTGGCCGATGCACTTTTTTGGGCGGCATATTGCACGCTGACGGCGCGCGTGAAGGCAGAAGGAAGCAGCGTGGGCTTTTTCTTTATGCTGGTGTCGATACTGTTGTGGATAGAGTATTTTCTCAGCGGCGCGGATACGTTGAGTTTTGATTCCGTATCGCTCGGCTATGCCGTTGCCGCCGCGTCTTGTATGGGCTTGGGCTATGCAGTGTGGAATATCGGTATTTCGCGCGGTAATCTGACTGTATTGGCAGGCGCATCTTATTTCATTCCGGTATTGTCTGCGGTAGTATCATCGTTTTTGATCAGCGCGCCTTTGTCCATGACGTTTTGGCAGGGTGCGGGGATGGTGTGCTTAGGGTCGATTGTGTGTTGGTTGGCGACCCGGAAAAAACAGATGGCGTGAAGCAATATCCCATAGCTTCGCGATATAACGAAAACAGCTTTTTTAACAACCAAACATTCTTTCCCATTTTCAGACGGCCTGTTTAAAGTAGCAGTCAGTTTGAGAAATCACGAGAAATGGGAAAGAATCATGACCGCAGCTTCCGCTCCGCTTTTACGCTTCATTACCGCCGGCAGTGTCGATGACGGCAAATCCACCCTCATCGGCCGCCTGCTCTACGACAGCAAAACCTTACTGACCGACCAACTCGACAAGCTCAACCGCGCTGCCGAAAACGGCGAAACGCCTGATTTTGCCAGCCTGACAGACGGCCTTGCCGCCGAGCGCGAACAAGGCATTACCATTGACGTGGCCTACCGTTATTTTGCCACGCTCAAACGCAAATTCATCATTGCCGATACGCCGGGACATGAGCAATACACGCGTAATATGGTCACCGGCGCATCAACTGCCGATGCCGCCATTATTTTGGTTGATGCCACACGCGTCGATTTTTCAGGCAGCGAGCCTGTCCTCCTACCGCAAACCAAACGCCACAGCGCAATTCTGAAACTTTTGGGCTGCCCCAACATCATCGTCGCCGTTAACAAACTCGACCTGCTAAATTTTGACGAAGCCAAATATCAAGCCATTACCGAGGCCTATCGCAAACTGGCGGAGCAAATCGGCCTCCAAGCACAAATCCACTTCCTGCCCATCAGCGCCTTAAAAGGCGACAATATCGTCAATGCCAGCAGCCAAACCCCGTGGTATCAAGGTTTGCCGCTTCTGCCTTTGCTCGAAAGCCTGCCCGTCAACCGTCAAAACGCCGCCGATCAAGCCGCGCATTTTCCCGTACAACGCGTGGCGCGCCAAGACGGCAGCAGCAGCGACGACTTCCGCGGTTATCAAGGCAGATTGGAGGCGGGCCGTCTGAAAGTGGGCGATGAAGTCAAAGTCCTGCCCAGCGGCCATGTTGCCAAGGTTGCCGAAATCTATAATGCCAACGGTAAAACCGAATCTGCCGAAGCAGGGGAAGTATTGACCGTCGTTTTGGATACGGACATCGATATTTCACGCGGCAACAGCATTGTTGCAGCCGACAGCGCCATTGTTCCCGAGCAACAATTCCAAGCCGCGCTTTGCTGGTTTGACGATATTCCGCTCAATCTGCGCCGCAAATATTTGCTGAAACACACGACCCAAACCACGCCCGTAAAAATCAGCGAAATTGCCTACGTTTGGGACGTCAATACCCTCAGCCGGGTCGAATCCGCCGAAACGCTCAAGCTCAACGACATCGGCAGCGTCAGCTTCAAAACCCAGCAGCCGCTCGCCGCTGCCGCATACGAAGACAACCATGCACAAGGCGCGTTTATTTTGATTGACGAAGCCACCAACCATACTGTCGCGGCAGGCATGATACGCAAAGTCAGCGAAACAAACAGTTTTGAAATTTAAAAGAAAGTTGCAATAAAAAAGGCCGTCTGTTGTTCAGACGGCCTGTTATTTTATCCAAGTCGGAAATGCTTATGCGCCGTAAACCGGATATTTATTGCACAAAGCAGTCACTTGTTCGCGGACTTTGGCGAGGTTGGCTTCGTCTTCAGGGTTGGCCAATACGTCGGCAACCAAGTTCGCCAATACGCGCGCGTCGGCTTCGTTAAAGCCGCGTGTGGTCATGGCGGCGGAGCCGATGCGGATGCCGGAGGTGACAAATGGTTTTTCCGGATCGTTCGGGATGGCGTTTTTGTTGACGGTGATGTGTGCTTTGCCCAAAGCGGCTTCGGCGGCTTTGCCGGTGATTTTCATCGGTTGCAGGTCAACGAGGAAAACGTGGCTTTCGGTACGGCCGGAAACGATGCGCAAACCGCGTTTGACCAACTCTTCCGCCATTGCTGCGGCATTGATTTTCACTTGTTTTGCGTATTGTTTGAACTCGGGTTGCAACGCTTCTTTAAACGCTACGGCTTTGGCAGCGATAACGTGCATCAACGGGCCGCCTTGCAGGCTTGGGAAGATGGCGGAATTCAACGCTTTTTCGTGGGTATTGTCACGGCACAAAATCACGCCGCCGCGAGGGCCGCGCAGGGTTTTGTGGGTAGTGGTGGTCACAAAGTCGCAGAATGGTACAGGGTTGGGATATTCGCCGCCGGCAATCAGGCCGGCATAGTGCGCCATATCGACAAAGAGGTAGGCACCGACTTTATCGGCGATTTCGCGGAATTTTGCCCAGTCGATTTGCAACGCGTAGGCAGATGCGCCGGCCACAATCATTTTAGGTTTGTGTTCAAGCGCCAAGCGTTCGACTTCGGCATAATCGAGAACTTCGTTTTCATCCAAACCATAAGTAATGGCGTTGTAGAGTTTGCCGGAAATATTGACGCTGGCACCGTGGGTCAGGTGGCCGCCATGTGCCAGAGACATGCCCAAAATGGTGTCGCCCGGTTTTAAAACAGAAGCATATACGGCTTGGTTGGCTTGCGAGCCGGAGTGTGGTTGGACGTTGACATATTCTGCGCCAAACAACTCTTTAGCGCGGTCAATCGCCAATTGTTCGACAATATCAACGTATTCGCAGCCGCCGTAGTAGCGTTTGCCCGGATAGCCTTCGGCGTATTTGTTGGTCAATTGCGAACCTTGGGCTTCCATTACGGCGCAGCTGACGTAGTTTTCTGAAGCAATCAGCTCGACATGGTCTTGCTGGCGTTGGTCTTCTTGGGCGATGGCGGCTGCCAGATCGGGGTCATATTGTGCGAGGGTAACGCTTTTTGAAAACATGTTCTCGGTTCCTTTGTGTTGGGCTGAAAATAAGGGATGGAGTACTGCGGATTGGTTCAAGATGAACTATTTTTCTCACATTGTCAACAATTTCATCAGGCGTTTGGTTTCAGACGGCCTGAGATTGAAGGGTTTATTTGAAAATATCATCTTGTTTTAAATGAAAATCCATTTTTTCTAAAAGCGCGGCCAAATCGGCTTCGGCTTGGGCGGCTTGAAGATTTTTTGCCAGCTCGGCCATGGCCGCTGCATTTAAACGCTCTTTCTCCAGCCGTAGGGCTTCTTCGCTGAAGATTTTGATATTGTCTGCCGATTCGGCATCTATTTTTTCAAATGGATAAAACGATTCTTCGTGCACGGCCAAACCGTCGGGCAGGGGCGCGGCATGGTTGAAATCGGCATCATTGACCGGCATCCATGATGGATGGTTTTCAAGCAGGATAAATTGTCCGTCCATGCCGTTGATATGACGGAATAGGGTGGTTCGGCCATTGTGTAAACGCATAAGCCCGATTGTATGCCCAAGTCGGCAAACCGTCTATAAACCCGTTTCTTTCCATTGGGACGATGGCTGATGGTGATATTGTTAATTTTGACATAAAACAGTTTCGGCTTAAAAAAGACTGGATAAAACGCCCGTGTTTGTTATAATGAAGCTAAAGATTGATTCGTCCTAGTTTTTGGCAGCAGTACTTTTTTATTTAATTAACAAGAGAGGAAAACAAAATGTTTCCAGAATATCGCGATCTGATTTCTAAACTGAAACAAGAGGATGCACACTTTGCCCGTTTGTTTGAGGAGCACAACGAGCTGGACGATAAAATTACCGGTTTGGTTAACAATGTGGTAACCAGCGGCTCCGAAGAAATCGAGGAGCTGAAAAAAGCCAAACTCAAACTCAAAGACGAATTGTATGCCCTTTTGCAAAAAGCAGCAGGCAAATAATTAAAATTTGAATAAGGCCGTCTGAACGGTATGATGGAAATCTCAGATTCCTTTTCATACCGGTTCAGACGGCCTTTTTAATTATTAGGCATTTGGTTATTTTTATTGGCTTAATTTAACGAATAATTGTAAATCACTCTTAATTGCATTGAAAACTCTGTTAAGTTTATTTAGAATCCTGAATAATTTTTATTTTGATTTTAACAAACAAAGTTAAAGAGAAACGATGCAATGAAAACATTCACACTCGCCATTTTGCCTTTGGCATTAATCAGCGCATTCTCTCACGCTGCTGAAGAGAAAGCTGCCGAACAGGCTGAAGTCGATACCGTTTACGTTACTGCCGAGAAGCAACTGCAACAGTCGCTGGGCGTGTCGCGTATTTCAAAAGACGACATCGACAAGCGTCCGGCAGTCAACGATATTTCCGAATTTGTCCGCACCATGCCGGGCGTCAACCTGACCGGCAATACAGCGACGGGTCAGCGTGGCAACAAACGCCAAATCGACCTGCGCGGTATGGGCCCTGAAAACACATTGATTCTGATTGACGGCAAGCCTGTAAACTCGCGCCAATCCGAGCGTATCAGTATGCGCGGTGAACGCAATACGCGCGGCGACAGCAACTGGGTGCCGGTTGAAGAAATTGAATCCATCACCGTTTTGCGCGGTCCGGCGGCAACGCGTTACGGCTCCGGCGCAATGGGCGGCGTGGTCAATATCGTTACCAAAAAAGTGTCTAAGGAATTTAAAGGCCAGGTCAATCTTTACGCCAATCAGCCGCAAGACAGCAAAGAAGGCGCAACCCGCCGTATCGGCTTCAATTTGAGCGGCCCGATTATCCAAGATACTTTGGGCTTCCGCATTTACGGCAACCTCAATAAAACGGATGCAGATGCGGCCGATATCAATGCCGGACACGGCAACGACAGCGCGGCTGGTGTCGAAGGCGTACGCAATAAAGACATTGCAGGCCGTCTGCAATGGAAAATCAGCCCTGCGCAAACATTGATTTTAGACAGCAGCTACAGCCGTCAGGGCAATATCTACAACGGCGATACGCAAAACAGCAATCCACGTTCTGCTTTAGTTAATTCTTTAGCTGACGGCAAAGCCGAAACTGCCCGCTTATATCGTTCCGCTTATTCTTTAACGCATGACGGCGCATGGGAATGGGGTGATACCAAAAACGTGATCAGTTATGAGCGTACAGTCAACAGCCACTTGCCTGAAGGTTTGGCCGGTGGTCCTGAAGGCAGCTATACAGGCTTGGATTTTGTTCAAAGCCGTTTGAAAAACCTGCGTTTCAGCAGCGAAGCGAATATTCCGTTCAAACTCGGTGTCGATAATGTATTGACGGTCGGCGCAGAATTTACTGACAGTAAGCTGGATGATCCTGCTTCCAATAGTCAGGGATTTAAAGACCAAGGTAAAACTGATGTGTTTGACGGTATTTCAGCAGTACGCGGCGGCAAGGCATCGCAACGCAACTGGGCAGCTTACGTTGAAGACAATATTTCGTTGACCGACAAAACCCATCTGATTCCGGCCATCCGTTTCGACCACAACAGTGACAGCGGCAGCAACTGGAGTCCGGCGTTGAACTTCTCGCATCAAATCGGCGAAAACTGGTTGGTCAAAGGCGGTATTGCCCGTGCGTATAAAGCGCCAAATCTGTATCAAACCAATCCTGACTTTATCCTGTACACGCGCGGTCAAGGCTGTCCGATTGATGCGCCGGGCAGTGTCCGTTGCTACTACATGGGTAATAATAATTTGAAACCCGAAACCAGTATTAATAAAGAGATTGGTCTTGAGTTCAATAAAAACGGCTGGCAGGCTTCTGCAACCTATTTCCACAACGCGTACCGCAACAAAATCGTGATTGGTGAAAATATCATTGCCACCAGCAATATCGGCAACTGGCTTTTGCAATGGGAAAATACGCCGAAAGCGACTATTTCGGGTATCGAAGGCAACTTGGTGATTCCGTTGCATGACACACTTAAGTGGAGCAACAATTTCACTTATATGCACAAATCCGAAGATTATCAAGGCAATCCATTGTCTTTGGTGCCGAAACACACCATTAACAGCACGCTGTCTTGGACACCAAACGAACGTTTTGATGCCAACTTGACCTTTACCCACTACGGCCGTACTAAACCGCGTGGCGTGGCGATTAATAGACTGGAACGAGATGGTAATCTGCGTGCAGGGGTTACTCCTTTGACTTCCGAACATAACCAAACCCAAGTCGGCTCTTACGGTATTTGGGGCATCAATGCCGGCTACAACTGGAACAAACGCGTGGCCGTCCGTGGCGGTGTCAGCAACCTGTTCAATAAAAAACTGTACCGCACAACTGCCGGCGCACAAACATACAACGAACATGGCCGTGCTTTCTACGGCAGTTTGAAAGTATCGTTTTAAGCAGTAGCGTATTAAACAAGGCCGTCTGAAACGTTGTGAAATGAAATCTAGGATTTCTGACATAGGGTTTCAGACGGCCTTTTTATTTGGATTTTTAGCAGTCTTTGTTGTTACGGAATTTGCTTCTCTTTTAGAAAAAAATAAAAGGGCGGCATGGGCCGCCCTGAAAATCCAAACCGCTTATTCAACCCAAGTTACCATTTCTTCAATTGGTTTGCGTGCTTTTTTGGTAATTTCTTTGGCACGATAGCCGAATGTTGCCGCTACGGATACGCCCCATTCGTTGGCATCAAACAGGCCTTCTGCTGCCAATACTTCGTTCATTTTGTCGTAGTTGAAGCCTTCGATTGGGCAGGAATCGATGCCGATGGCGGCTGCGCCTGTGAGCATATTGGCCAAAGCAATATAGGTTTGCTTGCTGCTCCAGTCAAAGAGTGCGCGTTGGTCGTTGGCAATTTTAATGTTGGTTTCTTGGAAGCTTTTGTATCTTGCCAAAGCTTTCTCCAGCTGCTCGCCTTGCAAGCCCCTGCGTTCGGCAACGCTGCGGAAGAACGGGGTATCGTAACGGGCATTTTTCTTGGCAAGGATAATCACCAGATGGCTGCAGTCGTCCAGTTGCGATTGCATACCCCAGCTGAAAGGTTTGAGCTTTTCTCTCAATGCTTTGTTCTGGATAACCAAAAATTTCCATGGCTCGGAGCCGACAGAGCTGGGCGAGAGGCGGGCAAATTCTAAAATCGCTGCAAAATCTTCTTGGCTGATTTTTTTGTCGGGATCGTAATAACGGGTGGAGCAGCGATTTTCGAATACTTGCAGCATTTGTTCGCGTGTAATTTTACTCATTGGTTTTTCCTAATAAATGAAGATGTTACTTTGACCGTTTTGCCAATATCCGGTTTGCGTGAATTGGTGGAGGAAACAGGATAGGGCAGCACCATGTTAAATCAAACCCTGCGGTTAGGCTATCTTTTAATTTTGAACTTCGCAGAAAAAATCGATTAAGTATCAATATGAATGTGAAAAGGCCGTCTGAAATTTTAAAAGTGAAGTTTCAGACGGCCTTTGATTTCAAACCTTGATTACAGGTGCGGATTCATCAGGTTTTCTGGTGAGAGGATGCGGTTGAGTTCTTCTTCGCTCAACAGGCCGCGCTCCAGTACGACTTCGCGCACGCCTTTGCCGGTTTGGGCGCAGATTTTGCCGACCAAATCGCCGTTGTGGTGGCCGATGTACGGATTCAGATAAGTGACCAAACCGATGGAGTTGAAAACGTAGCGTTCGCAGATTTCGCGGTTGACCGTAATGCCTTTGACGCATTTTTCGGACAGGTTGACCGCGGCGTTACCCAAGAGGGAAATGGTTTCAAACATACATTGGGCGATGACCGGTTCCATGACGTTCAGCTGCAACTGACCTGCTTCGGCTGCGAAAGTGATGGTGGTGTCGTTGCCGATGACTTTGAAGCAGACTTGGTTGACGACTTCGGGAATCACGGGATTGACTTTGGCCGGCATGATGGAAGAACCGGCCTGCAATTCAGGCAGATTGATTTCTTTCAAACCGGCGCGCGGGCCGGAAGAGAGTAGGCGCAAGTCGTTACAGATTTTGGACAGTTTGACGGCTGTGCGTTTCAATGCGCCGTGTACCATCACATATGCGCCGCAGTCGGAGGTCGCTTCAATCAGGTTTTCAGTCAGTTTGCAAGGCAGACCGCTGACTTCGGAGAGTTTCTCAACGACTAAAGCCGCATAGCCTTTGGGTGTATTCACGCCCGTACCGATGGCGGTGGCGCCGAGGTTGACTTCAAGCAGCAGGGAGCGGGTGCGGTCGAGGTTGAGGATTTCTTCTTCCAACAACACTTGGAACGATTGAAATTCTTGTCCGGCCGTCATCGGCACGGCGTCTTGAAGCTGGGTGCGGCCCATTTTCAAAACGTCTTTAAACTCTTCGGCTTTGGCGGCAAAGGCGTTTTTCAGGATAGCCAGTTTGTCGAGCAATTCGCCGATGCTGTAATACACGGCAAGGCGGAAGCCGGTAGGATAGGCGTCGTTGGTAGATTGGCTGGCGTTGACATGGTCCATTGGATTGACGATGTCGTAGCGGCCTTTTTCGTATCCCAACACTTCCAGTGCAAGGTTGGCAATGACTTCGTTTGTGTTCATATTGACCGAAGTACCCGCGCCGCCTTGATAAACGTCGGATGGGAATTGGTCGAGGCAGCGGCCTTTGATCAATACTTCGTCGCAGGCTTTTTCGATGGCGGCCGCGATTTCCGGCTTGATGGCACCCAATGCGCCATTGGCTTGCGCAGTGGCTTTTTTAACCATGACCATGCTGCGGACAAATTGCGGTACGTCGGAAATTTTTTGCGTGGAAATTTTAAAGTTTTCAATGGCGCGCAGCGTGTGGATACCCCAATAAACATCAGCGGGAATTTCGCGGTCGCCCAATAAATCATGTTCGATTCGTACAGTCATTTCTCTTACCTTCTCGTATAGTTGTGTTGGTGTGCGTTATGCGTTTGGAACATTAGCCCAGTTCGGCAAGATTGTCCAGTCGGTAAGGCTTAATCGTCAGGGTGAAAACGTGCCGCTTCGCGTTCCTTAGCAACCGTATCTTTATCTTTCAGCTTCGCGCCCAGGCCCAACATTTTTTCATATTCGGATTGCGGCGTACCATCCTCTTCCATGCCGAATGCGCTGGCATTGACCCAAAGGGAAAGCAGGGAAACAATGAAGGCGAAAAAACCAACGATATACCAAAACATTTTTTTCTTCCTTGTGTGTCTGCGTGTGCAGATTGTTGTGGTTTGTAAAGATATGAATGTAGCACAAACACGGCAAGGTTTAAATTCCCTTACTTCGTCCTTTCATTCATTTACCTGTTATTGTTTAGAAAAGAAAAGGCCGTCTGAAAAGTAAGACTTTTCAGACGGCCTTGGGGGCTTTGTCGGGAAGATTAGCCGCCGCATGCGCCGCAGCAACCGCCTTCGCCATGGCCGCCGCGTTTTTCTTCGTTGTTGACAACGGGCAGTTCGGTTTCTTCGGTTTGCTCTTTTTTATCTTCAGGCAAATCGTTTACTTTGATTTTGTTTTCTTCAGCCATGATATATCCTTTCAATGGATTAGGGAGTGGAAAGATTCATAAAGATAGCATCTTTAAGCCGATAAACCAAGCAGTACAAAACTGTCTTGTAATAATGCCATGACTTGGAACAATAAATTTGCTTGTAAAAGCGTTCAGGCCGTCTGAAAAATCCAAAGAGGAATATTGGTTTTATGGTTTGAAATAGCAGCAGAAAGATTTAAGAATGCTTGATTTGAAGGGATAAACTGACATGGATTTCAAAAAACAATACAATGTTATCATCATCTGGAAAACGCCAATTTATCGGAGCATATATGTATTCACACCACAGCGAACGCCATTTCAGCGACCGCAACAACTGGCTTCGGGCAAGCGTATTGGGTGCCAATGACGGCCTGATTTCCACTGCCTCGCTGTTGACGGGCGTAGCCGCTGCCGCGCCAGATTTCCAAACCCTGCTGTTGACGGGCGTTTCGGCGCTTATCGGGGGTGCGGTGTCAATGGCGGCGGGGGAGTATGTTTCTGTGTCCAGCCAATCGGATACGGAAAAAGCCGATTTGCACAAAGAACGCTACGAATTGGCAAATAATCCTGATGCGGAGTTGGAAGAGCTGACGGAAATTTACCGCCGCCGCGGTTTGTCCGACCCGCTCGCCGCAGAGGTGGCTAAAGCCTTGATGGAACACGATGCACTCGCCGCCCACGCGCGCGACGAAATCGGCATTACCGAAACCTCTGCCGCCCAACCCATGCAGGCTGCGCTGGCTTCTGCCGCTTCATTTTGTGCCGGCGCGATTTTGCCTTTACTGGTCGCGTTGACAGCTTCTACCGCCATTGTTCCGGCCTTGGCAGTTTCCACTTTGTGCGGACTGGCCGGACTGGGCTATGCCTCCGCCAAACTCGGCGGCGCGCCTGTCGTTCCTGCCGTTTTGCGCGTGTGCATATGGGGCGTTGCGGCATTGGTGATAACCGGATTTATTGGAAAAATAGCAGGCGTGGCCGTCTGAATGTAGGGCCTTATATTCTTTTAAACCTGTATCCAGTAAAATTGAAAATCTATTTGATCGCTAAAGGCCGTCTGAAAAATTTTCAGACGGCCTATGGTGCTTGTATTTACTTATTACAAACTGTTTTGTCATGACCTATCCGATTCCCAAACCCCGTGAAAAATCCCGTTGGCTCAATCTTTCGCAAGGCTCGCTGCCCTTGGCTTTGGCGCGTTATCTGCCGCATAAGCAGCTCAAGGTTGTCTTGACCCAAGATGCGGAACAGGCGCTGCGCCTTCAGACGGCCTGGCTGTTTTTCCGTCCGCATGATACGGCGGTGTTCCTGCCGGACTGGGAAACGCTGCCTTACGAGCGTTTTTCTCCGCATCAGGATTTGGTGTCGGAGCGCTTGTCGGCGTTGTGGCAGATTAAGAGCGGCGCGGCGGACGTGTTGTTCGTGCCAGTTGCCACGGCGATGCAGAAGCTGCCGCCCGTGCCGTTTTTGGCAGGGCGCACGTTTTGGCTGAAAACAGGGCAGACTTTGGATATAGGCCGTCTGAAAAGCGATTTGGTGGATGCAGGTTATAACCATGTTTCTCACGTTGTTGCGGCAGGAGAGTTTGCCGTGCGCGGCGGCATTGTTGATTTGTTCCCGATGGGCAGCGAAATGCCGTACCGCATCGATTTGTTCGACGATGAAATCGACAGCATCAAAACTTTCGATACCGAAACGCAACGCACCATTTCCCCGGTTTCCGAAATCCGCCTGCTGCCTGCACACGAGTTCCCCACCGACAGCGAGGCGCAAAAGATTTTCCGCAGCCGTTTCCGCGAGGAAGTCGATGGCAATCCGAACGATGCGGCTGTGTACAAAGCCGTCAGCAACGGCCATTTTGGTGCAGGCGTGGAATATTACCTGCCGCTGTTTTTTGAAAACGAGCTGGAAACGCTGTTTGACTATATCGGCGAAGATGCGCTGTTTGTCTCTTTGGGCGACGTTCACGCCGAGGCAAACCGTTTTTGGAGCGACGTTAAATCGCGTTACACCATGGCGCAGGGCGATGAAACCTATCCGCCTTTGCTTCCACAGTATTTGTATCTCTCTGCTGATGTTTTTGCAGGCCGTCTGAAAAATTATGGTCAGGTATTGCCGGATATTTTTGGTGATGAACATACGTTGCCAAACTTGGCCGTCAACCGCCAAGCAGATGAACCGTTGCAGGCATTGAAGGATTTTCAGACGGCCTTTGACGGACGGATTTTGCTGTGTGCAGAAAGTTTGGGACGGCGCGAAACCATGCTCGGTTTCTTGCAGCAAAACGGTTTGAAAGCCAAAAGCGTGTCCGACTGGCAGGGCTTTTTATCGGCGCATGGGCCGCTGATGATTACAGTGGCGCCGTTGGCTTACGGGTTTAAATTAGAAGATCAAAACATCGCGGTCATTACCGAATCCGATCTTTATCAATATGTTGCCCGCTCGCGCAAACATCATCGTAAGAAACACGCCGCTGTTTCAGACGGCCTGTTGCGCGACCTTGCTGAAATCAATATCGGCGATCCTGTTGTACACGAAGAACACGGCATCGGCCGATATATGGGCTTGGTCACAATGGACTTGGGCGATGAAACCAACGAAATGATGTTGCTCGAATACGCGGGCGAAGCGCAGCTTTATGTGCCTGTTTCGCAACTGCATTTAATCAGCCGCTACTCTGGCCAGGCGCATGAAAACGTTACCTTGCACAAGCTCGGCAGCGGTGCGTGGAACAAGGCGAAGCGCAAAGCCGCCGAAAAAGCGCGCGATACTGCTGCGGAATTGCTTAACCTCTATGCCCAACGTGCCGCCCAATCGGGACACAAGTTTGAAATCAACGAGATGGACTATCAGGCGTTTGCCGACGGTTTCGGCTACGAAGAAACCGAAGACCAAGCCGCCGCCATCGCCGCTGTGATTAAAGATTTGACACAGGCGAAGCCGATGGACCGCCTCGTGTGTGGCGATGTCGGTTTCGGCAAAACCGAAGTTGCCCTGCGCGCCGCGTTTGTGGCGGTGATGGGTGGCAAACAGGTTGCCGTACTTGCCCCGACCACGCTTCTGGTCGAGCAGCACGCGCAAAACTTTGCCGACCGCTTCGCTGATTTCCCCGTGAAAGTCGCCAGCCTTTCGCGTTTCAACAACAGCAAAACCACCAAAGCCGCGCTGGAAGGCATGGCGGACGGTACGGTTGATATCGTTATCGGCACGCACAAATTGGTGCAGGACGACATAAAATTCAAAAACTTAGGTTTAGTGATTATCGACGAAGAACACCGCTTCGGCGTGCGCCAAAAAGAGCAGCTCAAACGTCTGCGCGCCAACGTAGATATCCTTACCATGACCGCCACACCGATTCCACGCACCCTCAGTATGGCGCTCGAAGGTCTGCGCGACTTCTCGCTGATTACTACCGCGCCCAGCCGCCGCCTCGCCGTCAAAACCTTTGTCAAACCCTTCAGCGAAGGCAGCGTGCGCGAAGCCGTGTTGCGCGAACTCAAACGCGGCGGACAAGTGTTTTTCCTGCACAATGAAGTGGATACGATTGAGAATATGCGTGAGCGGTTGGAAACCCTGCTGCCCGAAGCCCGCATCGGCGTGGCACACGGACAACTGCGCGAGCGCGAGCTGGAACAAGTGATGCGCGACTTTTTACAGCAACGATTCAACGTGTTGCTCTGTTCCACCATCATCGAAACCGGCATCGACATCCCCAACGCCAACACCATCATCATCAACCGTGCCGACAAATTCGGGCTGGCTCAGCTTCATCAGTTGCGTGGGCGCGTCGGCCGCAGCCACCACCAAGCCTACGCCTACCTGCTCACGCCTGAATACATCACCAAAGACGCAGAAAAACGCCTCGACGCCATCGCGGCGGCAGACGAACTCGGCGCAGGTTTCACCCTCGCTATGCAGGATTTGGAAATCCGCGGCGCAGGCGAAATCCTCGGCGAAGGACAATCCGGTGAAATGATACAGGTCGGCTTCACGCTCTACACCGAAATGCTCAAACAAGCCGTGCGCGACCTCAAAAAAGGCCGCCAGCCCGACCTCGACGCACCGCTGGGCATCACCACCGAAATCAAACTGCACAGCCCGGCATTATTGCCTGAAGACTACTGCCCCGACATTCACGAGCGCCTCGTCCTCTACAAACGCCTCGCCGTCTGCGAAACCGTGCAGCAAATCAACGCCATACATGAAGAACTGGTCGACCGCTTCGGTCTGCCCGAACAACCCGTCAAAACCCTCATCGAAAGCCACCACTTACGGCTTATGGCAAAAGAATTGGGTATCGATGCCATTGATGCGACCAGCGAAGCGGTAACGGTAACCTTTGGAAAAAACAACAATGTCGATCCAACCGAAATCATCCTGCTGATTCAAAACGACAAAAGATACCGCCTTGCCGGCGCGGATAAGCTGCGATTTACCGCAGAGATGGAAAATATCGAAGTGCGGATTAATACAGTGAAGAACGTATTGAAGACTTTGAAAGAAAGGGTGATGGTTAAGTAAGGAAGGAGGAAAAAAGGCCGTCTGAAAATTTTCAGACGGCCTTTTTATACTATTCCTACTTAATAAGTGTAGGTTGAATTGAGGACCAACAGAACTATTAAATTTATTGAAATCGTTAGGTTTATCAATCCAATCTACGCATTTAAGAATTTATAGTACTATCAGCTTCGGGAATCGAACCTAAAGTTGTTAAATCGATCAGGGAATTATTATGAAAATAAGGGCAATGATGCTGGGTATTGCAGGCTTGATATTATCCGGCTGCTTTTTCTCTAATGAAGAAATTAAGTTGGAAGATATTTGGAATTTTAAAATTACTGTCAATGAAGCTAAGGGGAATAGGCAGGTTCATTTGACAGGCTTATTAGGCAATAGTGCAATGGGTATTTCAGATATTAAAACAACTAGCCGCAACGATGAGCTGAATATTACTTTATTTCAAAAATTAGCAGGTTCGGAATATTCAGGAGTATTAGATAAAGAAATTCCTCTTGAAAGCAGTATTAAAAAGATTACATATGGTTCTGAACACAAGGTTATATGGCAAGATTAAAATCAATGAAAAGGCCGTCTGAAAACTGGATTTCAGACGGCCTTTTATTTTCTTATAACGTCATAACGTCGTTCGTATTATCAGAAACGATAGTTCACGCCCAAGGCAAACTCGCGGCCACGTTCGTAGAAGGGCACGCGTCCGTTGCCGTCGGGGAAGCGTTGGCTGTGTGAACGGTATTGCTTGTTGCCGATGTTGTTGACGGCGAAGTTGACGTTCAGGTTGTCTTTTTTCAGCGGCTGCCAGTTGGCGTAGATGTCGTGTACGCCGTAGCCTGATTTCTTGCCGTGTATCGTGCCTTGTCCGCGGGCGACGTCGGTGTATTTCACGCTTTGGGCGTAGCGGCCGCGCCAGCCGATTTCGAGTTTGGGGTTTTCAAACTGATAAGACAGGCCGGTCAGCCATTGGCGGCCGGTGTTCCAGAAGGTGAACGAGCTTTCGTGGTCTTCCGCTTGAATCGGGCTTTCGCCGTAGTACATTTCGCCGTTCAGACGGGGTTTGACGTAGGATACGCCGGCGCGCGCGGTCAGGCCGCCCCAGCGGTAGGATGCGTCAAGTTCGTAGCCGTAGGTTTTGAGCGTGCCGCCGTTGTAAATCTTGCCGCGTTCGGTGATGGAGGCGGTGTTGTTGTTGATTTTTGCCCAACGATAGACGATGAGGTCTTTGATGCGTTGGTGGAACACGCTGCCGCTGACGTTGAAGTTGTCGTTGCGCCATTTGAAGCCGAGTTCGGCACGGCGGGCAGTTTCAGCTTTGAGGTTGCTGTCCAAATCGGCGGCGGCGCCTGCGCGTTCGTTAGCCAACAAGGCTTCGTTCAGACGCGGCGCGCGGTTTGCCTGATTGAGGTTCGCCAAGAGGGAGAAGTTGTCGTTGATGTCCCAAATCGCGCTGATGCTGGGGTTGAGTTGTCCGTGCGACGCGCTTTGTTTGCTGGCGGCATTGTATTTGAAATGGTCGTAACGCAGGCCGGTGTTCAGGGTAACGGGGTGCAGGTTCCAAATACCTTCCGCGTACACGCCGTATTCGGCTTTTTTCTCTTTGTCGCGGTCATACAGGCCGAGAATCTTCAGCCATGCGCCTTTGTCGGAAGGCTCGGAGGTTTCGTGGCGGTAGTTGACGCCGTATTTCACCATGTGTCCGTCGCCGAAGGAGCTGGCGAGGTTCAGATTCGCGCCGGTCGCTTTGATTTTGCTTAGCTCAAGCTGACCGATAGGAACGCCGCCTTGCGCCGTGCCGGAAGCTTGGGCTTTTGGAGAAGGAGCGCCTTTAGGCGGTTTGGTGTCATCGGTATTGATTTGGAAGACGTTGGCGTCGATTTTGTCGATAAAGCCGACGTTACGGCCACGGTATTCCAGATTGTAGGTCTGCTCTTTTTGATAAGTGCCGTCCACGCCGATGTAGCTGTCAACGTTTTGGAACTCGGCTTTGTCGGTGCGGTTGCCTTTTTGGTATTCCTGACGGTAGGTCAGGCGGATGCCGTGGTCGTCGTTGAAATCGTAGCCGAGTTTGGCGAGGTAGCTGTGTTGTTTCAGACGACTGCCGAGGTTGACATTGCCGTTGCCGTCTTTGTAGTCGCGGTTGTTGAGGAAGTTGCCTGCAAACAGGGCATCGAAGCCGTTTTGATAGCCGTAAACCGCTGCGTTGCCGGTTGAGCCTTTATTGCTGCTCAAGCCTGCGCCCAGTTTGAAACCGAAAGGTTTGCCGTCGGTTAGCAGGTCTTTTGCGTCAACCGTTGTTACGCGGATGGTACCGCCGACCGCACCCAAACCCGCGCTTGCCGCGCCTGTGCCTTTTTCGACGTTGATGCTTTTTACCAAAGCGGGGTCAAGCTGGAAGCGGCTTTGGTGGTGGAAGATTTTAGTGGATTGGCTGGTGTTGTCGACTTCTAGGTTAATTTTATCTTCACCAACGCCGCGGATGCTGTAAAACTGCGCCACGCCGTTGCCGCCGCCGACATCCATACCGATTTGGTCTTTCATGACTTGTTTTAAATCGGTCGAAATTTCGCGGTCGAGCTGGTTGCGGGTTACACGAGTCGGTACGGCAGTACCGGTAACCTTAATTTCATTCAGCTCGGCAGTTTCTGCGGGTTGCAAATTTTCGGCATGAGCGAAGCTTGTTGATAATGCGAGTGTAATGATACTAAGGCGGAATACAGGAGAGGAGACCTTATTCATGATTTTTCCTAAGTAAAAAATTGACTGCTTATTCTAATTATTATAATAATGATTATCAAATTCTTAATGAATATTAATAAATATATTCTGTTTTATTCCAGTCTAAAATTAATAGGATTTTATAAAAATCAATTAGTTTATATTTTAGTTAAATTTAGTAAAGATTCTTTGGTTAAGAAAGGGGTTAAGTCTTACTTTTTCTGAGAGGGAGAAATGAGATAGCTTGAATATCTGTCAATAAAGAATTTTGTCTATCAGTGTTTTATTTAAAAAGGCCGTCTGAAAAGTATTTTTCAGACGGCCTAAATATTTATGTTTTACAGTAAAGGGCTCATCAGGCGGACGGCATTTTCCACGAGGCCGCGGAGTTTAGAGCGTTGTTGCCATGATTTGATGGCAATGTAGCTGCTGTTTTTAAGGTAGCTGCGTTGCAGGTGGCAGATTTGTTTGGTGGTATCGCGATCGTAGATGGCGAGGCTGATTTCGAGGTTGAGGAAGAAGCTGCGCATGTCCATATTGACCGTACCGAAGAGGGAGTAGTCTTCGTCTATGGTCAAGGTTTTGGCATGTAAAAGTCCATCTTCAAACATGGCGATTTTGACGCCGGCTTCCAGCAGCATAGGGTAGTAGGCGCGTGAGGCGTAGCGTACCATCAGTGAATCGACTTTAGCAGGCAGTATCAAGGTCACTTTGACGCCGCGTTTGGCGGCAACGGTTAACGCCATGAGAAGCGGCTCGTCGGGGACGAAGTAGGGGGTGGTAATTGTGATTTGTTTGGTAGCGGCATAGATGGTGCTGATGATGGTTTCGTAGATGACGAAGCTGCTTTGCTCGGGGGCGGATGGAATGATTTGGGCAACAATATCGCCTTGCTGCATTTTTTCAGGAAGGATTTGGGGCAGCAGGCTTTGGGCTTGATTGAGGTATGTTTGTACGTTTTGGAGGTTTTCATCGGTTTCGACGGCGAGGTCGGCGAAGAAGACGGCAGACAGTTCCAAAACCATAGGCCCTGTACAGCGCATCATGACATCGATCCATTCTCCGACGCCGGAGTTTTGTTTGAAATAGCGCGGGTCGACGAGGTTGAAGCTGCCGGTGTAACCGATTTTGCTGTCAATAACAAGAATTTTGCGGTGGTTGCGCAGGTCGGTTCGCGTGAATAATGTACGCCAGATGCCGACAGGCAATGAGGTATGTACTTCAACACCTGCTTTGCGCAGTATCTCTACCCAATCGCTTTCAAGAAAGCTCCTGCTGCCGACGGCATCGGCCAATATGGAGCAGTCTACGCCTCTGGTTTTGGCGGCAAGGATTTCATTTAGAATTTCTTCGATGCGGCCTTTGGGTTCGATAATGTAAAAGGCCAACAGGCAGGAATGGGCTGCGCCACGTATGTCGGCAAGCATGCTGTCGATGATGGTATCGGTGGTTGAGAGCAGGCTCATGGCGTTGCCTCGGGTTGCGCCCAGCCCTGTTCCTTTTTCGGCAACTTTACTGATGCCGTGGTAACGTGATTTCACTTGGTCGGCAATATTGAGATATATATCGGTAAGGTGGGCAGCGGCAAAGTTGCGGTAGAAACGGTTCATTTCGCCGGTACGTTTGGCGCGGGCCGTACCGAGACGCGGCTCGCCGATGAGGATGTAGGCGATGGTTCCGAATACGGGGAAAAGGAAGAGGATAATCAGCCAGGCAAAGGTTGAGCCGATGTTTTTTTGTTTGTACAACACGCGCAGCATGCAGGCGAGTGCGGCGCAGGTGTGGGCGAAGATAAAAATCTCGGTCCAGGTGATGTCTTTTAAGAAATTCATATTCGGTAGGGATTGGTTGAATTTTTAAATTTAAAGGTTGGGGCCGACAAGCTTCAAATGTTAAGTATATAGAAAAACCGTCTGAAAACAAATTTACACGATAATTGTGTTTTTTGTTTTCAGACGGCCTTTACGTTTTTTCTTTAACGGTGATACTGACGAGACAATTCGTGTACGGTATCGACCAAGATTTTGGCGTGTTCGGGGTCGGCGTGTTGGTTGATGCCGTGGCCAAGATTGAATACATGGCCGCTGCCGTGTCCGTAGTCAGCAAGAATGCGTGCAACTTCGGTGCGGATAGACTCCGGTGTGCCGAAGAGGGCAAACGGGTCGAAGTTACCTTGCAGGGCAACTTGTTCGCCGACGCGACGGCGGGCTTCGCCGATGTTGCAGGTCCAGTCCAAGCCTAATGCGTCTGCGCCGATTTCTGCCATGCTTTCCAGCCATAAGCCGCCGCCTTTGGCAAATACGATAACAGGCACGCGGCGGTCTTCGCTTTCGCGTTTGAGTCCGGCTACGATTTGACGGATGTATTTCAGGCTGAATTCTTTAAACGCGGCATCGCTTAACACGCCGCCCCAAGTATCGAAAATTTGTACGGCCTGTGCGCCGGCATCGATTTGGGCATTGAGATAAGCGGTAACGGCTTGGGTATTGGTGTCGAGGATTTTATGCAGCAAATCAGGGCGCGAATACATCATGGTTTTGATGGTGCGGAATTCTTTGCTGCTGCCGCCTTCAACCATGTAGCAGGCGAGCGTGAACGGGCTGCCTGAGAAGCCGATGAGCGGAACTCGGCCGTCCAGTGCTTTACGGATAGAAGTTACGGCATCAAAGACGTATTGCAGTTTTTCCATGTCGGGAACTTGCAGTTTGGCGATATCCGCTTCATGTTGCAAAGCGCGTTCAAATTTCGGGCCTTCACCTTCGGCAAAATACAGGCCCAAACCCATGGCATCGGGAACGGTCAGAATATCGGAAAACAGGATTGCCGCGTCCAGATCAAAACGTTCTAAAGGCTGGATGGTAACTTCGGTCGCCAGCTCGGTATTTTTGCACAAATCGAGAAAGCTGCCTGCACGTGCGCGCGTGGCTTTGTATTCAGGCAGATAGCGTCCGGCTTGGCGCATCATCCAGATAGGTGTGTATTCGACAGGCTGTTTGAGCAGGGCGCGGAGGAAAGTGTCGTTTTTCAGAGCAGTCATGATAAATAGGCTTTCTGATTTGGTGTGTTGGACAAAGTTCAGACGGCCTTAGATATGTATTGAGGCCGTCTGAAATGATTAAATGGTTGGTTCTGTTGTAGATTTCATACTGTCGCTTAATACGAAATCAGCACATCAATTTGGTTGAGGAAGGGATGCCGGATGTTCTTCTTCGGCCACGCTTTCCAAAACCAGATTGCGTTGTTCTTGCGCTTTTTGCGGTTGATCGGTTTCATCAAACACGCGAGCCAAAACCAAATGTGCGGATACGCTGGGTTGCAGGGCGATACTGGCTTCGAGGTAGCCTTGGGCTTTGCCCCAAAGTTTGCGTCCGTAAGCCAGTTGGCCAAGATACATCAACAGTGGTGCATTGTCGGGTTGTTCCTGCAGCCAAGAGTCTGCCAAGTCGATGGCTTTTTGTTGCTCGCGCTCGCTTAGGAAACGCACGGATTCGACAAATGCTTCCAAAAGCTCGGGCTGGCGGGTTTGCGGATAATGGGTTTTGACCCATTTGACCGCTTCGGCATACAAGCCCAAACGCTCGTATTTTTCGGCAATCGCGACGCACAATTCGCCAGACTTCACACTTTCGGGAATTTGTTTCAAACAGGCTTTCAGACGGCCTGCATCGGTTACTTCGCTTAAGAGGCGGCGATATGCCCAGTTTTGATACTGTTCTGCTTCGTAATCGTTAATGGCGCCGGCTTTGACCAGTTTTTCTGCTTTTGCCAAGACATCTGAAGCATCGCCATGATCAAAGGCATAACGTAATTGCAGACGGACCAAGCGGCTTAAGTTGCTATTGATTTTTGCTGCTGCTTCAAGGTTTTGTGCGGCAGTCGGATAATCGCGGCGGCTCAGTGCAGATTCGGCCAGCAAAAGATGACGGGAAAGCTGCTGTTTTTGTGGAAGGTGTTCGATTTCGTGCAGATAGCGGTCGCGCAATTCGAAGTTTTCCATTTGGTCGGCCGCGTGTGCACCTAACATCAAAGCCAGGGTGCGGTTGTCGCCTGCTTCTTTGTTTTGCAAGACTTTGGCGGCTTCTTGTTCGGCTTTTTCAAAACGACCTTCAAAATATGCCAGACCTGCGCTGTTCAAAGAGGCGGAAGCCTGACGGCCTTTGCGGGCAATACCGAAGCGTTGCATACGCACTGGAATATTTAAGAGGCCGAACACGAATTTAATCAGGAAATACAAGACGAATACGCTCAACAGCAGGCCTAAAACAAAGGCATGCAGATTGATACGTAGCATGGTTTGTTCAACCACGACGTACACGTTGCCTGTATAAATACCGGAAGCTAAAGCTAAACCGACAGCGGCGGCAAACAGAATGACAATCCAAACGACGGTTTTCATGCTTGCTCTCCTTTAATTTTGGCAGCAGGCTTGGTTTGGTTTTGTGGTTTGGCAGCTTCGGCGGCCGGTTCTTTTTTGTTTTCAGACGGCAAAGCAGGTGCTTCCAGAGATTGAGGGGCAGAAGCGGCAGCCGGTGCGGCAGTTGTGGCTTGCTCGGTGGTTGCAGCCGGAGCGGAAGCGGTTTTCTCGGTAGCTTGGGTTTGTGCAGCTTCTTCGGTCGTCATTTGTGTACGCGAACCTTCTTGATAAGCGCGAACGGCGCTCAAGCTGGCTTTCAGGCTGTCGTCTGAGATCATGCGGACATCAAGGGCTTTGAGTTCGGCCAACTCTTTCAACCATGACTGCGTAGCAGGGGATTTGCTGTCGTAGTATTGTTTTACAGTTGCTTCAACGTTGTTCAAATCGCTTTGATACACTTCGCCATTGTGTTGCAACAGGGCAATGCGCGCATCCAAAAGGCGCAGGCGCAGGTTTTCACGGATGAAGTAGGTTTGATCGGGCGAAATCAACATGGCGTCGTTGCTGTCCAGATGACGGACTTCAACCAAGCCTTTGAGGGCATTGAGGGATTTCTCCCATGTGTTTTCCCACCAAGTTCCTGAATTAGTGGCTTCGACAGGCGCGGCACCCGGTTTCAATACGCCGTCCAAAACTAAAGGCAGTCCGGAAATACCTGTTTCCAAACGGTCGATACGCAAGGCAGTAGCGGAAATATCGACATAAGGACGGTTTTTCAGTGCGGCCAAATCATTGCTGATGGCTTGCTTGATGGGGATAAGCTCAGGCTGTTCAAAACGGCTTAAGCGGCTGTCAATGTGTTCCAATACGCTGACCGCGCCTTGAAGATTGCCTGACAGCATCAATTGTTGTGAAGCAGTGTTCAACATGGATTCGGCTTCGTCGACCAGCCAGTTGATACGGCCTTTGAGCAGCTCTTGATAAGCTTTCTGCATTTGCAGGATTTGATCGCTATTGTTTTTTTGACCGTTGTTCAGGCGGTCTAACTCGGCTTGAATAGCGGTTTGGCGGTTGAGGTTGTCTTTTAGAAGGCTGGCGTTTTCAGACTCGCCCAATGCAGCTTTGTCGATTTTTTGGTTGAATTCGAGCTCTTGGTTTTTTAAAACATTTTGACCCTGTACAAACAGGAATCCGCTCGCGCCTAGGCCAAGCAGTGCCAAGACGATCGCACCTGCGGCCAAGGCTTTGCCGCCAGATTGTTTGATGATAACAGGGGCGTTGTTTTGTGGGAGATTGTTGGACTCGGGCATGCTCGCCTCCACTCGCTGAGGTTGGGTAGGTTTGATTTGTTCAGACGGCCTGGTGTTTTCAGAACGTTCAGGCGCTGAAGCTGCCGTACTGGCAACTTGTTGGGTATCTTTATTGTCTTCGACTGGGTTCACTGCTTGGCTCCTTTGTGGTATGGATGAAAGTGCAGCGGATAAAGAAGTGACGGTTTTAACATGTTTGGCACCGACGATGCGAAGCGCATCGGCAATGCGTGGATGATGGGTAAAGTATAGCAAGGATTCGAAGAATCGGGAAAATTGCGGCGGAATCTGATGGAAAAATTCGCGCGCGAGTTCGCCGGATGTGACGTAGGCGGCGGCGATGTCTTCGGTTTTAAAGTTCTGCCAATCGATGGCGTGTGGCCGTCTGAAATGGATTTCGGCGATGTCGATTTGGAAACCTAGTTCGGTCAGTTTGTCTGCCAGAAAATCACGGCCACCATGACCTCGAATGATTAGAACTCGGGTGTTGGGCGGCAGGTTTTTCCAAATAGGCATTCTCAAGACGGCTTCGCTGTCGTTGCCATCTTCGGGAGAGAATACGGGATAGGGGGAGAATTGTGCCAAAGTATGTTGGCTGGTTTGGCCGACGGTAATGTGTGCTTTGGGGCCGTCTGAAAAGTTCAAGTGCGGCGCTGCGGTTTCAATAGCGGTCGGGCTGACCCAAAACACGACATCGGCTTGCTTGAATTGTTCTGGAAGTTTGTTTAGTGCCGAACGGTCTGCCTCTATTTCAATCGGACTCAATACTTGAGCCTGCCAACCGGCTGCATGGCAGGTTTGGATATCTTGTTGCGGACGGTTGGACGGACGGATGATGAGTAGAGTAGGCATAATGTGGGATAAATTATTAAGGTTTTAGGCCGTCTGAAATGAAGGGTTTCAGACGGCCTGTTGCCGGGGGATACGTTATTGATCGACGAATGCGCGCTCAATCAGGTAGTCGCCGCGGACACCGGTTTTCGGAGAAACGGTCAGGCCGAATTCGTCCAAGACGTTGCAGGTGTCTTTCAACATGGCAGGGCTGCCGCACAACATGGCGCGGTCGTCTTGCGGATTGATTTTAGGCAGGCCGATGTCTTCGAAGAGTTTGCCGCTGCGCATTAAATCGGTCAGACGGCCATGGTGTACATAGTCTTCTCGTGAAACAATCGGGTAGTAAATCAATTTTTCTTTAACCAAGTCGCCCAGGTATTCGTGTTCGGGTAATTCTTTGGTAAAGCGGTCGTAGTATGCCAAGTCTTTTTTGTAGCGTACGCCGTGAACCAAGATGATTTTTTCGAATTGCTCGTAAATTTCAGGGTCTTTGGTAATGCTCAAGAAAGGGGCGATGCCGGTACCGGTGCTCAAGAGGTAGAGGTGTTTGCCCGGATTCAGGTCGCCGGCAACCAGTGTACCGGTCGGTTTTTTACTGATGAGGACATCGTCGCCGACTTTAAGGTGTTGCAGGCGGCTGGTCAATGGGCCGTCTTGTACTTTAATACTGAAAAATTCCAGATGCTCTTCCCAGTTGGCAGAAGCCACGCTGTATGCGCGCATCAGCGGTTTGCCGTCAACCATCAGGCCGACCATGACGAATTGGCCGTTTTCAAAGCGTAAAGACTCGTCACGGGTACAGGTGAAAGTGAAGTAAGCGTCGGTCCAGTGGTGTACGGATAAGACTTTCTGGGTGTTGAATGCTGCCATTGATATTTCCTGTTGGATAAGGCCGTCTGAAAAGGGTAGGTCGGGGCGGCCAAGGTTAATAAAAAGAATGGAATATGGTGTTCAGCTACTTGCTTGCCGGTTTGGCTGATTTTTCGCTGAGGCTGTGCAGGTCGGCATAGCGTCCGCCTGCGTTGATCAATTCATGATGAGTGCCTTGTTCGACTACATTGCCTTCATGCATCACAACGATGTTGTCGGCTTTTTCGATGGTCGAAAGTCGGTGGGCAATCACTAATGTGGTACGGTTTTGCATCAGGTTTTCCAATGCGGTTTGTACCAAACGTTCGGATTCATTATCCAATGCACTGGTGGCTTCGTCCAAAATCAAAATCGGCGCATTTTTCAAAAGCGCACGCGCAATGGCGAGGCGTTGACGTTGTCCGCCGGACAGTTTTAAACCGTTTTCGCCAACTTCAGTGTGCAGGCCTTGTGGCATTTTTTGGATAAATTCCCAAGCATTGGCTGCTTTTGCAGCATTGATAATTTCTTCTTCACTGAATTTGTCAGCTTGAGCATAGGCAATGTTTTCAGCAATCGTACCATTAAACAGGACAACGTTTTGGCTGACGAATGCCATGCGGCTGCGCAGGCTTTCGAGTGTATATTCATTGATGTTGACGCCGCTGATCAAGATCTCGCCCTCATTGGGATTAAGGAAGCGCGGCAACATATTGGCCAAGGTGGTTTTGCCGCAACCCGATGCGCCAACCAAGGCAGTCACTTTGCCTTGTAGGACAAGCAGGTTGATATGGTTCAAACTGTTGCGTTCGGCTTCGGGATAACGGTGTACAACATCGCAAAATTCGATATTGCCAGGGTTTGGGCTGAGGGTTTGTTTGCCTTCGTTGTTCTCTTCGGGTTGGTCCAAAAAGGTAAAGACGCTTTCTGCCGCCGCCAAACCGCGCTGCAGGGATTGCATCACGCCGGTCATGCGTTTGATAGGGTCAAACATCATGATCATGCTCGACAAAAACGACATAAAATCGCCTGCGCTAAATCCTGAAAGCCCTGCTTGGCGGGCGGCTGCGTAAATAATCGCAGCCAGAGCAACCGAGGCCATTAATTGCGTAATGCCGGTACCGGCAGAGCTGGCGGAAACCTGTTTGAGCAGGTTGCGGCGAACATCATTGGCAATACGGTCGAAGCGGCGGTTTTCATAATCTTGACCGCCGTAGATTTTTACAACGCGTTCACCATTAATGCTTTCGCCCAAGACCTGCATCAGCTGGCCAAGATAAATTTGGTTGTTGGCAGACAGTTTGCGCAGGCGTTTGCTGACTGTTTGGATACATACAGCAACAACCGGCAAGATGATAAAAGTAATCAGGGTCAAACGCCAGTTCAGATAAGTCAGCAAGCCCAACAGGCCGACTACGCTCACGCCGTCTTTAGCAATCACGGTAATGACGTTAAACCCTGCATCGGTAATTTGATTGACGTCGTTCAAGATACGAGACATCAAACGGCCGCCGGTATTGCTGCTGAAATACGAAGTCGGCAGGTGCATCATTTTGTTGAACATTTCACCGCGCAAGCGCTGCACCAAGTGGCTGGACAGATACGTCGTGCAATATTCGTTGATGAAGTTAAATAGGCCGCGAACGAAAAACAGCGCCACAATTGCCAGCGGCAACCATGACATGCTTTTCATGTTTTTATCGACAAAACCTTCATTAATCAAAGGTTTGAGCAAGTAACCGAAAGCCGGCATCGTACCGGCGACAATCAGCATGGCCACTACGGAGACGATAAACATCTTCCAATAGCTTTTTAAATATCCAAGCAAACGCTTGTACAGCTCCCAGTTGGATGTGGCTTGTGTTGTCTGCATATCAATCCAGATTTAGAGCAAACATGCAATTCTAAACGAAAATATCTGTCATTACAATGTTTGCAATTGAAAGTCAAAAGGAGTTGGTATTGTTTTAACGCCTTGATTTTATATGATAACGACTATAATGCGGTGGGGTTGGCAATAACGCTGCCTACTTCTCAAACACCAGTTGTGGCCGTCTGAAAAAGTTTCAGACGGCCTCTTCAGTCATCAAAGACAGCCGATTAAGCCAGGGCTTCCTTAATGATATCTTTCACTGCCGTTGCATTATTAGGGACAACACGGACACGTTGCGGCAGGTTTTCCAAGCCTTCCAATGTGGCCGGACGAGGGATGGAAACTTCGCCAACAGCCTCATGGATAGTGGCTTCAAATTTGGCAGCCAATGCGGTTTCGAGGCAGACAATGGTTTCGCCGGCTTCGCGTACTTCACGCGCTACTTTGATGCCATCGGCTGTATGCGGATCAATCAATTCACGGTCTTGTTCGTAAACCTGTTTGATGGTGGCAAGGCGGTTGGCATGGGTCGATTTGCCGGAAACAAAGCCATATTGTTGATGTACTTTGTTTAAGGTAAATTCCAAATTGAAACCTTTGCCGGAACCTACTTCAGCCCATAAGGTTTTGATTTCGTCTGCATCGCGGTCCATCAGGTCAAACACAAAACGCTCGAAGTTGGAGGCTTTGGAAATATCCATAGACGGGCTGGATGTGACGTGGGTGTGTTCGCTGTTGCGCGGGCGGTATGCACCGGTTTTGAAAAACTCGTCCAATACGTCGTTTTCATTGGTGGCGACAATCAAGCGGTGAATAGGCAGGCCCATTTGACGGGCGATATGGCCGGCGCAGACATTGCCGAAGTTGCCGCTTGGTACGCAGAAGCTGACTTTTTCGTCATTGCTCGAAGTGGCGTTGAAATAACCGGCAAAGTAGTACACGACTTGGGCGACGATGCGACCCCAGTTGATGGAGTTGACTGTGCCGATATGGTATTTGGCTTTGAATTCGGCATCGTTTTGTACGGCTTTAACGATGTCTTGGCAGTCGTCAAACATACCTTCAACGGCGATGTTGTGGATGTTGGCATCTTGCAGGCTGAACATTTGCGCGCGTTGGAATGCGCTCATTTTGCCTTCCGGAGACAGCATGAAGACATTGACGCCTTTTTTACCGCGCAGGGCATATTCGGCAGCAGAGCCGGTGTCGCCGCTGGTGGCGCCTAAGATATTGAGTTCTTTGCCTTCTTTGTTCAATACATATTCAAACGCATTGCCCAAGAATTGCATGGCCATGTCTTTGAATGCCAAAGTCGGGCCGTTGGAGAGGGCTTGAATTTTGATGCCGTCTGAAAGTGTACGAACCGGAGTAATGGCTTTGGTGCCGAATACTTCTTCGGTGTAGGTGCGGTTGATGATATCGCGTAAATCATCAGCAGGGATGTCGGTGGCAAACAGGCTCATGACTTCAAACGCCAGCTCAGGATAGCTGAGTGTGCGCCATTGGTCTAAGGTAACATGGTCGATTTGAGGATATTGCTCAGGCAGCATCAAACCGCCGTCAGGAGCCAAACCCATCAATAAAACTTCGCTGAATTGCTTGCGTGCGGTTGCACCGCGGGTGCTGATGTATTTCATGGTTTCTTCTCTATATATTTAAAATTCAAATAGAAAGTCAAAACGAATTCAGACGGCCTCGATATTAAAAAGGCCGTCTGAACGATTATTTGTAGAGTCGTTTGAAGCAGGCGGTAACCGTTTTTGCAGTAACGGAAGCAATGGCCTGCTCGCGGGTTGCCGGACTCAATACCTGCATCATTTCGGTTGCAGTCAATTGGTTTGGCGCTTCTTCGCTGGCGCAGCCGCAGATTTTATTTTCCCATTCGGCTTGTTTTTCCGCGCTCATGGCCAAAGCAATGACGCGCCATTCGTTACGTTTATTTAATTCGGTACGGCATTGGCTATCTACCGCCATTTTCACTACGCTGCTGCCGATACCCGTACCGCTGCCCAAACCGCCGAAAGAGTCGCCGCCGGTAGCGCATGCACCCAATAAGAAAGCTGATGTAACAGCTGCCAAAAGAGCTTTTGAAGTCATGATGTTTCCTGTAAGCAAGGCCGTCTGAAACGCCCGAAGAGTTCTCAAAATAGCATGTATTATACCGTAATGCGGCCCGATATGTGTGTTTGCGAAACTACCGTATAATGCTAGCGAGTTTTCTTTTCAATCAATCAGCACGAAAGCCGCTATGTCCGACCTTTTTGCACGCCAACCCGAAGCCCCTTTAGCCGAACGCCTGCGCCCGCATTCTTTAGACGATGTCATCGGGCAGCAACACTTAATCGGCGAAGGTAAACCTTTGCGCGTGGCGGTGGAGGGAGGAAAGCCGCATTCTATGTTGCTATGGGGGCCGCCGGGCGTAGGTAAAACCACGCTGGCACGGATTTTGGCGCAAAGTTTCAATGCCCAGTTTCTGCCGGTTTCCGCCGTATTTTCCGGCGTAAAAGATATACGCGAGGCAATTGAGAAAGCTGAAATTGCCTTGCAACAAGGGCGTGCGACGATTTTATTTGTTGACGAGGTACACCGCTTCAACAAAGCGCAGCAGGACGCATTTTTGCCTTATGTCGAAAGCGGCTTGTTAACCTTTATCGGAGCTACCACGGAAAACCCGTCATTTGAAGTCAATCCGGCATTACTCAGTAGGGCGCAGGTTTATGTCTTGCAATCCTTATCTCCAGACGACCTGAAAAAGCTGATTGCCAAAGTATTGGCTTTGCCCGAATACCAAGATTTTACGATTGAAGCGGATGCGCAAGAATTGCTCGTGAATACCGCCGATGGCGATGCACGCAGATTGTTGAACTTGATCGAGCAGCTTTTACGCGCTGCTAATACACGCCGTCTGAAAACCTTAACTGCTGAATTTCTTGCCGATAGTTTGGGGGCGCAAATCCGCCGTTTTGATAAGGGTGGCGAGAGTTTCTACAACCAAATTTCTGCGCTGCACAAATCCGTACGCGGTTCGCATCCTAACGCCGCGCTGTATTGGTTCTGCCGTATGCTCGATGGTGGCACCGACCCGCGCTATCTTGCTCGCCGCATTGTCCGCATGGCATGGGAAGACATCGGCTTGGCCGATCCGCGTGCCTTAACGATTGCCAATGATGCCGCCGCTACTTATGAGCGCTTAGGTTCGCCAGAAGGGGAGCTTGCTTTGGCTCAGGCCGTGCTGTACCTTGCCGCCGCCGCCAAATCCAATGCAGGCTATAAGGCATACAACCAAATGCGCCGTTTCGTCAAAGAAAATGCCAGCGACGAAGTACCTGTCCACCTGCGCAATGCCCCGACCAAACTGATGAAAGAATTGGGTTATGGACGCGAATATCGCTACGCCCATGACGAACCAAATGCCTACGCCGCCGGCGAAAGCTATATGCCCAACGGCTTGGATGAACCCGATTTCTATCAACCTGTCCCTCGTGGATTGGAAATCAAAATTGGCGAAAAGCTAAAATGGTTGAAATCCTTGGATGAAGATGCGCTGGATGATTAAAACAATAAATGTACATCATACAAATCTAAGATCAAATTGAATTTTTCAGACGGCCTTTGCTGTTTGAATATTTTTAACCTATACCATACACAAACTTTTTCATGAATATTTTTGAAGCCTTACTATTATTGTGCCTGCTGATTGTCATTAGCGCGTTTGTATCCTGTTCCGAACTCGCGCTTGCTTCGGCACGCAAAATCAAATTGCAGGTCATGGCGAAAGACGGCGGCGATACCCGTGCGCTTGATGTAATTAATATGCAGCAGCAGCCGGGCAGTTTTATTACCGTTGTCCAAATCGGTTTGAACGCCGTCGCCATTCTTGCCGGTATTGTCGGCGAGGCAGCAATACGTCCGTATTTTGGCAAACTTTTGGAGAATACAGGCAGTTGGGGCAGCACAGTTGCCTCTTTGCTGACTTTCTCGTTGGTTACAGGCAGCTTTATTTTAATTGCCGACCTGATGCCCAAGCGTATGGCAATGACCCATCCCGAAGCGGTGGCGGTACGCATTGTGCGTCCGATGATGTTTCTGATTTTTATCTTAAAACCCCTTGTCTGGGTTTTTGATGGGTTGGCAAACGCAATATTCAAACTCTTCAAAATTTCAACCGTCCGTCAGGAGCAGCTGACCTCGGAAGATATTTATGCCGTCGTTGATGCAGGCGCGCAGGCTGGTGTATTGAAAGAACAAGAACACTATCTGATTGAAAACATTTTCGATATGCAGGAGCGCACGGTCACTTCCACCATGAGTACGCGCGAATATATCGCCTATTTTGACAAACATGACGACAGCGATACCGTGTTGGAAATAATGTCGGAAAAACCACACAATAAATTCCTCGTGTGCGACGGCGACTTGGAACGCGTTATCGGCTATATCGAATCGCATACGCTGCTGACTTTATTTTTAAAAGAAAAAGACGTCCGCCTGACCGACAAGCGTGTATTGCGTAAAGCCTTGTTCATTCCCGACACGCTGTCGCTTTATGATGTATTGGAGACCTTCAAAACTTCAGGAGAAGACTTTGCCGTGGTGGTGAACGAATACGCGCTGGTGGTTGGCGTGGTAACGCTGAAAGATGTGATGAGCATTGTGATGGGCGAGCTGGTCAATACCGAAGAAGAGCCGCAAATCATCCGCCGTACCGAAGACACATGGTTGGTGGACGGTGCTACGCCGCTTACCGATGTTATGCGCGCGCTGGATATTGAGGAGTTTCCCAATTCGGAAAACTACGAAACCATCGCCGGCTTTATGATGTATTCCCTGCGCAAAATACCGAAACGTACAGATTTTCTGGTTTATGCCGGTTATAAATTTGAAATCATCGATACTGAAAATTTGAAAATCGACCAACTTTTGGTTTCCAAACAAGGAAATATGGTGGGGAAAATGTAACGGGTTGCAGGGAACACTTGAAAAGAAAATTAAAAAATGAATAAAAAGGAAAAAATATTATGACGACAACTGAACCTCAAAAATACGCCCGCAGCCTGCACGCTCCCATCAGCCTTGGTACCACCTCTGACGACCGTTTTATGCCGCGCGGCTTTCTTTCATATTTTGCCTCACTGCCGAAATTGGTTTTAACCGAAAAATTAGATGGGCAAAACAACTGCTTTGCCGCACACGGTCTCTATGCCCGTAGTCATGCTGCGCCTACCCAGCATCCGTGGGATAAACCTTTGCTGCAACGATGGCAGCAAATCAAAGATGATTTAGGCGACCTCGAACTTTTTGGCGAGAAGACGAAGTCATCCACCGCGACAATATGGCGTCGCATGGGTAGGGAAGGGGAAAAGTAAATATATAAGGTCGTCTGAAACTCAAAAATGCGGTTTCAGACGACCTTTGATTTAGGCCTATGCAGGCTGTAGCGTGGGCAACGGCAGTTTGGGCAAGCCCGCTTTCCATAGGCAAATTATGAACCAATATCCGAACATTGCCTCATGAGGGACACGATATTCAACGGGCAGTAAAATAATCTACGCCGACGACTGAGGAGAGTTCGAGCCGCCAAAATACTGCCTGTACTTCATAGACAGAAGGGTTGGACAGAAGGGATAAATCGAAAATCCTCAACCAGCTTTTGAAAGCCAATGTCCGCTACGGCGGACTGCAAACAGGTAAAAATAGCTTTCCAGTTGCGAATAGGCAATCGAATGAATGCCATACATAATATAGATGTTTTAAATTATATATCCATTAACTCATAAGAAACATTTCCGGTTTCTAGTAACTCAATAAATACTCTTTTAATAAAATCAAAGTCTTCTATCACCGAACAAGCTGGATAGGGTTCTCCCTCAAAGTAAACCAATCCAGGAGTACCATTAAAGTCAGATTTTGTTCTAATTAGGAACTCCCCATCTTTTCCATACTCAATTAAAGTAAATAAATATCTTTCACCGTCACATTGAACTGATAATCCTGAGATTCCAACTTCTGGCTCTGGAATAAACTCTAACCCCGCAGCCCCCTCATTTAGTTCAATATTATTAAGTATAGATATCATTTTATCTTTATCAATAGAAGATACTCTCTCCCTATTAGATGCTATAATCCAGTCCTTTCCTCTTTGAAATCCACAGGTAAAAAATAAATTATTTGTCATTTTTTGGTTCCTTTATTGATCGTTGACCTTTAGACCAAACGTACACTTTGGGTAACTTAGTTCTATTATCTATTGCATGAACAGTAACAGATTTTAACCCAGCTTTTTCAGCAGCTGTAGCTATATCATTTTTACAATAATCACAAACATCCTTACCTTGAACATTAATGACCATACTTTTACCTTTAGTTACACCTCGGTCATAAGCCTGTTGAATAGCTCCTATTTCTGCATGAGCATTTTCCATATTACTATTTGGATAAGGCGAGCCGTTTTTTAAAGGCGGTTTCGCTGCCACATTTTCTGCAATTAGTGTCAGTTTATTTGGATCTGAAAATTTATCCGCCCTAGCCATCTGATTGGTATCAACATAAACCCTGCCATTAACATCCACTCTCGCAATGACATCAATCTTCTCAAGATTTGTGCCTTGTGCTTTAAGCATTTCGTTTGATAGCTGCTCTTTTAATGGGATAGATTTAGCATTATTCTCCGCACCAGAAGAAATTTTAATCTTATGGTTTTCATATCCTTTTGTTTTCCCAACAATCGGCAATTTTTCGTTTGCATTGGCTCCTTTTGGCAACTTAGTTAAGGCTAGTCCCCCTAACCCCGCAGCTTCAGCAGCACCTTTTCCTACATTAGCTGCGAGTTCTACCAACACACCAAAATAACCAAAGCATTGAAAGCGGAGACTTATTTTTGCCGCCCTTACCATTCTTGGGAGAAAGGGCTGAATGAGAACACCAACGGACTCATCCGGCAATACTTCCCCAAACAAACCGATTTCCGCAACATCAGTAATCGGGAGATACGCAGGGTTCAAGATGAGTTGAACCACCGACCAAGAAAAACACTTGGCTACGAAACGCCAAGTGTTTTATTCTTGAATCTGTTCCAACCACTGATACACTAGTGTTGCACTTGAAATCCGAATCCAAGGCCGTCTGAAACAATCTAATGTTTCAGACGGCCTTTTTATGGAATCAGAAATTGCTAGAGCTAAGACTGAGACCTTTATTCGCAGCTCAAGTTTTTTGTTTTTTCGGCGAATGTATCCATGGCAATTTGGCACATGCGTTCACGTTGGCCTACGTCGGCGGCGGGCAGGATTTGGCGCAGGTATTTTGTGTTGTCGCGTTGGAACGATGCTTTATCGCCTGCTTTTTGGTAACACGCATCCGCTCGGGTAAAGTATTGCTGGCAGATTTTCGGCAATTCTTCAAAGGATAAAGGTTTGCTTTTGTGCATGCCGTGCGCGGAGACGGAGAGGGAGGAAAGGGCGCACAGCGCGATGATTAAGGTTTGGGAAATGGTTTTCATGATCAGCCTGTTTATTGAAGTGGTATTTAAATCAATTGTTCGCCCCAATGCAGCTTTTGGCGCAGGGTTTTAAAGTATTGGTAATCGGTGGGATGGAGGACGCGCAAGGGGTTGTGATAGCGGCGGATGATGATGCGGTCGAAGTTTTGCACGTCGATATGGGATTGTCCGTCAAAATGTGCGCGTGCGTCGCCGCTTTTGGTAATGAGGATTTCGATCACGCTGGTGTCGGAGATGGCAATCGGGCGGTTGGTCATGGATTGCGGGCAGATGGGCACGAGCGTGAAGGCGTGCAGACCGGCCTGCATGATGGGGCCGCCGGCGGCAAGCGCGTAGGCGGTCGAACCTGTCGGCGTGGAAATAATCAGGCCGTCCGAACGTTGGGTATAGACAAATTCTTGATTGATAAATACTTCAAATTCAATCATTTGGCCTGCGCCGCCACGAGACAGTACGGTGTCGTTGAGGGCGAGGGCGCGTTCGATGGTTTCGCCGTCACGAATGATGCTGGCTTCGATGAGGATGCGTTCTTCGGGCAGATATTTGCCTTCCAGTACGGGGCGGATGCCTTCAACCATGGTGTCGCGTGAGATTTGGGTAAGAAAGCCCAAGTGGCCTTGATTGATGCCGATGATGGGGACGGCGCGCGGGGCAACTTCGCGGGCGGCGGAGAGGAAGGTGCCGTCGCCGCCGAGCACAATGACGAGGTCGCAGTATTTGCCCAGCTGGGCTTTGTTTACGGTTTCGCAGTAGGCGGAATCTTGGATATAGACGCAGTGTTCTTCTACGCTCAATTCATCCAGATAGATGGTGAAGCCGTTTTCGCGCAGAAAAGAAACCAATGTGTGGACGGTATCTTGAATTTCGGGCGTATTGGGACGTGTAACGATACCGATGTTTTTAAATGGGCTTTTCATGATAGTAGGCCGTCTGAAATTAAGTGTCTAATCTATCCAGATATCGCGCTCGAGCCGGTCGAGGCGTTCGTTTAGGCGAGCAACGTCGTCACGCAGTTTGTCCACTTCTTCCAACCATGCGGCAAGCGTGGCTTGGTCGATAACAGGGGATTCGGGTTCGCGTGAAAAGTCGCTGATTTGCTCGGCAATGCTTTTGCCTATTTTTTTCATGGTGTGGCCGATGTCGCCGGCGCGCGAGCTGATGCTTTCTGCGGCCACATGACCAAATATCCGCGCCAAATCTTCGCTCGGATAATAGCGCAGTCCACCCAAAATAGGAAGGACGGACATGCCTAATACCAAGTCGCCTTCGAGGCTGATGTCGCCCACGCCGGGCTGGGCGCCCTGGAGGATTTTTTGGATGGCGCTGTTGTGGAATGTGATGTTGGTGTCGGCGGTTTCATTTGCGGTTTCAAGAAGACCTTGTTCGCTGATGCGTCCGGTCAGTCTGAAACCGGTTAGGCTGATGCAGATGATGCTGCCTGCAAATTCAGACAGCTCGCGCTGTTGCTCTGGATTTTGCTGTATCAGGTGGTTGATAAGGGGAAATAGGGCGGACATGGTTTACTCTAAATGCCGTCTGAAACGGATTAATGGGTTGAGTCGCAATTTTACAGGCTTAGCCCGTCTGCGCAAACGGTATTTACAATTTTGCCGTTGCTTTTGTCATCAACGATGAAATCAGGAGCCGGCAGCCCGAGTTTGGCCGCTTCGGCAGTATAAAATTCAGCCCGGCTTGGGTGACGGGGTTCGACAATATTGCGGATACGCTTGCCGTCAGCTTGGCAGGCCGTCTGAAAAAGGACTTGGACGGCCAAGTCTTTATGAAGAATATTGACGGGTTGATTGCCGCCTTGAATGCGTGTTTTTTGAACCAGCTTGGTAACGGGATGACGGTCGGCAGAATAAAGTCCGCCCAGTCGCAGTATGTCGATATGGGGGACGGCGCTTTCAAATAAGGCTTGCTCGATTGCGAGGATTTGACGGGCGGATTCGGCTTGCGGATCGGGCGGCGTGGTTTCATCGCATATGCGTGCTTGGTCGCCATACACGCTGGTGCTGCTGGTAAAGATGATGTGTTGTACCTTAGATTGCTCGGCAAGTTGAATCCATTTTTTCAGGGTATCGGCGTAATGGTTTAATGACGAAGGCGGAAGCAGGCAGAACCATGCCGGCTTGTTGATATGGTTTTGCCATAAAGTCGAACTGTGAAAAATATCGTTTTGGTTTAAATCGATGATGTCGAGTTCAATCGGCAGATTGATGTCGTCGGAGGTCAGGTTGCGTTTGATGGCGGCTACCTGACTGCCTTGTTCATAACATTTTTGCGCTAGCGGTAGGCCGAGATAGCCTAAGCCGAGAATGGAAATATCGGGAAGGTGCATAAATAAAGCATCCGAAAATTAACAGGCCGTCTGAAAACGTGGCTTTAACTTGGTTAAAGCCACGTTTTCAGACGGCCTTTGTATGGAAAAATCAATGGTTGCTGCCGATTTTTTGGTCGAATTTGGCACGGTGTTCCGGCAGGAGGTAAGGGCGCAACAGGCTGAGTGTGCGGCTGATGCCCCGTACTTTGGAATCTTCGGTCAACTTGGCGCGGCCGCGCAGGGAGCTGTCAAAGTCGAACCAGTATTTCGTTACCATCCACATATTGACGGCGAGGTCGTTCATCGCGGTTTGGTCTGCGCTGATGATGTTCAAGCCGTTGAGCTGGGTCAGCAGGTTGACCAACAGCGGGGAAACTTTGGCTTGGGTAAAGGTATTGTGTTCGCCCAATAATTCGGCACTGCGGGCAAGCAGGGTGTTCACATCGCTGAAAAGGAAACGGTATTCCCACATCACATCATAAATACCGGCCATGTAGTTGATGGAGTCTTCAACATTAGACGGCAATACGGCTTCGTTAAGGTAGACAAGCAGGGCTTCGCTGTAACGCTTGAACAATTGGACAATAATTTCGTCTTTGTTGCGGAAGTGGTAGTAGAGGTTGCCCGGGCTGATGCCTAAGTGGGCGGCAATGTGGTTGGTGCTGATATTGCGCTCGCCTTCTTCGTTGAATAAGGCGAGGCTGGCATTGATGATTCGTGTGTAAGTGTTGACTTTAGCAATGCGTGGCATGGGATACACTCCTTTGTTTTATAGGCTGTATGAAGTAGGCAGCCAGTTGGGTTCTGCGTGTAATTCTACCTGAAATTGAGTAAATACTGTATTACAAACATATTGTGCCAGCTGGTGGACATCTTGCGCGGAAGCATTGTTTTTATTCACCAAAACCAAAGCCTGTCTGTCATGCACTGCCGCACCGCCGATCTGATGGCCTTTCAGACGGCATTGGTCAATCAGCCAGCCGGCCGCGAGTTTGACCGAACCGTCAGGCTGCGGATAGCGTGGCATATTAGGGTATTGCTGCAACAAATCGGCAGCTTTTTCGGCGCTGACAACTGGGTTTTTAAAGAAACTTCCGACATTACCAAGTATGTTAGGATTAGGCAGTTTACTGTTGCGGATTGAACACACTGCATCGGAAACATCTTTGGCCGTCGCCTCTCGGCCTTGGCTCAGTTCGGCAACCGCTGCGGCCAAATCGCCATAGCCCAAGTTCGGCACAAAATGCTCTTTCAATGCAAATACAACCGAAACAATCACATAACGGCCTTTGCCTTCCTGTTTGAACAGGCTTTCACGATAGGCAAAGTCACAGTCGGCATTGGAAAGCTCGACAAAGGTTTCCGTATCCAAATCAAAGCAGCGTACGCTATGGATAACATCCTTCGCTTCAACACCATATGCACCGATGTTTTGTACCGGAGACGCGCCGACCGTACCAGGAATCAGGCTGAGGTTTTCCAGTCCGCTTAAACCCAGCCCAACCGTATGCAAAACAAAATCATGCCAAATTTCCCCAGCCTGAGCTTCGATATAAACCAGGCCGTCTGAACGCTCAATTTCACGAATTCCCTTGTTTTCCATATGAACAACCAGACCGGCGTAGTCCTCCATCAAAAGGATATTGCTGCCGCCGCCGAGCCATAAAACAGTATCTCGGTCGAACTCGGGCAGCCGGACGATGTCGCGCAACTCGTTGGCATGTTTGAGTGCAACAAATGCTTGGGCTTGGGCTTTCAGGCCGAAAGTGTTGTAAGGGGTAAGGTCGGTTTGGTATTGGATGGGTTGCATGGGTTTAACTTTAAAATAGGAATTCGTTGATTAAATGGCGCAATCATTGGAGAAAGACTGCTTGTATTTTTCAGACGGCCTTATGTGATTTGACCATCTCTTTACTGCAAAGCTCCAAGCACCATACCAATGCAATGGCGGCAATCGTCAGCGAAACGGTCAGCGCGGTCCAGAAGCCGTAAATACCCATATTGGCATGATAGGCAAGCAGGTAGCCGGGCAACAGGCCGCAGCCCCAGAAAGCCACGGCATGGATGAACATCGGCATTTTGGTCACTTTATAGCCACGCAGCGCATATGAAGCGATACATTGGGTGGCGTCTGCCAGTTGGAATAGGGAAGCGAAAAATAAAACGGTCGCGGCAATGCCTAATACGGCCGCATCGTTGGTGTACATACCGGCCAACTGAAAGCGAAAGATGACCAAGAGCAGTGCGGTACAGGTGGCAAGTACCCAGCCCAACACCAGCGACACGCCTGAAATATAACGCGCCCGCAAAAAATCGCGCCGTCCGAGTGAAAAGCCAACGCGTACCGTGCTTGCAGAGCCGACGCTTTGCGGAACCATATACAAGATGCCCGACAGGCTGATGACGACTTGTTGGGCGGCAACATAATCCTCGCCGAATGGTGCCACCAAAAAGACGATAAACGAAAACGCGCTGGCTTCTAAAAAATAAGACAAGCCGATGGGGGCGCCGATTTTCCAAATCTGTTTGAAAGCCGCCAAATCAGGTTTGCCGATTTTTGCCGTCAAACCAAACGGACGGAAGAATTTTTCTTTGGCAATATAAAGCCACAAAGCCAATGCGCTGAACCAAAATACCGCCGCCGTTGCCACGCCGCAACCTGCGCCGCCCAAAGCAGGCATACCGAATTTGCCGTAAACAAATACATAGTTCAGCGGCACATTCAACACAAATGCCGCAAAGCTGACCAACATAATCACGCGCGGACGGTTCAAGCTGGAGGCATAGGCGTGCAGGGCGCGGTGTATCATGGCGGCCGGCATTGCCAAGCTGGTAAAGAACATATATTGCGCCATCGTGTCTTCGACATAATCGTTTAATGTCAGCCAATGACGGAAAGGCATAATCATCGCCCACATCAACAGCATACCGAATACGCCCAAACACAAGCCAAACCAAATGCCCTGCATTCCTGTTTTACCGACTTCTTCGGTTTTACCTGCGCCGTACAACTGGGCAATCATCGGGTTCAACGCCGCCATTACACCCATAAAAGTAATGTAAATCGTCGAAAACGCGCTGCTGCCCAAAGCCACCGCGGCCAAATCTTCCTTACCTGCGCCACCGGCCATCACCGTATCGACAAAACCAATGCCCACTTGCGCCACTTGCGCCAACAGCATAGGCAGGGCGAGGGCGGTAAGCAGGCGGGTTTCTTTTAAGAAAACAGGAAAGGCAAAGCGATTGAGGTTCAGTAGCATAATGTGTGCGGTTTGAGGATAAAGGCCGTCTGAAAACAGAAATTTAAAATTATAAAGGGTAATACTGATAAGCAGGCAATATGTTGTTTAATCGCTAAAATTTTCAGACGGCCTTAAATGTCGGATGTCTTTTTACTGCTTCCAACCAGCTGTCCGGCGTTTGAAACTGCATCAGGCCGTCTGAAAGCGACACCGCGGCTTGGGTAGTCGAAGCGCGGGTCAGTTTTTCATTGGTTTCGGCATCGTAAATGGTGTAATCGATACGCAGGCAGCTTTCGATCTCGACGATGTCCATATCAACGCGGATTTTTTGGCCGAAACGGGCAGGGCGGATGTATTTGAGGTTCATCTGCACAATCGGCCAGCTGCACCCCTGCCGTCCCATTTCGTTGTAGTCGTAACCGATGGAAGACAAAAAAGCGCAACGTGCGGTTTCAAGGTATTTGACATAGTTGCCGTGCCACACGATGTGCATGGCATCTACGTCAAAAAAAGGAACTTCGGTTTCAAAGCTGTGTTGGCAGTAGATGTGTTTTTTCATGGTTTAAAAGAATAAGTGTGATGGTTTCAGACGGCGTCTTCGCCCCAAAAATCATAAAAATTGAACCATTGTAGCGGATTTTGTGCACATTCTTGCGCCAAAATGTCGGCAAAACGTTGCATTGCGTTTTTGACGGCAGCCTCGCGGTTGCCGCGTTTCCAGCTGGAAGTATCGGTAAAGCGGCGCAGTTTCAAATGATAGCGGCCGTTTTGTTTGACGCAAAACAGCGTGTTTACCTGCGTTTTTAAAAGCGAAGCCAATAGCCATGCGCCTTGCGGCATAGGGGCTGTGTGACCTAAGAAATTAATGTCGGCGGTTTTCTCGCCGCGTACAGGCACGCGGTCGGCCGCGATGGCAATCCATTCGCCGTTTTCGATACGGTGGTTTAATTCCATCATCAGGGTGGTGTCCAAATCTGTTACCTGAATCAGACGGATATGATCTGCGCCGGCTTTTTGCAATGCCTCGTTAAATGCCTGCGCGTGTTTGCTGTGCACCAATACATTGAGTCTGAAATTTTTATGGTGCGACACCAGTGCACGGCAAACTTCGGTATTGCCCAAGTGTGAGCAGGCAAAAATCTGGCCGCGTTCGTTGCGCTTGACTTGCGAATAGATGTCGTCCGGATCTTCAATTACCAAATCTTCATAACGGATTTTGCGTTGCCACACGGCAAAACGGTCGCAAACCGCTTCGCCAAATGCGATGAATTGTTTGAATACGCTGTGTTTCGGCAGGACGGTATGGGGAAAGGCCGTCTGAAGACGGGTTTGATAGCGCAGGATGTGACGGCGCGGTTTGGGCGCGGTTGCATAAAAATACAGCACCACAAACCAAATGCACGGCCTCATGAAAAAAGCCGGCAGATAGCGCACCATCAGTGTGGTCAGAGCGAGAAACAGGCGGCTGCCGCGTTCGGGTTGCGCCGCCCAATGGGTTTGTTTATTGTCGGTCATGGTTTGGGTGTGAATTAAGTTATAGAGGATTGCACATCATCGTTTAGTAGAGAATCCCAAAAATCTGTATCTAGCTTTTTAATGCTAAAAGTTTGTTCTGTTTGCATACCTAAATCATATTGGTATACATATTCTGCCAATTTCATTCCATCTATTAAAACAACTTTGGCATTGGGTAAAGTATTTGCATATTCAATTGCATCATTTGAATATTGGGCGGTGGTAATAAAAACGCCCTTGTCTGCATTTCTCCCCATTAATGAACCTACGAAACGTTGAATTTCTGGTCTACCAATAGTGGAATCTTTTTTATATCGTTTAGCTTGTATATAAATTCTCCCAAATCCCAATATATCTTCCTTAATTTCCCCGTCAATACCTCCATCTTTGCTATATTGAGTTACTGTCCCTGAATTTTCTACTGCACCACCGTATCCCATTTTTTGTAATAAATCGACTACTAATTTTTCGAAAACCTTGGGTGTTTTACTGATAATGGTGTCTATAATTTCAGTATATATTTCATGGCGTATGGTTTTGTATGATGCATATAATAGTTCTTGAGGGGTTTCCTCAATAGAGTTTTTTGATGACAAAGTGATCTGTAAAACAGGCTCAGATTTTATTTTTTTATTTCGTAAAGCCATTGTTTTATCGATATATTCATTAATCTCTTGATTGCTTTTGGAGAGAAATTGTCTTCCTAATGAATTAATGACATAGTACCCTCGTTTGGGACGATCTAGTAATTCACATAGAGTTAAATAACTTAATGTCCAGGAAATACGATCATTAAAAATAATGCCATTTCCAGATTCATATTCTTTCGTTATTTCTTCATCGCTTAGGGAGAAATATTTAGCTAATGGTGCGGTGAGTTCAGATTTTTTCCAAACTTTTCCATCAGATAGTTTTTCTAATATAGGTTTACGTAATTCTGAAAAATGTGGGATAGTCATCATAATTCTTTCTATAGATTAAATATTTTACACAATCGGTGTGTCAACATACCGAAAAACAGCCGTGTGTGCATTTTGCTGATGCGGACATTGTCGGCAAAGGCATCGAAATGGGACACGCCGTCGGCGGCGTATTGGACGGGCGTTTTAATCCAAACCGGTTTGACGTCGCGCCAGTAGAGGCGGATAAGAATTTCCGTATCGAAGTCCATGCGGTCACCTACGGTTTCTTCGCGGACGACGGATAGCGCGGGTGCAAGCGGATAGAGGCGGAAGCCGCACATGCCGTCTTTGATATCGCATGACCAAGTGTGCAGCATGTTCCAGAAATCGGTAATTTTGCGTCCGTACAGCCGCGCTTTGGGCGCGTCGTCGCCGTATTGCGGCCAGCCGCAGACGACGGCTTCGGGGTTTTGTTCTGCTGCTGCGAGGAGTTTGGGCGTGTCGCTCAAGCAGTGTTGACCGTCTGCATCAACCTGCAAGACGTGGGTATAGCCATGTTCTTGAGCGTATTCCAAGCCGGTTTTGACCGCTGCGCCTTTGCCGCCGTTGATGGGGCGGTAAAGGACATCAATGCCTTCTGAAACCAAAGTCTGCAATACAGGTTTGCATTCTTCGCGTGAACCGTCGTCCACAATTAAAACGTTTAAACCGAAGCCGCGCATGGTTTGGGCAACGTGGCTGATGGTGGTTGGGTGGTTGTAATGTGGAATGAGGGCCAGGGTTTTCATAAATATTTTTTAGACGACGTTAACACAATGCAGAGTATAGCAAATAAACATGCCATAGCGTTTGAAAAGGCCGTCTGAAACGGTGAGGACAAAATCGTTTGATTTCGTTTTTCACTGTTTCAGACGGCCTTTGCTATGCCTTTAATTCAGCATTGTACATGACCGACATCGAGGCATGAATCATGGAACTCGTTGAGCGTGCTGCGGTGGCCGATGCTGATGATGATGCTGTCGGGCAGTTTTTGTTTTAAGGCGCGGTAGAGCATGGCTTCGGTCGGTTCGTCCAAGGCGGCGGTGGCTTCGTCGAGCAGGATGACTTTGGGCTGCGAGAGCAGGGCGCGGACGAAGGCGACGCGTTGCAGTTCGCCCGGGGAGAGTTTATGCTGCCAGTCATCGGTTTTATCTAATTTATCGACCAGATAACCTAATCGGCAGGTATTCATGGCTTCGATCAGTTCGGGATGTTGTTTGTCGATGTCAGGGTAACAAATCGCATCGCGCAGGCTGCCTTGCGCTGTGTACGGGCGTTGCGGCAGGAAGAGGATGTCTTGATGCGGCGGATGGCTGACTTTACCGCTGCTGCCGAAAGGCCAAAGCCCTGCCAGCGTGCGTAGCAACGAAGTTTTGCCGCAACCGCTCGGGCCACGTATCAGCAGGGAATTGCCGCTTTTGAGGTTAATATTGATACCGTCTAATAAAACTTCGCCGTTGTGGCGGTATAGGGCGACGTTTTCTAAGATCAGGCCGTCTGAAACTTCGGTAAGCTCGGGTTGTTGTGCGGCGTGTTTTTCTTCCGTGCTCAGCAAAAAGCCGTACAGACGCTCCAATCGGGCGCGGTAGGCAGTGAATTTGTTGTAGAACATCCGGAAGAAAGACAGTGCGTTTTGCAGTCGTGCGAATGCTTGGACGGTCTGCTGGATGTCGCCGATTTTGATTTGTCCGGCAAACAGGCGCGGAGCTTGCAAAATAATGGGGAAGAGCTTGATGCCGTTGGTAAACATATCGTTAAAGCCGCTCAGGCAGACGCTTTGCCGTGCAATGCGCCAACGGTTGCGGATGATGGCTTTGAAGCGGTCGGCAAGCTGGTCGTGTTCGTGTTTTTCGCCGTTGTAAAACGCGACGCTTTCGGCATGGTCGCGCACGCGGACAAGGGAATAACGGTAGTCGCCGTTGAGTTTTTCGTTTTCATAATTAAAACGAATCAAAGGGTTGCCTATCCACATGGCGATAAAGGTCGCCAAAATTACAAACATATAGACAAACCAAACGATGCCGTGCGGAATATCGAAGCCGAACACGGTCAGGATGCCCGCCAAACCCCACAAAACAACGGCAAATTCCAGCGAGGTAACGACCGAATTGACCATGCCGCGCACAAATTCGATGGTTGAGGCGATGAATTCCTGCGCGTCCTGTTGGATACGCTGGTCGATATTGTCCGGCGCGTGGCGGCGCATTTGCAGGCGGTAGTAGTTTTTGTCGGTAAGCCAGCGCGAAGTCAAAACTTCATTGAGCCGCTCCGACCATTTAATCGCCAAGCCTTGATCAAGAAAGTCGTTGACGACGTTGTTAAACGCCCGTATCAACACCACGCCCGCATTCATCGCTGCAAACATCCAAAACGCGGAGGCATTCAAATCCTGCATCGAGTCGTAAAGCCCTTTGGACATAAAGGTGCTCAACACATTCAACCGCACTTCGGTCAGTAGCAGCGTAATCATCGCCGTAATCAGCAACAATACTTTAACTGCACTTTTCGGCGTCAGACACAGCCGCAGGATATAGCTGAACTCGCGCCCGAAGCGCGTGTTGCGTGCAAAAAACAGAATCACCGCCGAAGCTGCGGCGACCATCAACAAGGTCTGTACCAGCCAAGACGGTGAGGAATAAAGCTCGGTTTGCCATTTTTGCATGGATGTATTCTCTGAAAGGGTCGTAAAGGCCGTCTGAACGGACGGCAAATTTATTGAATTATGATCACTATGAAAATAGTTTTTCAAACTGTTGTATTTTTGTATTTACAAACAGTTCTTATTTGTTTTTGTGGAAAGTAGGAATCTTATCAAATATAATCGCAAAGCTAAATTACTTTGTAATTTTTTACCCGATATAAGAATTATTAATATTTCAATTCAGAAGGAATTTATGAACAGCAAATTAGCCCTGATGCCGCTTGTGGTTGCAAGCGCATTCGCCTACGCCGCCGATGAAGCCACCCCTGCTCCCGAAGCCCATGCAGAAGTGCAGGAAGTCAAAGTCCACGCCGACGCCAAACGCGTGAAGGCCGCACGCTCGTATTCTATTGCCAGCGACGGTGACTTACGCGATCGTGTGAACTTAGGACTGCTGGGCAAGGCAAATGCCTTTACAGCACCAATTACAGTCGTCAATTACGACGAAAAAGTATTGGAAAACAACGCATCCCGTACATTAGTAGATACAATCGCCAAGAACGATGCTTCGGTAATGCAGTTTGGTGGCGAAAGCAATACCCTGCAGGGGCTGTATGTTCGTGGTTTGCAATTAGATGCCAAACAGTTCAGTATCAATGGACTGCCCGGCCTATATTCTTACTGGCACACGCCGACTGCCAATGTGGCATCTGCCCAATTAATTAAAGGTGCATCCAGTTCAACCGTAGGTATGGATCCGGAAGGGGCGACAGGTTCTTCTGTCAACATTGAAACCAAAAAAGCATCCGATGAAGGAAACCGCAAAATTGGTTTGGGTTGGTTTAGTAATAACCGAGTACAAGGCTCATTCGACTTAGGCCAACGTTTCGGCGAAAACAAAGAATTAGGTGTGCGTTTAAGCGGGAAATACCGTAAAGGCGATACCCCGCGTAAAGGTTATGATGAAGATAATCAGGAGTTCGGCCTGAATGCTGATTACCGTGGAGAGAAGCTGCGTATTGCCTATGATGCCATGTATAACCACCGTAATACTGCCGGCGGCCGTGCACGTTTCCAAGATATGCAAAATTACAATTTTGCTATGCCTGCTGCTCCTAACGGTAAAATCAACCTAGCTCCAAGCTGGCATGAGCAGACCACCAAAACTGTTACCAATATGTTGACGTTTGAGTACGATACTGACTACAACATGCAGTTATCCGGTGGTATTGGGCATATGGAGTCGAAATATTACGGTGGTTTTATCCAATTGAGGATGGATGACCCCTCACTTAAGGGATGGCAGTTAGGAAATTATAGGGCGGGTGCTGCGTCTCCTTGGAACATTCAATCGCGCACGACCAGTGGTACATTAAAGGCGCGTGGAGAATTTGAAACCGGCCCGATCGTTCACAACTGGGCAGCTTCTTTGGACTATATTTCCCGCTCCCGCAATCATAAAAGCGGACCGGGTAATTATGGTGATGCTTTCAGAAGCAACATCTATGCTCCGGACTTTTCGGGCATTACACCGAAATTTCCAAGTGCAGAAAGACAAAGTGTCAATATCACACAGACAACACCAAGTATTGCCGTATCCGATACTTTGGGCTTTGTTGATAACACCATACGCCTGACTTTGGGTGGACGTTACCAGTGGGTGAAGGAAAATAACCATCTGACGAATCGAAAAGTCAGCAAAAGCCGTTTTGGTCCAATGCTGGCAGCTTCTTGGGTTCCTTCCCCTGATTTCGTCGTTTATGGAAATTTTATGGAAGATTTGGAACCGGGTGAGGTGGATGAAGAAACCGGACTTGTTTCTAAACCCCGCGTAAGTCAACAGGTTGAATTGGGTGTTCGCAAGAACTGGGGCGACATCGTTACCTCTGCCAATATCTACCAAATTACCCGTCCAGGTTACTGGCGCGGAAACACTAAGAGCGGTACTGATTTTGCAGCCTATCGAAAAGCAGGTTTGGCAGTTAGTGGCGAAGAACAGGGTAAAGAACGTTATCGCGGTTTGGAACTGAACGTCTATGCTAATCTGCTGAACAAAACATTGCGTCCCAGCATCGGGATGAGTTTTATTCGTTCTGACCTGATCGATTTCCCAACTTGGTCGGATAATCTGGTAAACGGACATCAGGTAACCAGTCCTAAATATATTGCCAAAGCAGGTTTGGAATGGGATACGCCGTTTGTCAAAGGGTTGACTCTGAATACCAACGTACAGTATTACGGTTCGTCCTATCAGAATGCATCCAATACCTATAAGTTACCGTCTTATACACTGGTTGATGCTGGTGCGCGCTACCGTACTAAAGTTGGTAAAGGCAATACCCTTACTATCGGTGGATCAGTGGAAAATCTATTCAATAAAAAATATTGGCAGATTCAGCGGGGACGTTTCGACCGTAGCTTCGCCGTTGTTGGTATGCCGCGTACTTATTGGCTGAAAGCGGAATTGGATTTCTAATCTGATTTCGGTTTGACCGTAATAGCAGGCCGTCTGAAAGGGAATGATAAAAAGCAAAAATTTGTTTTTTATCCCTTTTCAGACGGCCTGATTTGATTGCCTTATGTTTTTTGCTTGAAAAATCTTACATGTTTTTTATGGATTTCACGCGAAACAAGGTTAATATTCCATTTTCACAATACATTATTCGAGAAGACATATGAAAAAATCCATCAAACTGACCCTGTGCGCCCTCGCACTCTCACTTTCCGTGCAAGCGCAAGCGGTTACCCATGCGGTGATTGAAACCAATATGGGCAACATCCAACTGGAGTTGGATGAAGTCAAAGCGCCGAAAACCGTGGCAAACTTTGTCAATTACGCCAAAAAAGGTTTTTACGACAACACGATTTTCCACCGCGTTATCGACAATTTTATGATTCAAGGCGGCGGATTTACCGAGAAAATGGTTCAAAAATCCACCGATAAAGCCATCAACAACGAAGCAGACAACGGCTTGAAAAATAACGTTGGCACCATCGCCATGGCGCGCACCGGCGATCCAAATTCTGCAACCAGCCAGTTCTTTATCAATACGGCCGACAACGACTTTTTGAATTTCAAAAGCAAAACCCCTCAAGGCTACGGCTATGCCGTTTTCGGTAAAGTCACTTCCGGTATGGACGTTGTCCGTAAAATCAGCAAAGTGAAAACTGCGACACGCGGCTATCATCAAGACGTTCCAACCGAAGCCGTGATTATCCGTAAAGTCAGCATCAAATAATTTTGATTGCTTGAATCCAAACAACAGGCCGTCTGAAACATTCAGACGGCCTGAATTTATTTATTTGATAATAAGCGGCAATTTGGGCGATAATTCAGCATCTACCATTTAAGGAGTCGATTATGCAAACCCGCCTGCCTTTTTTCGGCGTTGTCCGCGTCAGCGGCGAAGACAGAGCTTCATTTCTTCATGGCCAATTATCCAACGATATTAATAATTTAGCTTCCGGTCAAGCATGTTATGCCACATACAATACGCCTAAAGGCCGTGTGTTGGCGAATATGTTGGTCGTCAATCGCGGAGAAGATTTACTGTTGATCATGGCTCAAGATTTGACCGAAGCCATCGTCAAACGTCTGAGAATGTTTGTCTTGCGTGCAAAAGTCGTCTTCGAGCTGATGCCTGATTTGGCAGTAAGCGGCGAGTTGGCAGACAATGCAGAACCTCATCCTGCTACCGAACCGCAACTGTCTTTCCCGGCCCAAATTCAAGAAAACGCCGTAGAAATTGCCTTGCCGCACACAGGCCGTCTGAAAATTTCAGCAGCCGAAAATGCAGTCGAATATCAAGCAGGAGCCGAAAACGTGTGGAACCTGCACGAAATCCGCAGCGGCTATCCGTGGATTTGCGCCGCAACCAAAGAAGCGGCCGTTGCCCAAATGCTCAACCAACACATCATCGGCGCCGTCCATTTCCGTAAAGGCTGCTACCCCGGCCAAGAAATCATCGCCCGCGCCCAATACCGAGGCCAAGTCAAACGCGGACTGGCCGTATTAAGCGGCGATTCTTTAGAAGCCGCCGGTATTGCCGTCAAAGTTGGTGAGGAAGAAGCAGGCGTCATCCTCAACACAGCACTGACTGAACAAGGCAGCCTAAGCCTTGCAGTTATCAAGTTTTCCGCAGCAGAAGCAGCATTAACCGATGCAGACGGTAATGCTTTGAAACAGGAAGAACTGTTTTTTACGGTTGAGAAAGATTGATTGTTAGATGATTGAATAAAAAGCTTAAATATCAGCTTGAAATGAAAATAGAAAGGCCGTCTGAAATTCAGACGGCCTTTGATATTGAGTTTTGTTGGTACATGACCCAAGCTGCGTTTGCTGCTGACTGGATTACGGCATGGTTTGGAATCATTCGGTAGCAACAAAAACCGCGTGCGTGCGTACCGCACACACCTGCACCTTAATCTTAAGGTTTGCGTCGCCCGCAGGTAGGGTGTGTGGCATAGCCACGCACGCGGTTGGTGGGAATGCAGGCTACGGTTTGCTACAAATCCGATGCCTCGCCAAACATTTCTTTTACCAAGGCTTTGGCTTTTTCCAAACCTTCGGGGGTGAGATAGGCGGATTCGGCTTTGCCCCAAGGCTGGCTGATTAAGCCTTGTTCGTGCAGGCTATTGAGCAGATCAAAATCGTAGCCTTTCCAAAAACGGCCGTTTTCAAATTCCAATGCGCCGATTAGGGCGAACAGCGCGTTTTCCATTTTTTGGTGGTTGTAGGGCATAGGGTTGGGGCTTTCTTGTTGGGTTGATAACGATACAGGCTACGGCTGCCTGAAAAAAGTAGGATTACCAAGCGGCCTCCCTCCCTTGTGTCTGAATTTAGAAGCCTACATGCATGTTTTTAAAAATCCATAGCATAGGCAGGCTAACGGGCAGGGTAACGATATCGACAGCAGCGGTGAACGGGGTAGCGAGTGCGCGGCCGACCGTCCCCCCTGATACGCTTGTACCGGTTTTGGTTACCGAGGTGTGGAGGGTTACAGGCAGCGGAGTTTCAAAACGGTAGTCGTAGTTCATGTCGCTCGGGCGGGCATAGAGCTGGCCGCACACCCGGATGGTACGGGCATAGCGGGACGCGCCCTTGCTGTCGGTAACCTGCCTGAATTGCAGCCGGCGCAGTTCGGTGCGTTCTTGGCGGCGCTCGGCGAGGGAAAGGCACGGGTTTTCTTGGTAAACTAAATCGAAATCCGTGCTGCAGAAACGTTGCTTTGATTCGTTGGTGGCCAGTCTGAATCCTTTCCGAGGCGGGGTGCTGCAGCATTTTTCGGCATCATTGGAGGGTGCGTACATTTGGAAGGGTTGGGACAACTTGACGTTTAAAATCGCGCCCAAATCCACTTCCCGGGCTGTTTCGCCGCTTTCAGCCCTAGGGTTGCTGCCTTTGGTCAGCACATAGATATAGCTCTCGCCCAACATTACGATACTGTTGGGCGGTAGTTTTTGGCTGTCGGGCTTGACGCGGGCAAAGCCGACAACGGAGTCGTTTTCGACGAGATTTAAGCTGTAAGAGTTGGAACCGCGTGAGTCGTGATTTTCCCACAGTGCATAAGTGGCGCAGCCGTTGAGCAACATCAGTGTGGCGGCGAGGAAGAGGGGTTTCAACAGGGATTTTGCAAACATGGCAGGCTCCTTTGATTGAGTTGATGAGTTTTAGTTTACGTAGTCTTTGCAAATATTAACATTTTCTTGAAGAAAAGGCTACCTGAAACAGGCAGTGATCGAAATGCTTGGTTTCAAGTAGTTTGTGGGAATCAATAGCATGATTTACGATTCAGTGTTTGATTGAAGGCCTGCTTGAGCAGTTGTTCGATATTGCCAAGAATGATGATAGGCACGGAAAATCCGCTTGATTCTTGATAATGGCGGATAGATGCTTAAAAAATCATTTAAGCCAACACAAAGGTCATCCATCGTAGAAAAAAATGTAAACAACAAGGCAATTTACTGCACAAAAAGGCTGCCTGAAAACCCACTTTCAGGCAGCCTGTACTTTCCTACATTACAGCTTCTCTTTAACCCAACCTTCCACGCTTCCTAGCATTTCAGGCAATTTGTCGGCATCTGTACCGCCGGCTTGCGCCAAGTCAGGACGGCCGCCGCCTTTGCCGCCGACTTGTTCGGCTGCAAATTTAACCAGATCACCTGCTTTGACTTTGGCAGTCAACGGTTTGGATACGCCTGCGCACAGGGAGACTTTGCCGTCGTTTACTGCCGCTAAAAGAATTACGGCGTTGTCGGATTTGCCGGTCAAGTCGGTCACGATTTCGCGCAGGGCGGCTGCGTCGGCTTCAATTTGGGCGGCGACGAGTTTGGCTGCGCCCAAGTCTTTTGCATTGTCCAAGAGTTTGGCGCCTGCATGGACGGCGAGTTCGGCTTTGGCGCGTGCCAATTCTTTTTCCAATGCTTTGGCGTGTGCTGCGCCTGCTTGGATTTTCGCCAGTACGTCTTTTTCAGTTTGGGCTTTGGTTTCGGCAATAATGTCTTTAACCAAACGCTCTTGATCTTGCGCCCATTTGAGTGCGTTCAGGCCGGTGATGGCTTCGATACGGCGCACGCCTGCGGCAATACCGCCTTCGCTAATGATTTTGAAGAGGCCGATGTCGCCGGTGCGTGAAACGTGTGTACCGCCGCACAATTCGGTAGAGAAACCGCCCATTTGCAGTACGCGTACTTCGTCGCCGTATTTTTCGCCGAAGAGCATCATGGCGCCGGTTTTTTGGGCATCTTCCATGCTCATAATGGCTGCATTGACGGCAACGTTGGCCAAGATGGCTTCGTTGACTCGGCGTTCGACTTCGGCGATTTCTTCGGCAGTTACCGCTTGAGGATGGGAAATGTCGAAACGGGTGGATTCGGCGGTAACCAAAGAGCCTTTTTGTTCAACGTGTTCGCCCAATACATCGCGCAGGGCTTTGTGCATCAAGTGGGTGGCGCTGTGGTTGCGCATATTGGCATTGCGGATTTCGTCATCCACTTTGGCGGTAACGCTGTCGCCGACTTTCAGACGGCCTGAGGTTTGTACGCCGAATTGGCCGAATACGGCCGCTTTGATTTTTTGGGTATCGTGTACTTCAAAGCGGTTTTCGCCTGCGAAGATATAGCCGACATCGCCGACTTGACCGCCGGATTCTGCATAGAACGGGGTGAAGTCGATAACGACGGCGCCTTCTTCGCCTTCGTTCAATTCGTTGACTTGCTCGCCGTCTTTGTAGAGGGCGAGAACTTTGGATTCGGTTTGGCGTTCGCTATAACCTTTAAACTCGGTGTCTTGACCTTCGTAAGGCAGTTGGGCATTGGCTTTGAAGCTTTGTGCGGCGCGTGCGCGTGTGCGTTGGGCTTCCATCTCACGCTCGAAGCCTGCTTCGTCCAGTTCGATGCCCAGTTCGCGCGCCATGTCGGCGGTTAGGTCGTAGGGGAAACCGTAGGTGTCGTAGAGTTTGAAGATGTGTTCGCCGCCGATAACGAGTTTGCTGTTGGCGATGTTGTCCATCAAGTAGGTATTCAAGGCTTCGGCAAACGGTTTTTTCGCGTCGGGAATATGGGCGGTTTCCAAAGCAGCCTGCAAATCGATATACATGCCTTCGTTCAGGCTGCCTGAAACTCGAGGACGGATAACGATTTGCTTTTTGCTCGGAGCAACACGGGAAGCGGCGGTAAATTCCACACCATCTGCGGTTTTCAATGTCAGAGGTTTGCCTACACCGTCTTGCGGCAACAAGCTTTCCAGTTTCAGGAATTTCATGCCGTTGAGCACTTGGTTGAACAAGCCCATGCCTTTTTCCAGCGTTTCGCCGAAGCGGCTTTCTTCCGCGCGCAAGGCTTCCATAATCTGTGTCTGTTTCTCTTTCAACTCAGGATACGCGGCGCCCATTTCTTTCACCAAATCGGGCACGAGTTTGTAGAAAAACGCCTGTTTCTGGCCTAGTTTGTAACCGTGGCGCACGGCGCGGCGGATGATGCGGCGCAATACGTAGCCGCGGCCTTCGTTGGAAGGCAAGACACCGTCTGCAATCAGGAAGGAGCAGGATCGGATGTGGTCGGCGATGACTTTCAGGCTGGGTTCTTCCATGCTGAAAGCTGAGCCGGTTTCGCGGGCAACGGCTTTGAGCAGGTCTTGGAACAAGTCGATTTCGTAGTTGCTGTGAACATGCTGCATGACGGCGGCCATGCGCTCCAAGCCCATGCCGGTATCGACGGAAGGCTTAGGCAGTGGATTCATATTGCCTTGTTCTTCGCGGTTGAACTGCATAAATACGCAGTTCCAAATTTCAATCCAGCGGTCGCCGTCTTCTTCAGGGCTGCCCGGAATGCCGCCCCAGATTTCTTCGCCGTGGTCGTAGAAAATTTCGGAGCAAGGGCCGCAAGGGCCGGTGTCGCCCATTTGCCAGAAGTTGTCGGATGCGTATTTCGCACCTTTGTTGTCGCCGATGCGGACGATGCGTTCGGCAGGCATACCGATTTCGTTCAACCAGATGTTGTAGGCTTCGTCGTCTTCTGCGTAAACGGTTGCCAAGAGTTTGTCTTTAGGGATGTTCAACCATTCAGGGGAAGTCAGGAATTCCCAAGCGAAGTGGATGGCATCGCGTTTGAAGTAGTCGCCGAAGGAGAAGTTGCCCATCATTTCAAAGAAGGTGTGGTGACGGGCGGTGTAGCCTACGTTTTCCAAGTCGTTGTGTTTGCCGCCTGCGCGTACGCATTTTTGCGCGGTAGTGGCGCGGTTGTAGGGGCGTTTGTCAAAGCCGAGGAATACGTCTTTAAATTGGTTCATGCCTGCGTTGGTAAACAGCAGGGTCGGGTCGTCGTGTGGCACGAGCGAGGAGGAGCGGACGATGGTGTGGCCTTTAGATTCAAAAAATTTCAGGAATTTTTGGCGTAGTTCGGTGGTTTTCATAATGTCTCGATAAATTTTTGTACAAAGATTTCAGACGGCCCGGACGGCGCGTTGAGATTAAAAACGAATGGGCGTTATCTTACCGCAAAACCATATTTCAAGCTATCGGCAGAAAGGTTTTAAGTTGGCGGCAAGCTGTCTTTCAGACGACCTTAAGCGGGGCGATATCTTTTAACAATGAAGCCTATCCGCTCGGGCTTGCCTGCTTTATAATGCCTCTCTATTTTCAACCGGATACGCAAGGAATGATAATGACCAAACATCTGCCCCTCATCGTACTGACTGTGCTTGCATTGGCCGGCTGCGGCGGCTCGGACAAAACTTCTGCCGACAAGGCGGCTCAAACCGATAATCAAAAGGTATTGAGCATTTACAACTGGTCGGAATATGTCGATCCCGAGACGGTTGCCGCGTTTGAGAAAAAACACGGTATCGCAGTAACTTACGATGTATATGACAGCGATGAAACACTGGAAAGCAAGGTATTGACCGGCAAGTCGGGTTACGACATCGTGGCTCCTTCCAATGCGTTTGTCGGTAGGCAGATTAAGGCAGGTGCGTATCAGAAAATCGACAAATCATTGATTCCCAACTATAAAAACTTGAATCCTCAGTTGATGAAGTTGATGGAAGGCGTTGATCCGAACCACGAATATGCCGTTCCGTTTTATTGGGGTACTAACACCTTCGCTATCAATACCGAGCGTGTGAAAAAGGCTTTGGGCACGGATCAGCTGCCGGACAATCAATGGGATTTGGTGTTTAACCCCGAATACACGTCCAAACTCAAGCAATGCGGCATCAGCTATTTGGACAGCGCGGCGGAGATTTATCCTATGGTGTTGAACTATATGGGTAAAAATCCAAACAGCAGCGAAACGGCTGATATTAAGGCGGCTACGGAGGTCTTGAAGAAAAACCGTCCGTACATCAAGCGTTTTACTTCGTCCGGTTTTATCGATGATTTGGCGCGCGGCGATACTTGCGTAACGATTGGCTTTGGCGGCGATTTGAACATTGCCAAACGTCGTGCCGAAGAAGCAGGCGGCAAGGAAAAAATCCGTGTGATGATGCCGAAAGAAGGCGTGGGGATTTGGGTGGATTCGTTTGTGATTCCGAAAGATGCGAAACATGTGGCCAATGCCCATGCGTATATCAATGATTTCTTAGATCCTGAAGTTGCGGCGAAAAACGGCAATTTTGTTACTTATGCGCCGTCCAGCAAACCGGCTCAAGAGCTGATGGATGAAGAGTTTAGAAACGACAATACGATTTTCCCGACCGATGAGGATTTGAAAAACAGCTTTATTATGGTGCCTATCCAACCGGCGGCATTGAAATTTATGGTCCGTCAATGGCAAAGCGTGAAAGCAGGAACCTAAGCTGATTTAAACGTATTAAGGCCGTCTGAATGGTGTAATCGAAATCCTTGATTTCGTTTTACGGCTGTTCAGACGGCCTTTGTTTTGTGTCAGATTGGCTTGGAAGATTTAAAAATAAAGGGCGTGTGTATCAATCACGCCCTTTGTGTTTGTTTCAGACGGCCTTAGAATTTCACGCCTTTATGCAAGGCAACAATGCCTGCGCTCATGTTGTGGTAATCCACGCTGTCGAAGCCTGCATCCAGCATCATTTGCTTCAAGGTTTCTTGGTCGGGGTGCATACGGATAGATTCGGCGAGGTATTGGTAGCTGTCGGCATCTTTGGCAATCAGTTTGCCCATAATCGGCAACAGTTTGAAAGAGTAGAGGTCGTACACGCCTTCCAAAGGTTTATACACTTTGGAGAATTCTAACACCAGCAGGGTGCCACCCGGTTTCAATACGCGGTACATTTCTTTCAGCGCGGCATCTTTGTGTGTCATGTTGCGCAGGCCGAATGCGACGGAAACCAGATTGAAATAGTTGTCGGGGAACGGCAATTTTTCAGCGTCTGCCAACGATACGGGCAGAATCATGCCTTCGTTGAGCAGGCGGTCGCGGCCGACCGTCAGCATGGAGGAGTTGATGTCTGTCAGCCAAACTTCGCCTTCTTTGCCTACACGTTTTGCCCAGCCTCGGGACAAATCGCCAGTACCGCCGGCGATATCCAATACTTTGTCGCCTTTTTTCAGGCGGGCGGTATTGATGGTGAAATGTTTCCAAACACGGTGCAGACCGCCGGACATTACGTCATTCATAATGTCGTAGTTTTTTGCCACGGAGTGGAAGACTTCTGCAACTTTGCCTGCTTTTTCGTCTTCGTCAACGGTAGAGAAGCCGAAATGGGTTTTGTGGTCGCTCATAGTGTCTGCCTTCTTAAAATAATACGGATTCAGATATCGAATACGTCGAAATCACCAACCACTTTCGACGCGGGAAATATTGTTTGTGTCTGTTGCTCCAGCATCAGGCGTTGCTCTTTTTCGGTATAACGTGCGCTGATGTGGGTCAGGTAAAGTTGTTTCACATTGGCTTGCAAAGCCAGCTTGGCGGCATTGGATACGGTTGATTGGAACACTCGTTCCGCTGTCTCTTCATCGCCTGCCGCAAAGGTTGCTTCATGCACCAAAACGTCTGTGTTTTGTGCGGCGTGCGCTGCCTGCGGATAGGCTTTGGTATCATCGAAGATGGCTACTATCTATCTTTTTTGGGCGGGGAGAGGTCAATGATCCTACCGTCGTCCAATGTTACGGTCTCGCCTTTTTTCAGACGGCCTTTCCGCCGCAACCGCCACTACCGCAGGAATGCGTGTGTTTGGGTTTCAAATCTTCGGCACTTGGTGTTCTAGACGCGCCGGCTTTTTCGAGGCGGTCGAGATAGTTTTGCCAAAGCGCGTCTTGATTGTGCGCTAGTCGGTAGAGATAGTCCCAATCGTAAAGGCCGCTGTCGTGGCCGTCTGAAAAAGTAATTTTCAATGCGTATTGGCCGACGGGGTCCAAATCGGTAATGCTGACTTCGGCTTTGCCTGTTTGCAAAACATCTTGGCCGGCACCGTGTCCGCGCACTTCCGCACTGGGCGAGTACACGCGCAGATATTCGGCAGGAAGGCTCTTGGCACCGTCAACATAGACCAAAGTCAGTACGCGCCGCTCTTGCTGGAGGCGGATTTCTTGTGGAATTTTATCGGCTTGGGTCATGTCATGCTCCGTTCTTTTTACGCAAATAGGCAACGCGTACAGAAAAAATACCGCCAAGTACGGCAAACAGCACGATTGCGTAGAGTGAAAGCCGTATCAGGCTTACTTGCGTGCCCGCCGTCAGCCCCAAAGGCAGCAACATGACGGCAACGAACAGTAAAAACGCGACCAACATGGCGGCAATGCTGGCAAAGGCATAGCGGGTATTGGCTGCTGTTTGCGGATGTTTGGTCATATTGGATAGCTTGCCATAGGGGGGTGAGGCGGTATTTTATCAGCTTTTTGGTGCTTCATGCCGTCTGAAAACGGCTTTATTTCCATAAATAAAGTGTAATGGCGCGCCTGTCTTCGCCTTCGGGCATTAAGCGGATGCTGCTGCCTTTGCTTCCGTTGACACGGATAATAATACCGCCGGCCTGTCGTTCGATAATGTCGATTTGGGTGTCGCGGTTCATGCGGTAGTTGTAGCGTTCGCATTGCTTCAAGCACCAAAAATCCTGCCAATGGATAAAATATTTTTGTCCGGATTCGATGGCCAGCGTTTCACCGCCTTTGACGATGAAGTAAGGATAATCGGGTTTTTGCGTGCTGAATGTCCATTCGGCCGTTTTGTCTTTTCCGTTTTGACGGTATTCGAACACGGCTCGGTAGTCGGTGTCGTATTCCAATGGTTGTAAAGGAAACAGCGCAAATTGACGTTCGGTCAGGAGGCGGTTCGGGTCATTATCTTTATCTAAGATTTTGACGTCTCTGATTTCTTTTGTGTCCTGATACAGTTTGAACGAACGCATTTTGACCGGAGGCGATTGTTCTGAGAAGGCGATGCTGATCGGATTGCCGGTCATTTCATAATGCGGCATAGGGTCGGGACGTTCGCCGTGGAAAACCGGCGAAGCGAAGTTGCCTTGCGGATAGGTGATGTAAGGCTGGGTTTTGCGGTTGGAAATTTCATCCGCATAAACAATGGCATGACCATGACAGGCATCTTGATAAAACGAACGGCTGAGGTCGGATAGGGGGCGGTTTTTTTGGCAGAGGCTGTTGAATCTGCTGTCGCCTTGATTGATGCTTAACGCGATTTGTTTGCCTTGTGATTCAAACGACGCTCCGGCCTCGTCGATATTTTGATCGAGTAAGGAGAGACGGTGGTAAATCGCCGTCATTAGATTGTCCAGCTGATGTTGGGCAGGCAGATGGTCGTTGATTTTTTCGTTTGGCGGGTGCTGGCCGGTGCTGACGTTTTCGTGCACGCCTTTATAGGCATAACCGGCTTTGCGCGTGCGGTCTGATGGGCGTGGGCCTGTATAAAAGGGATTGCGCGTATTATGTTCGTCATGTCCGTCGTCAGGGTTTTGCAGCAGATAGCGGGCATGATTGCGTGCGGCGCGTTCGAGTGTGGCTGAGTGCGCCAGTACGGGCAGATTGGCTGAGGAGCGGAGGAAATTTAAATACGCCAAGGCGTCAAAATCGGCAACGGCAGTACGATTTTGCGGCGGTCGGGCGTAAATGAGCTGGTCTTCGGAATAGCGATGGGTTTCGTAGTATTGGAATATGCCGAGGGCGACGGCAAAACCACCCAGCCAGTAAAGAATGTGTTTCATTATATGTACTGCGTTCAGACGGCCTTGAGTATGTAGATGTTTCCCCTTGAAACTCATGCCGTTAAATGATTATTTTGATAGCGGCTTGACTTGGAATGCTTCAGGATGGGATTTGAAATATTCGACAGCGATAAATCCTCCGCCAATAATAATCAAGAGGGCAATGGCCATGCCGATCATCGCTAAAATGAATTTGTCCATATGTGTCCGTTTGAATGAAGGCCGTCTGAAACACTTGAAAGCGTTCAGACGGCCTTAAAGTCAGGTTAATTAACGTTCGATTTGCGATACGTCGCGTACTGCGCCTTTGTCGGCGGAAGTCGCCATTGCGCCGTAGACACGCAGGGCTGCGGAGACGTAGCGGTCGCGGTTTTCCGGTTTCCACGCTTTGCTGCCGCGTGCTTCCATTTCGGCGCGGCGTGCGGCAAGCTCTTCATCGGAAATGACAAGGTGGATGCTGCGGTTTGGAATGTCGATTTCGATGGTGTCGCCTTCGTGTACCAAACCGATTGCGCCGCCTTCTGCCGCTTCAGGCGAAGCGTGACCGATGGACAGGCCGGAAGTACCGCCGGAGAAGCGTCCGTCGGTCAGCAGGGCGCAGGCTTTGCCCAAACCTTTGGATTTCAGGTAGGAAGTCGGGTACAGCATTTCTTGCATGCCCGGGCCGCCTTTAGGGCCTTCGTAGCGGATGATGACGATATCGCCTGCCACGATTTGGTTGCCCAAAATGCCTTCTACTGCGTCTTCTTGGCTTTCAAAAACGCGGGCGCGACCGGTAAATTTGAGGATGCTCTCGTCCACGCCTGCGGTTTTCACTACGCAACCGCGCTCGGCGATATTGCCGAACAATACTGCCAAGCCGCCGTCTTGCGAGTAGGCATGTTTAACATCGCGGATACAGCCTTTTTCGCGGTCGAGGTCGAGGGTTTTCCACATACGGTTTTGCGAGAACGCCTGAGTAGTGCGCACGCCACCTGGAGCCGCTTTGAAACGCTCGATGGCATGGGTGTTTTCAGGGTTGGTCACATCCCATTTTTCAATTGCGTCTTTCAGGGTCGGCGCGTGGATGGTGTACACGTCGGTGTGCAGTTTGCCGGCTTTGTCCAATTCTTTCAGGATGGCGAAGATGCCGCCTGCGCGATGCACGTCTTCCATATAGTAGTCGTGATTGTTTGGCGCGGTTTTGCAGATGCAAGGCACAACACGGCTCAGGCGGTCGATGTCTGCCATTTTGAAATCGACACCGGCTTCGTTGGCAACGGCCAACAGGTGCAAAATGGTATTGGTAGAGCCGCCCATGGCGATGTCCATGGTCATGGCGTTTTCAAACGCTTTTTTGGTGGCAATGCTGCGTGGCAATACGGTTTCGTCGTCTTGCTCGTAATAGCGTTTGGTGATTTCGACAATCATGCGGCCGGCTTCGAGGAACAATTCTTTGCGGCCTGCGTGGGTAGCCAGATAAGAACCGTTGCCCGGCAGGGAAAGGCCGAGTGCTTCGGTCAGGCAGTTCATGGAGTTGGCGGTAAACATGCCGGAGCAGGAGCCGCAAGTCGGGCAGGCGTTTTGTTCGACTTCTTCGACTTGTTTGTCGCTGATATTGTCGTCAGCCGATTCGATCATGGCATCAATCAAGTCCAAGCGGCGTTCGGGTTGAATGTTTGCAACTCCGATAACTTTACCTGCTTCCATCGGGCCGCCGGAAACGAAGATGGTCGGAATGTTCAGGCGCATGGCGGCAATCAGCATGCCCGGGGTGATTTTGTCGCAGTTGGAAATGCACACCAGCGCGTCGGCGCAGTGGGCGTTGACCATGTATTCGATGGAGTCAGCAATCAGGTCGCGGCTAGGCAGGGAGTAGAGCATACCGCTGTGGCCCATGGCGATACCGTCGTCAATGGCGATGGTGTTGAATTCTTTGGCAATGCCGCCGGCTTTTTCGATTTCACGGGCAACCAGTTGGCCCATGTTGTGCAGGTGCACATGGCCTGGGACGAATTGTGTGAAGGAGTTGGCAATGGCGATAATCGGTTTGCCGAAGTCGGTTTCCATGACGCCGGTCGCACGCCACAATGCGCGCGCGCCTGCCATATTGCGGCCGTGGGTAGAGGTTTTGGAGCGGTATTCAGGCATTTTTGTTCCTTTGTTTTATGCTGAGGCCGTCTGAAATAGGCTGGTTAATTGGCGGCCCGTTGTAGAAATAACTCGGTATTTTATACCAATTACGAGCGATGAAGCACGCTATTTTGTAATAAAACTAAACTGTATTTACTTCACCTGAATTTGCTGCTCATTCTTTCAGACGGCCTGAAGTTTTCTTAAGATGAAACGTTGTCTTTCTCAGTTGCAAAAGATGTTGGCATCAAAAAGTGATATGATAGGGAACTTCTCACATTTCTAAGGATAAGACAATGAAAAAAATCATGTTTGCATTGTGTTCTGCCATGTTGGCTTCTGCTGCGTCTGCCGCTGTTTATAAAGTGGACGAATTTCATGCCAATGCCCGCTTTGCCATCGACCATTTCAACACCAGCACCAACGTCGGCGGTATTTATGGTTTGACCGGCAATTTGGAATTTGATCGTGCCAAACGCCAAGGCTCAATCGATATCGTATTGCCTTTGTCCAAACTGCAAACCGGTTCAGATCGCTTTACTCAACATTTGAAATCTGCCGATATTTTCAATGCAGACAAATACCCTGAAATCCGTTTTGTATCCACCAAATTCAATTTCAACGGCAAAAAATTGCTGTCTGTTGACGGCAACCTGACCATGAACGGCAAAACTGCGCCGGTAAAACTCAAAGCCGACAAATTCAACTGCTACCAAAGCCCGATGTTAAAAGCAGAAGTATGCGGCGGCGACTTCAGCACCACCATCGACCGTACCAAATGGGGCTTGGATTATTTAGTGAGTGCCGGTATGAGCAAAAAAGTAAACATCAATATCCAAATCGAAGCAGCCAAACAATAATCCTGCTTGATTTCAAAATAAAGGCCGTCTAAACAGGTAAGGCAGAAATCGTTGATTTCGTTTATCCCTGTTCAGACGGCCTGATGATTAAAGACGTTTAGGATTCGTTATTTTTATCGGCTTTGGCTGCCCAATAAGTTGCCAGAAGCGAGCCGGAGATATTGTGCCACACGCTGAACAATGCGCTGGGAACGGCAACGACCGGCGCGGCGGCAAAGTGTGCGGCGGCAAGCGCGGCGCCTAAGCCTGAGTTTTGCATACCGACTTCGATGGCCAGCGTTTTTTGTGCATCATAAGGCAGGCCGGTCCATTTGGCGGCAAAGAAGCCGAGCAGATAGCCGATACCGTTGTGGAGTACGACAACCGCGAAAATCAGCAGGCCGCTTTCAATAATCTTGCCTTTGCTGGCACCGACAACCGCGCCGATAATCAGCACGATGGCGGCAACGGAAACCAGCGGCAGCGCGTCGGTCAGTTTTTCAGTTTTGTTGCCCAAGACTTTATGGACAATCAAGCCCAAAACGATGGGGAACAAAACCATTTTGACGATGGACATCAACATACTGCCCGCTTGGATTTCCAGCATTTCACCGGCAAGCATCAGGAAGATGACGGGGGTCAGCAATGGAGAAATCAGAGTAGAAACCGATGTAACGGCAACCGACAAAGCCACATTGCCACGCGCCAGATAAGTCATTACATTGGAAGCCGTACCGCCCGGGCAGCAGCCGACCAAAATCACACCGACTGCGATTTCGGCAGGCAGGTTCAACAGCTTGGCCAGCAGATAGGCGGTTGCCGGCATGATGGCGAATTGTGCAATCACGCCGATGATGACGGCTTTGGGGCGTTTGAACAAAATGTCGAAGTCGGAAGGTTTGAGCGTCAAGCCCATGCCGAACATGATGATGCCTAGAAGCCAAGGAATGTAAGGGCTGACCCATTTGAAGGTATCGGGTGCGAAAAAAGCGATACCGGCAAAGAGCGCCGCCCAAAGGGAAAATGTTTTTCCAATAAAGTTGCTGATTTTATTGAGGATACTCATGATAATATGTTGTGAAGTTGTTTTTAAGGGAAGTCAAGGATACACGCCTTAACCTTAATTTGCAAAATGACTTAAAAATAAACCAGGCCGTCTGAAAATAGAGATTGATTTTCAGACGGCCTGCAATTTGTATTTATGATATAGACAGTATTATTCTTTTGATAAAATATTGCGCAGCCATCGGGCGGCAGGTGCGATTTCTCCGGCAAGCATACCGGTTTCGATTTGGCTGCTGTGTTTGATGACATCGGCTGCCGCTCCGTGCAGCCATACGCCTGCGCAGGCGGCTTGGAATACCGGAATGCCTTGTGCCAGCAGGCTGCCGATAATGCCGCTCAAGACATCGCCGCTGCCTGCGGTGGCCAAACCGGCATTGCCGCTGGTGTTGGTATAGACTATGCCGTCTGCTGTGGCCACTAATGTATGATGGCCTTTCAATACGACGGTCGCGCCATATTTACGGCTGATTTCGGTTACGGTTTTTTGCCTGTCGGCTTGAACTGATTGGGTATCGGTACCGAGCAGGTGGGCGGCTTCAGCCGGATGAGGTGTCAGGACGATATGTTTGTACGATTTGAGGCGTTCGGCCAATTCAGAAGAACGGGCGAGCAGTGTCAAAGCATCTGCATCGAGCAATAAAGGCTGGTCATGGTGTGTCGACAGGATTTGGAGCAGCAGCTGCTCTGATAATCCGTCCAAGCCAAAGCCACAACCGATTACCCGCGCGCTGACATCGTTGCGTTCCATTAGTTGGGTCGCAGTGGCGAGCATAATTTCAGGGCGTTCGGGAATAATGGCAAAAGGCAGCATGGTTTGGTTGAAGCCTGCCCAAACCTTGCCGCATCCTTGATACATGGCGGCTGTGGCTGCCAAAACCACCGCACCGCTCATTCCCGTTGCGCCGCCGATAATGGCAAGCGTGCCGTATGTGCCTTTGTGCGATTCTTGTGCGCGGGGGCGGAATACGTCGGGAAATGCTAAGGCCGTCTGAAAAGCTTGAAGCGATTCGGGAAGCGTGTAGATGGGCTGCATGGCGTAACCTTCCAAGATAAGAAATTTAATTTTAAATCAGAAAGTAAAAGGTAATGAAGCAAAAAATAAAAGTTTGGGATGCACCTACGCGCCTGTTCCATTGGCTCTTGGTGTTATTGATGGGATTCATGTGGTACAGCGCAACCCAAGGTGGCGATATGCTGGTATGGCACTTGCGCGGCGGCTTGTTGATGCTGGCGTTGGTGGTTTTCCGCTTGTGCTGGGGGATTTGGGGCAGCGATACGGTAAAATTCAGCCAATTTGTGCGCCCGTTTTCCGAAATCCGCCGCTACACGCAAGGCCAAATGTCTGAAGACGAATTGGTCGGCCATAATCCCTTGGGCGCGCTGATGGTCATCGCTTTATTGGCCGCCTTGGTTTTTCAGACGGCCACAGGCTTATTTGCCGCCGATGAAAATACGTTTACCAATTCCGGCTTTTTGAATCATTTGGTCAGCGAACATGCTGGTATGCTGGCGCGAAAAATCCATGTCAATTTCTTTAATGTTTTGGCTGCTTTGGCGGGCGTACATATTGCGGCTGTTTTGCTGTATCGTTTTGTGAAAAAACAGGATTTGATTATGCCGATGATTAACGGCTTTAAAACCATCGATGCCAAGCAGCCTAAATTGGCCGGAATGGGACAACTGCTTGCCGCTTTGGTGGTGGCGATTGGGTTAGTGTGCGCAGTATGGATGTTGCGCGGCTGATGTTTTAAGTTGGACACCCAAAAACCAACCGACCCCGATAGCTGCAATGGCTGTTGGGGTCGGTTGCTTTTTAGGGTTTAAAAGATGATGTTCAGACGGCCTTAACGCAGCGCAGGATGCTGTGGCCTCGGCCGATGCCGTCTGAAATTTCCGCTACTTTCAATCCGGCTTTTTCAACGCAACGGATCAGGTCTTCAGAGTGGAAGATTTTGCTATTGCCGTTGGCCATGGCAGTGAAATACAGGCTGGTCATGGTCAGGCAGTAGGCGGCGGTTTCGTAGCGTTGTCTGTCCCAGAAAGGCTCCATGATGTAGAGGCTGGTGTTTTCGCTCATAGATGCAGCGGCGCGTTGAAGAATGCTGGTGGCTTGTTCTTCGGTAAAACAGTCTAGGAATTGGCTCATCCAAATTGCGTCAAAACCGGTCGGGAACGGAATTTCAGGATCAAGCAGGTTGGCCGGATGAGCGTGGATACGGTCCGCGCCGTTTTTGCCTTTGGTCGCCTCACGCATTAAGCCGATTTGTTGTGGCAGATCCATGATGGTGACTTCGACTTCGGCATTGTGGTTGACGCATTGCTCTGCCCAGCGGCCGGTATTGCCGCCGACATCGAGCAGTTTTTTAACCGGTTTGGCGAACACTGTGTTGAGTGCTTCGGCGAAGGAGTTGTCGGAATAATAATGGTCGAATGCAAACCATTTTTCTTGCGCGATGCTTGGCAATGAAGACAAGCCTTCGTAAATGGTCGGCCAGTCGCCGAATACTTTCAGGCCTTCAGGCTTGCCGGTTTGCAGGGTTTTTTCCAAATCAAACATGCCTTGGTAGCAGATTTCTTGTGTGAAATCCATGTTGACGCGGGCCATTTTATCTTTGAGGACAAACCAACCGGCCTTGCTGATGAAATAGCGGTTGTCGCGAGTCAAGACAGTGCCGATAGACAGCGAGGCTTCCAGCAGGACTTGTGCCGCGTAGTTGCTGATTTTCGCTTTTTCGGCGATTTCGGCTTGAGTGAGGCCGTCTGGATGGTCGTTCAGCAGGTCCAGAATGCCAAATTTCACTATCAGGCGGGAAACTTGGAACACAATCGGTGCAAAAGCGATTTCTTGAGCTAGACGTTGAGCCTCGCCTGCGGACTGGTGTTCGTGGGAATAGCGTTGTTCTAGGGCAGGGAAGAGTTGCATATTGTTGGTTTTCCACTAAAAAGTTAATAAGTATATTCAGACGGCCTCAAACACAATCCGTCCTGATGCACACGGATGCTCTCCGTTGTTGATTTTAAAGCTCAGTTTATTTTTACCTTCATCGTATTTCAGCTCCACCGACACTTCATCGTGAGGACGGATAAACTGCTGATATTTTAGATTTTCGATGCGGATGATACGCTGTTTACTCCATGGCTTGGGCGCGATCAGATTGCGCACCCATTGCAGCTCGACCACGCCGGGAACAAGCGGGAAGGTGGCAAAATGGCCGCCGAAATAAACCAAATCCAAAGGCACGCGCCCGATAAAAGTTTCGATATTGGTTTCATCGTCAGATGATGTTTTTGACCAAACGGGCGATGTCTGGGCGACGGTAAAGGCCGTCTGAAAATCCGCCGCGGCGATTTTGGCTTGGGCATTGCGTGGCAGGCTGTCAGTAAAACGCCAGTAACGCGGCAGGGCGATGGTGTCCTGCGTGGCAGCCAGATGGCGTTTGAGCGTATCGGCAACCGCAGCGCGGCCTTTCTCGCGCAAGGCGGCGATACCGTCTGCGTTCAATGCTGCCCATATGGCAATGCGTTGGTGTTGCGGATGGCGGCCGCAGTGGGCGTCGGCAATCCAAGGGTGTTGTAAAAGTTCGTGTTCGATTTGGGTCAGCGACACGCGTTTGTCCTCAAATTTAATAATGCGGTCTTGGCGACCGAGTAACAGAAAACCGTCATCTTGAGGTTCGATCAAATCGGCTGTTTGACGGCGTTCGGGAGACCAAGGTGAAGAAGCCCAAAGTGCGCCTTCTTCGTTTTGCCCGATTTCCACGCCTTTGAAAGGCTGCCATTCTTGGCGTTCGCAACGTGAGGCAATCACGCCGGTTTCGGTACTACCATAAACTTCAAACGGGCGGACGGCAGCCTGTTGCAGCAAATCCGCCGTGGCTGCGGGCAATGCGCCGCCGGCCGAGACAATGCCTGCAATTTTATGGCCGATACTTTGCCAGTTGCGGTTTTCACCCATGCGGTTGAGTACGGCCGGACTGGCAATCCAAACCACTTTATCATGTGCGGCTGTGCTAGAAAGCAGGTTTTCCGGATAAACCGCCTGCTGTCGTTCCATAGTCCAACCCATTGTCAGCGCGAGTGCGAAGCGGAACGTAAAGCCGTAAAGGTGTTGCGGAATCACGCTGCCGATCACGGTTTCACCGTATTGTCCAAATGGCAGCGTATTTGCCAAAGTCAGGGCTTCTGCCTGCATTTGCGCGGCGGTTTTCACAATAATCTGCGCTTCGCCGCTGGAGCCCGACGTTTTCAGCCATGCTTCGGCATGGTCGGGAATCAGATGGTTTTCAGGATAGGTGTGCAGCCCTTCCGATTCTGTTTTAGCTAATATATCAGGCAAGCGCCAGATGTTCAGGCCGTCTGAAAATAGCTTTTTATCTGTTGAATCTGTTAAAAACGCTTCTGCCGTTTTGCCCCACTCCAAATTGTCTTGCGCCAAATTGGGCAACAATAGAACCTTTCCGCCAGAATGCCACACTGCCAACACGGCACAGGCAAACAGCGCGGCATCGTCAAACCACAACGCGGCTGTTTGCACGCCTGCCTGCTTCAGACGGCCTGACAGATGGAAAACCGCACGGTTGAAATCAGCACGCGTCCAATTCGGATGGGTGGCGATAAGGTCGTGTTGGGGTAGGTTGGGAGATAGGATTTGGGTTAGGTGCATGGTTTGGTAATCGAAAAATGTATTAATGATTAAATTACGAAGAGTTTTTAGATTTAAGTTGCTTTAGTTCGGAGCGTAATTTTTCATTTTCATTAAACAGTCTATCATTTTCAGAGTTTGCATCTTGTTGGATGAGGTAAAGCTGTTCATCGTGTTTGTGCATCATCTCGTTATAATCAATTTGTGCTTGGTTTTGTATAACTGAAATTTTATCTTCTAATTCAGCTATCACATCGTTTAAATTCTCAATTTTTCTTTGATAGTCAGTATGAATACTTAATATTTCATTACTATGCATCTCGTTAATACGTTCTATCAGATTATTATGATCATTTGATAGGCTTTCAATTTTTCTCGATAAATCATTTATTTGATCCTCTTTGTCAAATAGTTGTTCTGCGTACCTCTGTTCCATCCGGTGATGATTGTCCTGTTCTTTAGTGTAGATATATGAAATCTCTTCACTTAAGGAATCTTTTTCTTGATTTAACTGTTCAATTTTCTTTTTGTAATTGTGATGAATATTTTCTATCTCATTATTATGAATTCTATCAAGTTCATTTATCTGATTATTAAAATCCTCTTGGGATTTACTAATCTTATCTAGTAAATCTAATATTTGATTATCTTTGGAAAGTATTTGCTCATCCTTTTTACGCAGTTTTTCATCAAGGATTTTGTCGTTAGCATTTCTATTTTGTAAATCTCTATATTCTTGTTCTTCCTTTTCTATTTTGATATTCCTTTTTCTTTTTGCAGTTTCTAATTCAGCAAAGATATCAAAATGTTCTTTTTTTATACTGGAAAGCAATTTATCAACATGAAGCTGTATATAAGGAAATATAATTGTGTAGATACCAGCTATGATTATAGAAAAGAAAATAGCTAGCCAGAAGGGATGGGTGCTAAAATTTTTTTCAATCAAATTAATTTCTTCATCTATTGTTTTAATTCTATCTTCAATTTTTGTTGTGGAAAGTAGAAAGATGCTGATTGGTTTCCAATAAATCCATATCTTAAATACCAAGAAAGCAATTAAAAATGTAATAAATGTAGGAAGTTTTATTTTTTCCTCTTGCGCTTTTAAGAAATTTGATAGTAAATTTTTTATAGTTTCCATAATGGGGGTACGAATATTGTAATTTTTAAAATCAAGATAATTAGTTATTGGTATGGATTGCAATCATCATCTTTGTAATGGAAGGTAAGGCAGAAACATGTACATGATGTTTTCCAGCCGACCTACACCTTCAAAACCCATTTCCGATAAATCCACTCTCCGGCAAATAAGATTCCCATTAGTACATACGACACAATGCCGGTATAAGCCGCCCACCAGTCGTAATATTGCAAGCCTGCCAGAATGGCTGCGGTTGCGCCGTTGAAGATAAAGAAGGCGCACCAGATTTGCGTAACTCGTCGAGTGTGGCGCACGCCTTCAGGCGGCAGGTCGGGGTGTTGCAGTCGGGCGAGGCGTTCGATGACGGTTTGTTTGGCAAATAGGCTGCCACCGAAAACGGCAAGCATCAGCGCATTGACGGCGACGGGATACCAATACATCGAGTCAGGCCGTCTGAAAACCAGTACCGCCGCAAAAAAAGCAGCAAGGATAATCGCCGTAATGCGTTGGTCTGTGGTTTGCGGCATGGCGGCGCGTATCAGCCATAACACACACATGGCCGTGGCAAGCCAGAAAAATGCGCCGTTTTCCCTGCCGTAATACCATAGGAGCGGATAGGCGAGGCTGGCAAGGGTCAGTAGGAGTTTTCCTAGTATTTTCATGGTTGCGATTGATTTTCAGACGGCCTTGCGGATTGACAAGGCCGTCTGAAAATATGCTGATTCGAAGCGGAATCAGGAATCTTGTTGTACTTTCAAAACCGCTTGAACCACGTCTTCTACGGTACGCACATTGCGGAAGTCTTCGGCTTGCAGTTTGCGGCCGGTTTCGCGTTTGATGTGGTCGATAAGGTCGATGGCGTCGATACTGTCGATTTCCAAATCTTCGTAGAGGTTGGTTTCGGGTTTGATGCGTTCCGGTTCGATTTCAAACAGGTTAACCAGTGCATCAGTCAGCAGGGTGCGTACTTCTTGTTCGGTCATCTTGTCTCTCCCTTATGCTTGGCGGCTCTTGACGAACTCAGCCAGAGTTTTGACGTTGGCGAAGTTTTCGCGCAGGTTGTCGTTTTCACCGTCGAGCTGGAAGCCGAAGGTTTTTTGTACGGCCAAACCAAGTTCCAATGCATCAACCGAATCCAGACCCAGGCCGTCGTCGCCGAAAAGCGGATCTTCGCTGCCGATGTCGGCAACGGTAATGTCTTCCAGACCTAAGCTGTCGATGATTAATTGTTTGATTTGGTTTTCTAAATTGCTCATGTGGTTTTCCTTGTAAAATAGTCTTGCAGGTATTCGTTTAAACGCCTTGCGGCGATGGGCAGGGGTTTTTCTGCCAGCCATTCTTCCGGCAGGATGTCGTCACCGACGGTAATTTCATAATGAATTTTTTGTGGCGGGATTTTGTACCACGGCTGCCCCTTTTTAAAATTGGGCGGCGTCATCTTGATGCACACGGGCGTGATGACTGATGCGCTGCGCAAACCGAGTGATACGGCGCCGCGGTGCATTTTAACCTGTCCGTCCCAACCTGTGCGCGTGCCCTCGGGGAAAATCAGCAAACTTTGTCCGCTTTTGAACACGGCATCGATTTCTTCCAGCATTTCCATGCTTTCATCGTTGGGGATGTAGCCGGAAGCGATAATCTGGCTTTTCATGCTGGGGTTGTGCAACAGGTCTCTTTTAACCAGTACGTTTGGCTCGGAATAGTGGCTGATCAGCAAGACGACATCCAAAAGCGAGGGATGGTTGGCAAGAATGAGCTGGCCGGGTCTGCCGAGTTTTTCCAAGCCGTTGAAACGGACGCTCAATACGCCTGACCATTGCAGGTAGCCGACGAAGAAACGCCAAACTTTGCCTATCATGCGTCTTGCTTCAAGTTGGCGTTTGATGTCGCCTTTGGTCGATTTGAGTGTATAGGGCAAAAGTGCGATTTTGAACAATACGCCTGCAACGCCGAAGAGGATGAAGCCGAAGAGTGTGGCAAAAAAGCGACGGAAATAGTCTAAAGTCTTCATGCGTTTTTCTGCCAGTGCCAGTTTCTACCGGCATAGTGTTGCGTATGTTGTCGGCCGTCTGAAAGCAGGAAGCGTACCCACTCCAAGCTGCTCCAATAGGGCTCGACTGTTGTATCGTTAGGGTTTTCAGACAGCCTTGCGGCTGTGGTTTCCAAGCTTAAGGTATAGTCTTCGCCTTTTGTGATGACCAGTGCCAATGCATAGGCAAACGGCGCACGTGTAGCCAAGACGGGATAGTCTTCGGACAACGGATCATCGGCGACAATCACTAAAACAGATGGCGCGCCGTCTTGTAAAAGCGCGAATGCCTCGGTCAGCGCGGTTTCAAAGGAGTCGGCGGCAACGGCCAACGCGGTATGCTCGCTCATGTCTTTGCACAACATCGACCATTGCCCAATCGTCGCGTTGTGGACGGACAGGCCGAATGAGGTCGGCGAGACGGTATGCGTGTTCAAAAGCTCTTGCCACAATTCAAAGCTGCGGTTGCTTTCGCCGTCGTGCGAAACGTACACCGGTACGCTTTCAGGATATTGGTCGGCCAGATTCCATGCGGCATCACAAACCAAGCGCGCCGCTTTTCCCAAGCGGCGGCGTTGCATAGGCGGCAAAAAGGAGAGCGCGGGTTTGCACTCTGGCAGGGAGGCGGTATCGAGTTTTCCCTGCGCCCAGTCCTGCCATTGCTCCGGCGTACTGATTTTGCTGGAGGAGGCCTGCCATGCGGCGATATTGAAGCTGAAACGGCAAACGTTTTGAGGCATGATGTCTTTCAATGTTTTACATTTTCATACATTGTAATGAAATGGGTTAGTAAAAGCTAGGCTCTGTTATAATGCATATTGTAACGTAATTTATTCCCGGATGACATTTTATGCCTTCAATACCGAGTGCCCCGATTTATGATGTGGCTTCGCTGCTTCCGCACAGCGGACATATGGTGCTAATCGATTGTGTGAAAGAATTTGGCGATGACTATACGGTTTGCCGTGCGCCGGTTGGCGACAAGCATATTTTGCTGCAGGACGGTGTGTTACCGTCTATGGCTTATATGGAATTGATGGCGCAGGGCATAGGCGCGTTTGCAGGCATTGAGGCTTTAAAGGCCGGAGAGCCTGTACGCTTGGGTTTTTTATTGGGAACGCGCAAGCTGGATTTGTTTGCCGATTCCGTGCCTGTCGGTACTGAGCTGGAAGTTAGGGCGCATGTGTCCATTCAGGATTTGGGCGGCATGGGCGTATTTGATTGCGAGTTGCTCTGGACGGATGCGCCGGAAGATGTGAAGCATCTGTTGCCGCCGGACGGTTTGCTGGCAAAAGCCTCTTTAAATGTGTACAGTCCGAAAGACGGTCAAGTCATTTAAACCGTTTACAAGGCCGTCTGAAAAGACAAAGATTCAGACGGCCTGTCGATATAGTGAGAAAACGTATGAGTGAAACTATTTTAATTACAGGGTCTAATCGCGGTATCGGCAAAGCCGTCGCGCTTGGTTTGGCGCAGGACGGCTTTGATATTGTCGTCCACTGCCGCAGCCGCCGCGATGAAGCGGAAGCCGTTGCAGAAGAAATCCGTACATTGGGTAGAAATGCGCGCGTGTTGCAGTTTGACGTGTCCGACCGCGAAGCCTGCCGAGAAATTTTGACTGCCGACATTGAGGCAAACGGCACATATTACGGCGTGGTGCTGAATGCCGGCCTGACGCGAGACAATGCGTTTCCTGCATTTACAGATGATGATTGGGACTTGGTGCTGCGTACCAATTTGGACGGTTTTTATAATGTGTTACACCCTTTGACCATGCCGATGATCCGCCGCCGTAAAGCAGGACGGATTGTGTGCATGGCGTCGGTGTCCGGTTTGACGGGCAACCGCGGTCAAGTCAATTACAGCGCGTCCAAAGCGGGCTTAATCGGCGCGGCAAAAGCGTTGGCGGTTGAGTTGGCAAAACGTAAAATTACCGTCAACTGCGTGGCACCGGGCCTTATCGATACCGATATTATCGATGAGAACGTACCTGTCGAAGAAATTTTAAAGGCCGTCCCTGCCGCGCGTATGGGATTGCCCGAGGAAGTGGCGCATGCGGTGCGCTTTTTGATGGATGAAAAAGCGGCGTACATTACGCGCCAAGTGATTGCTGTGAACGGAGGTTTGTGTTGAATACTAGAAGAGTCGTTGTAACAGGTATCGGCGGTATTACCGCCTTCGGCCGTGATTGGCAAAGTATTCAGACGGCCTTTAAAGCCGAAAAAAACGCGGTCAAATACATGGACTGGAGCGGACGCTTTCCTGAATTGGAAGCGCAACTGGGTGCGCCGATTGAAGGCTATTCTCCTCCCGAACACTGGACGCGCAAGCAGCTTAGAAGCATGGGTCGCGTATCGCATTTGTGTGTCGATGCGGCGGAGCAAGCCTTGGCGGATGCGGGTTTGCTGGGTGATGAAAGCATTACAGACGGCCGTATGGGCGTGGCGTGCGGTTCGTCTGTCGGCAGCACCAAAGACATCGGCGATATGGGCGAACTTTTGATAACAGGCACATCGCGCAATTTCAACGCCAATACTTATGTGCGTATGATGCCGCATACGACTGCCGCCAATATCGGCATTTTCTTCGGCTTGAAAGGCCGCATTATTCCAACTTCGAGCGCGTGTTCTTCCGGCAGCCAAGGCATTGGTTATGCCTACGAAGCGATTAAATACGGCCTGATTGATATGATGCTGGCTGGCGGCGGCGAAGAGTTTTGTCCGTCCGAAGTTTATGTTTTCGATTCGCTTTATGCCGCCAGCCGCCGCAACAGTGAACCTGAGCTGACGCCGCGCCCTTACGACAACGCTCGAGATGGATTGGTCATCGGCGAAGGCGCAGGCATTTTTGTATTGGAAGAATTGGAACACGCCCGTGCGCGCGGTGCGAAAATCTATGCCGAGCTTGTCGGCTATGGTGCCAATAGTGACGGCAGCCACGTTACTCAACCGCAAAAAGAGACCATGCAAAAATGTATGGAGCTTGCGCTGAAAGACGCCAGTATTACGCCTGACAAAGTCGGCTATGTCAGCGGCCACGGTACGGCGACTGAAAAAGGCGATATTGCCGAAACATTGGCGACTGAAGCGGTGTTTGGTTTTGTGCCGATGAGTTCGCAAAAAAGCTATCTCGGCCATACGCTCGGCGCATGCGGCGCATTGGAAGCCTGGTTTACCATCGAAATGATGAACAATGGCTGGTTTGCGCCGACCGTCAATTTGGAAAACATCGATCCGCGTTGCGGCAAGGTAGATTACATTCTAACAGACGGACGTGAGATTCAAACTGATTATGTGGTCAGCAATAACTTTGCTTTTGGCGGCGTCAATACTTCGCTGGTGTTCAAACGTTGGCAAGAATAATTATTACTTGATTTCATGATTAAAGGCCGTCTGAAACTTATCTTGAGTTTCAGACGGCCTTTATTTTATTAAGAGCTTGAGTCGCTTTTGGATTTTATTCGTTTGTTTTCTTCTGATTCAAATCCACCAGCCTTGTTCCGGCCAAGAAGTCGTAGAGGAACTGGCGGTCGGGATGGAACAGGGCAAAGCCCCATGGCAGGATGAGCCAAATGAGCGCGGCGCCGAATGCGCCTTTAGGAGGGATATTGAGCAGATGGCGCAATCCGGCGTAGGCAAACAGGGGAATGAAAACAATAAAAATGCTGGCCCAAATAAAGCGCAGGCGCAGCTGCGGCAGGGGCGGCTGGGTATCGTTTTTATCGGCTAAGCCGATTTTCCATGTCTGCATGGCAAGGGTTTGGCCTTTTTTGTGCCAGTTGGCGCGGAAGTAGAGCCACCATGCATAGAACAAAATCAGACAGGTTGCCAGCATGGACAGGCGCGTGGAAACGGGATTGAGAAAGATGGCGACAATACCGGCTGCAAGGGCAGCAATGCTGGTCACGGCGCCGGTCAGCAGAAGTTCGTAAACCAGTGCGGCGAGGCGGCGTTTGAGAGGGGCGGTAGGAAGACGGGTCATAATGCGATGGAAACGGAAATGGGTTTGATGGAAATAAAAACAGGCCGTCTGAAACGGGATAGGATGTTCAGACGGCCTGTTACTGTCGGGATTAGCGATGTGGACGTTTTTGACCGCGTGCCTGTTGGGCAGCCATTTGGTTCATTTCCTGACGGGTCGGACGTTTTTTGAAGATGGCGTGCGCTTCGTCAACGGAACATTTTTGCGACAGGCAAACCAAGGTAATCGCGTCTTTTTGATGTTGGCCGCCGCTGTGGTACATACGGCGCAGGTTGGCTTCGTTGATACGGCCTTTTTCCGGATCGATGTCGAATTTTTTCAGGCGCTCGAGGAATTGGCGTTGCTGACGGCGTGAAGTCCAAACGAAACCGCCTGCGGCAGCGGCCACGATGATGACGGCCAACAGGATGGCCAGTGGCCATGAATCGACGATCAGAACGATGATGAGGCTTAATACGGCAGTGGTCAGCAGGGCCAGACCGCCGATGCGAAGTTTGGTTTTATTATCCATATGGTTGGTGTTTCCTTGTTTTTTGCTGGAAGAGGCCGTCTGAAATGCGAGGTTCAGACGGCCTGAATTTGAGTTTACGCTATTTTACAGTATTTTCTGTTTTTGGGGCGTATTGCGTGCAAGTTTCTTGACGCGTGGCAACGGTTTCAAGCGGCCAGCGAAGTAACGAGTTGTTTGAACTCGGTCCATGCATCGCCTTCTTCCGCGCCTTTGATGATGCGGTCGATTTTAGCGCAGGTTTTGAGCGCGTCGAGCAGGCGGTTGATGGAAATGCGTTTGGCCGCCATCGGTGCAAGGGTCTGCTTGTCGCCCCATAAGCGCAGGCTGTTGCGCAGGCTTTGGATGTTTTGGCCTTGCTTGAGTGCGGCAGTGAGGCGGATTAGGGTACGGATGTCTTCGGCAACCGCCCACAACAGCAAAACCGGCTCTTCGCCTTCTTCTTCCAAACCGTCCAGCAAACGGGAAACGCGCAGGGCATCGCCTTTCATCCATGCGCCTGCCAGTTGGAATACGTCGAAGCGGGCGACGGTGGCAACTGCGGCCTCTGCGTCGGCAATATTGATCAAATGGCCTTGGGGATGGAGCAGGGCGAGTTTTTCGATTTCCTGACGGGCGGCCAAAAGATTGCCTTCGACGCGCTCGGCAAAAAGGGCGAGTGCTTCAGGTTCGATATCCAAACCCTGCTGTTTCAGACGGCCCTGTATCCATTGCGGCAAAGCATGTGGCGCAACGGCTTTGGCTTCTAGGACGATGCCTTTTCCTGCCAATGCGGAAAACCATTTGGACTGGATTTGCGCTTTTTCAAGCTTGGGTAGGAGGATGAGCGTAACCGTATCTTCGGGCAGGCGTTCGGCGAAGGTTTGCAGGGCATCGCCTCCGTTTTTGCCGGGTTTGCCGTTGGGGATATGGATTTCCAACAGTTTCAAATCGGCAAACAAACCTGCGCTGCCGGCACTTTGCAACAGCTCGTTCCAGTCAAAATTGTTTTCGGCAGTATAGACTTCGCGGTTGAGATAACCTTGTTTTTTTGCGGCTGCGCGCAGCGTATCCAAAGCCTCGATGCGCAACAAATCCTCTTCGCCGTGAATAATGTACAACGGTTGGAGCGGCGTATCGGGGCGCAGGCTCTCAATGGGCGCGGCAGCCATTATTGCGCTTTCAGGAAAGTCAGACGGCGGACGATTTGATCTGCGGCGTCGATGCGCATTTCAGACCAAATGGTTTCTTCCTCTTCCTGTTTGCCCAAAACTTCGCTGTCGGCGTAGTCCATGGTGCGGTGAACTTTAACTTCCATCGGTTCGCCAACCGGCTCGCCGTTGCGGAAGGCTTGGACTTTGACGGTCATGGCCAGCAGGTATTCGTTGATTGCGGCGGCGCGGGTGATGGTGTAGATGTCGCGGCGTTTTTGAAAGTCGACAACGCGCAGGGTGATTTGTGATTCGGCTTCGCTAACTGGATGACCGTCGGCACGGCGTAAGGCATTTTCCAGCGCTTTTTGCATGACGGCTCCGCCTTCTACATGCCAGTTTTGATAAGGCAGTGGCTGAGAAGTCACGCCTGTGCCTTTCAGGTGGAAACCGCAAGAGGCAAGCAATAGGGCGAGTGCAGGCAATAGGATTTTTTTCATTGGATATTCCTTCGTTGAAACCGGTTACGGTATCGTCGGATTATAACGAATAATGTTTAGGCCGTCTGAAACCGTAAACGGAAAGTATTTCAGACGGCCTTGTCTTTGATGGTGCAAATCTTATTTTTCCAACCAAATCAGGCTGACCATGCGGCCGGTTTGTCCGTCGCGGCGGTAGGAGAAGAAAGTATCGCGTTCCAAGACGGTGCAATGGGTGCCGCCATAAATCATGTTCACGCCTTCGCGGTGCAGAACCATGCGCGCCAAAGCGTAAATGTCGGCAAGGTATTTGCCGCCGCCGATGTCTTCAAACGCATCGGCAGCTTCCGGCATAGGTGTGCAAAACGCATCAAATACATCCTGTCCCACCTCAAACGCATCAGGGCCGATGGCAGGCGCGAGATAGGCCATGATTTCCAACGGCTCGACATTCATTGCTGCAATGGTATTTTGCAAAATGCCGCCGGCCAAACCGCGCCAGCCTGCATGAGCCGCCGCAACCACCGTCCCTGCTTTGTCGCAAAACAAGACAGGCAGGCAATCGGCAGTCATCGAAGCGCAGGCGACCGTACCCGTCGTATCCACCGAGGCATCGGCGTCGGGCGTATTGCCTAACGCTTCGGCGGCATTCACAACAATGGTGCTGTGGATTTGATTGAGGTAGGCAACGGGCAGGCCGACTTGTTCCTGTACAATTTCACGGTTGCGGAGCACGGCTTCCAGATTGTCGCTGACGTGTGAGCCGACATTCAGGCTGCGGTACACGCCTTCGCTGACACCGCCGTTGCGCGTGGTAATAAGCGTTTTAACATTGGCAGGGGCTGGCCAGTCGGCAGTCAAAAAGTTCTTGCCTTGCGGGGAGAGGTTTAGAGTTTCTGTGATGGTTTTCATAATCTTTGAATCGCTGAAATATTGGAACGGATTGATTTCAGACGGCCTGAAATAATATTTTAGGCCGTCTGAAAATATGGGTTTAATCCCTTACATAAACGACTTCAACATCGTAGTCGTCTTCATTCCAATCGTCGTCATCGTCCATGCCGAATTTTTCTTGCCATTCTTCCTCGTTGCTCAGGGACGAATCCAAACCGGCCTCCAGACGCAGGACGGAGAGCAGGTGGTACATATCGTCAGGCATAGGCGCTTCAAAGGAAACGGTTTCGCCGGTTTTCGGGTGTACAAAGCTCAAGCGGTAGGCGTGCAGGGCTTGGCGTGCGCCGAGGGCTTTGATGGCTTCTTTAACTGCGTCGCTGCATGGATGGCGCAGGTTGCCGTAAACAGGGTCGGCGGCCAGCGGATGGTTGGCTTCGCGCATATGAACGCGGATTTGGTGCGTGCGGCCGGTTTCGAGCGAGCATTCGATGTAGCTGTGCGTCAGATAACGTTCCAACACTTTGACGTGGGTAATGGCAGGTTTGCCGCCGAATTTGACGACTGCCATTTTCAGGCGGTTGTGCGGATCGCGGCCGATTTGGGTTTCGATTTTGCCGTCAAAAGGAACGATGCCGTTGGCGACTGCGCGGTAAATGCGTTTGACTGTGCGCTCTTGCAGCTGTTGAACCAGTGAGTTTTGCGCCGGCAGGGTCTTGGCGATTACCATCAGGCCGCTGGTTTCTTTGTCCAAACGGTGTACGATGCCCGCACGCGGCACTTGGCTTAATTCGGGACAGTGCGCCAACAGGCCATTGAGCAGGGTGCCGCTCCAGTTGCCTGCGGCAGGATGAACGACCAATCCGGCCGGTTTGTTGATGACGATAACGGTATCGTCTTCATAAATAATGTCCAAATCCATAGGCTCGGGCGTGAACGCGAGGTTTTCTTCGCTCGGACGTACCGTAACGGCAATCAATTCACCGCCTATCATTTTATCTTTGGGTTGCGCGGGCTTATCGTTTACAATGACTGCACCCTCTTTAATCCACGAACTCAGGCGGCTGCGCGAGTAGTCGGGCATGAGTTTGGCCAATACGGCATCCAGCCTTCCGCCCGCCATTTCGAGCGGAACGGTCAAATTAACACAACTTTCTGTTTCAGGGGATGACGGAAAGTCTAAATCATCGCTATAATCGGCTTCGTTATCAAAGGAAGTATTCTGCATGAAAAAAATTCTTTTAGTAGTTTCTTTAGGTTTGGCACTGAGTGCCTGCGCAAATAAAGGCACAATCGATAAAGACGCCCAAATTACTCAAGATTGGAGTGTGGAAAAGCTTTATGCCGAAGCGCAAGACGAGTTGAACAGCAACAATTATACGCGAGCTGTCAAGTTATACGAAATTTTAGAATCCCGTTTTCCAAACGGCCGCTATGCCCAGCAGTCCCAGTTGGATACGGCGTATGCCTATTATAAAGACGATGAGCCAGAAAAAGCCTTGGCTGCCATTGCGCGCTTCCAACGCCATCATCCGCAACATCCGAATATGGACTACGCGCTGTACTTGAAAGGTTTGGTGCTTTTTAACGAAGACCAGTCTTTCTTGAACAAGCTGGCTTCTCAAGACTGGTCCGACCGCGACCCGAAAGCCAACCGCGATGCTTATCAGGCATTTGCCGAGCTGGTGCAACGTTACCCAAACAGCAAATACGCTGCCGATGCAACCGAGCGTATGGCCAAGCTGGTGGACGCTTTGGGTGGTAACGAGATATCTGTGGCACGTTATTACATGAAACGCGGTGCTTATGTCGCAGCGGCCAACCGTGCGCAAAAAATCGTCAGCCGTTACCAAAATACCCGTTACGTCGAAGAAGCTTTGGCGATGATGGAATTGGCGTACAAAAAACTGGACAAGCCGCAACTGGCTGCTGATACACGCCGTGTTTTGGAAACCAACTTCCCGCAAAGCCCGTTCTTGCAACACGAATGGCGATCTGACGATATGCCTTGGTGGCGTTACTGGCGCTAAGCGTCGGGTTGTTCAGGCATGAATAAGGCCGTCTGAAAATGATGCAGCTATGCATTTGGTTTTCAGACGGCCTTTGTTTTTAATGTTTTTTTACGTTCTCTGTAAACAGGGTGCAAAATTCGTTTTAATATGGTAAAGTCTGATTTTAATAACTCGACGGTTTGAAGCCGTTACTCAGGGGCTGTTTAAATTTAAAATCAGTTTTGTTGAAGCTGCATCGGATTTGCTGTTGATGCATTCAGGAAAATTTCAGTCGTCAGGCTGATTTGGTTTTAAATTTAATCAGCCCTTTATGTTTACAAAAAAACAGAGGTAGATTCTCATGAAGTCTTGGCAGCTTCCTGAACACGTCGCCGACGTGTTACCGACCAATGCCCGACAACTGGAAAGCGCCCGTGAGCGGCTATTGGCTTTGTTCCGCGTGCATGGTTATGAATTGGTGCAACCGCCATTGATGGAATACAGCCATTCCTTATTGACGCATATCGATGCCGGTTTGTCTTTGAAAACCATTTTGGTCGTCGATCAGCTCAGCGGTCGTCAGCTCGGTATCCGCGCGGATATTACGCCGCAGGTGGCGCGTATTGATGCCCACTTGCTTTCCGCCAATCAAGGTATCAACCGTTTATGCTATGCCGGTTCGGTGCTTCATGCGCGTCCTGACGGATTGCTCAATATGCGCGAGCCTTTGCAGGCGGGCGCGGAAATGTACGGCTTGGAAGGCATTGAAGCGGATATCGAATTGATTGATTTGATGCTGAAAAGTATGAAAATCGCCGACATGGGCGAAGTTTTGCTCTCGTTGGGACATATCGGCGTATTCCGTGCTTTAGCAAATGCCGCGCATTTGGATGAGCAGCAATCGGCAACCCTGCTGTCATCGATGCAGGACAAGGATGCCGAAGCCGTCAGCCAGTTGGTCAAAGAGTGGAAACTTGATGGCATGTGGGCAAAAGCGTTTTCATTGTTGCCCCGACTGTACGGTGGTCGTGAAGTGCTGACTGTGGCTAGAGAGAAATTACCGGAATTGTCCGCAGTCAGTGCGGCCTTGGATGAATTGCAGGCAGTATGCGATGCGTTCCCAAATCAAAAAGTGCATATCGATTTGTCGGAACTGCGCGTTGACAATTACCATACCGGTTTGCTTTACGCAGCTTATGGTTCAAACCGTCATGATGCTGTGGCACGAGGCGGCCGTTATGACGGATTGGGCGGATACTTCGGACGCGCGCGTCCTGCGGCCGGATTCAGTTTTGATTTGCGTAGCTTTATCGGCCGCCTTCCTGCTATTGGACGGGAATCCGTGGTAGCTGTCGATGTGAAAGACATGCCTGCGGCTCAAGAAGCGGTAGATGCTTTGCGCGAACAAGGACAATGTGTCGTTATCGATTACGGTATCGGCTATAACGGTTCGGAAGAGGTTACAGGCCGTCTGAAACAGGTAGACGGCGTTTGGAAAGTAATCGCTTTGAACGATTGAGTTTTATTTTGAAATTTTGTATCTGAAATAAGGTTAGATGGCTATGGCTAAAAATGTTGTCGTAATCGGTGCCCAATGGGGTGATGAAGGCAAAGGTAAGATTGTTGACTGGCTGGCGGAAGAAACCAGCGGTGTTGTACGTTTCCAAGGCGGCCATAATGCCGGCCATACTTTGGTCGTCGGTGGCAAAAAAACCATTTTGCGCCTGATTCCAAGCGGCATTTTGCATGAGACTTTGGACTGCTTTATCGGCTCAGGTGTCGTCGTTTCTCCTGAAGCATTGTTGGGTGAAATCGACGAATTGAACGCTGCCGGTGTGAAAAACGTCGAAGGCCGTCTAAAAATTGCGCCGACCTGCCCATTGATTCTGCCTTACCACATTGCGCTTGACCAAGCACGCGAAGCTTCCCGCGGTAAAAGTAAAATTGGTACAACCGGTCGCGGCATCGGCCCAGCCTATGAAGATAAAGTTGCCCGTCGTGCGATTCGCGTGGTGGACTTGTTGCACCCTGAAAAACTGGTTGAAAAACTGGAAGCCGTTTTGGCTTATTACAATGTTCAGTTGCAACACCTGCACAATGCCGAGCCGGTAAAAGTTGAAGACGTGATGGCGGTCATTGAAAAAGTTGCGCCGCGCATTACGCCGATGATTACCGATGTTTCCCGTGTGTTGAACGAGAAAAACCGCAAAGGCGAAAGCCTATTGTTTGAAGGTGCGCAAGGTACGTTGTTGGATATCGACTACGGTACTTATCCGTTTGTAACTTCCTCCAACTGTTTGGCTGGTGCCGCTTCTGCCGGTGCAGGCGTAGGTCCGCAAATGCTGGATTACGTTTTGGGTATCGTTAAAGCCTATACCACCCGTGTGGGTTCCGGCCCATTCCCGACTGAATTGTTTGACGAAGTGGGCGCAGGTTTGGCAGAGCGCGGCCATGAGTTCGGTTCTGTAACCGGTCGTGCGCGTCGTTGTGGCTGGTTTGACGCAGCTGCTCTGAAACGCTCTATTCAAGTTAACGGCATTTCCGGCATGTGCATTACCAAGCTGGACGTGATGGATAGTATTGAAAACATCAATATCTGTGTAGGTTATGAATTGCCTGATGGCAGCAAAACCGACATTCTGCCTTGCGGCTCCGATGCGGTAGAAACCTGCAAACCGATTTACGAAACCATGCCGGGTTGGAGCGAGTCGACTTTCGGTGTGAAAGAGTACGACAAGCTGCCTGAAAACGCTAAAGCTTATCTGAAACGTATTGAAGAAGTGTGCGGTGCGCATGTGGCTATTGTTTCAACCGGTCCTGACCGTGAAGAAACCATTGTTTTGCATCATCCGTTTGCTTAATTGATTAAGTGAATAAAAGTCCGTCTGAATTTTCAGACGGACTTTTATATGAAATACAATAAAAATTCAGCCCTGAAGGACATCTGTCTTCAGGGCTGAATTTTGTATTTTACGCTGTTTTTAAGTACGAATGTTTGGAAAGTGAGATGTAGTGCCAAGTAACAATTATTCTCATTGACGTAAATCAAGAAAAACCAAATCTGTAATTTTATTTCATAAAAACCCCTATAAATAAATGGGTATTGATGTTATCCTTTCAGAAAATTTACAGTCTATATTTTCAATAAAATTAGGAGCTTGATATGTCAAATGATGTTCAGCAACGTCCAGCCGCTTGGGAAGGTTTTGTCGGTGGCAACTGGGAAACCAACGTAGATGTCCGCGATTTTATTCAAAAAAACTACACGCCTTATGAAGGCGATGCCTCTTTCTTGGCACCAGCAACCGAAGCCACAACCAAGCTGTGGGCGGAAGTGATGGAAGGCATCAAGGTTGAAAACCGTACGCACGAACCGTATAAAATCGATGCGCAAATCGTCTCCGGTATTACCAGCCATGCTCCAGGCTATATCGACAAAAATTTGGAAACCATCGTCGGCCTGCAAACAGACGAGCCTTTGAAACGCTCTATCATGCCGTTTGGCGGTTTGAAAATGGTGCAAGACGCGTGCAAAGTGTACAACGTTGAATTGAATCCCGAAGTCAGCGAAATTTTCACCAAATACCGCAAAACCCACAACCAAGGCGTATTTGACGTTTATACGCCCGACATCCGCCGCTGCCGCAAATCAGGCGTGATTACCGGTCTGCCGGATGCTTATGGCCGTGGCCGTATTATCGGTGACTACCGTCGTGTTGCATTGTACGGTATCGATTTCTTGATGAAAGACAAACTCAACCAGTTCAATTCACTGCAAGCCGATTTGGAAAACGGTGTGGACTTGGAAGAAGTGATCCGCCGTCGTGAAGAAATCAACGAACAATACAAAGCCTTGGGTCAAATGAAAGAAATGGCGGCTTCTTACGGCTACGACATTTCCGGCCCTGCAAAAAATGCACAAGAAGCCATCCAATGGACTTACTTTGCCTACCTTGCCGCCGTTAAATCTCAAAACGGCGCAGCGATGTCCTTCGGCCGTGTGTCTTCATTCTTAGATATTTACATTGAACGCGACCTGAAAAACGGTGTGATTACCGAAACCCAAGCGCAAGAATTTATCGACCACTTGGTAATGAAACTGCGTATGGTCCGTTTCCTGCGTACGCCCGAATACGACCAACTCTTCTCCGGCGACCCGATTTGGGCAACCGAATCCATCGGCGGTATGGGCTTGGATGGCCGTACCTTGGTAACGCGCACCAACTTCCGCGTGCTGCATACCCTGTACAACATGGGTCCGTCTCCTGAGCCAAACATCACTGTATTGTGGTCAGAACAACTGCCGCAAGGCTTTAAAGAATTCTGCGCCAAAGTATCCATCGATACTTCGTCCATCCAATACGAAAACGACGATTTGATGCGCCCTGACTTCAATAGCGACGACTACGCCATTGCCTGCTGCGTCAGCCCGATGGTGGTCGGCAAACAAATGCAGTTCTTCGGCGCACGCGCCAACTTGGCTAAAACTCTGCTGTACGCAATCAATGGCGGCGTGGACGAGAAATCTAAAGAGCAAGTTGGTCCGAAAACCGAGCCGATTATGGACGAAGTTTTGGACTACGACACTGTCTTTGAGCGCATGGACAAATTCATGGATTGGTTGGCAACCCAATACGTTACCGCGCTGAACATTATTCACTACATGCACGACAAATACAGCTACGAAGCTGCATTGATGGCATTGCATGACCGTGATGTGAAACGTACGATGGCATGCGGTATCGCCGGTTTGTCTGTGGCTGCCGACTCATTGTCCGCCATTAAGTACGCCAAAGTGAAACCGATTCGTGACGAAAATGGCATTGCCGTTGACTTCGAAATCGAAGGCGAATACCCACAATTTGGTAACAACGACGACCGCGTTGACGATATCGCCTGCGATTTGGTTGAACGCTTCATGAAAAAAGTGGCAACCCACAAAACTTACCGCAACGCCACTCCGACTCAGTCCGTACTGACTATTACCTCCAACGTTGTTTACGGTAAGAAAACCGGTAATACTCCAGACGGCCGCCGTGCAGGCGCTCCGTTTGGTCCGGGTGCAAACCCAATGCACGGCCGTGACGTCAACGGTGCAGTCGCTTCATTGACTTCCGTAGCCAAACTGCCATTTGAGTTTGCCAAAGACGGTATTTCTTATACCTTCTCCATTATTCCTGGCGCGTTGGGTAAAGACGAGCATTCTCGCGAACGCAACCTTGCCGGTTTGATGGACGGTTATTTCCACCATGAAGACGGTATTTTGGAAGGCGGCCAACACTTGAACGTCAACGTATTGAATCGCGAGACTTTGGAAGATGCAATGCACAATCCGGAGAAATATCCTCAGTTGACCATTCGTGTGTCCGGTTATGCGGTTCGCTTCAACTCGTTGACCCGCGAACAACAGCTTGACGTGATTACCCGTACATTCACAGAAACCATGTAATCTTGGTGGCGAAACAAACCAGAAGCCAAATTTGCATTTGGTTTGTTTTGAAACAAAGCTCCGAGGCCGTCTGAAATGTTCAGACGGCCTTTATTATCGTACAATCCATATAAGCAAAAACATTTTTTGAGCCGAACACTATGTCCACGACTTTTGCCATTACCCCCGAGCCGGAACTGAAAGACCTTGGCCACCGTCACTATAACGGCAAAGGCATTATTCATTCGATTGAATCTTGCGGTGCTGTCGATGGTCCGGGTTTGCGCTACGTGCTCTTTTTGCAAGGTTGCCTGATGCGCTGCCTGTATTGCCATAATCGCGATACTTGGGATTTGCATACCGAGCAGGCGCAGGAATTGGATGTGGCAACCGTGATGAAGCAGGTCATGACCTATCGCCATTATTTGCGCGCGACAGGCGGAGGCGTAACGGCAACCGGCGGCGAGCCGTTATTGCAATATGAGTTTGTACGTGATTGGTTTACGGCCTGTCGGGAACACGATATCCATACCTGTCTAGACAGCAATGGCTATGCTTTGCACTATGATTCGATTTTGGATGATTTGCTCGATCATACCAATTTGGTCATGCTCGACTTAAAACAAATCGATCCTGAAATTCATAAAGTGCTTGTCGGTATTCCAAATACCAAAACGCTGAAATTCGCGCGCTATCTTGCTGAACGCAATCAGCCGACGCGTGTGCGTTATGTGGTTGTTCCCGGTTATACCGATGATGAGCGGTCAGCGCATTTATTGGGCGAGTTTATCGGTGATATGGATAATGTCGAAATGGTCGAGCTTTTGCCGTATCACGAATTGGGCGCACACAAATGGGCTTTGTGTGGCGACGAATACAAATTAAAAGGCGTACATCCGCCGCCTAAAGAAACCATTTTGAAAATCAAAGAAATATTAGAGAGCTACGGAAAAAATATTATTTATTAAAACAGAAAAAGGCCGTCTGAAACGAAATAATCAGTTTCAGACAGCCTTTTCATGATTGAAAAAAACTTAAGCGTTCAATGCGGCCAAAACCTTGGCGACAACTTCTGATACTGCAACGGCTTGAGCCTGATTGTCACGGCGCTCGGCATATTCGACATTGCCTTCTTTTAAGGCGCGATCGCCTATCACGATGCGGTGAGGAATACCCAACAGCTCGGAGTCATTCAACAATACGCCTGCACGTTCGTCGCGGTCATCCAACAATACATCTGCACCGGCAGCCAAAAGCTCGGCATAGATTTTGTCAGCGGCTTCGCGCACGGCGTCTGATTTTTTGTAGTTCATCGGCACGATAACGACTTCAAACGGCGCCATTGCTTTGGTCCAAACAATGCCTTTTTCGTCGTTGTTTTGTTCGATGGCGGCGGCCACAACGCGGGTAATACCAATACCGTAGCAGCCCATTTCCATGATTTGGGATTTGCCGTTATTGTCCAAGAAGCTGACATTCATGGCTTGGGTATATTTGTCGCGCAATTGGAAGACATGGCCGACTTCAATACCGCGAGCCAGTTTCAGACGGCCTTGTTCGTCAGGGCTGATATCGCCTTCGATGACATTGCGTAAATCGACAAATTCAGGCTCGGCAGCATCGCGGCCGAAGTTAAAGCCGGTATAGTGGTAGTTGTCTTCGTTTGCGCCGATAACCCAATCTGCGCCTTTTTCGGTAGCGAAATCCGCATAGACTTTACCTTTGAAGCCGACAGGGCCGAGAGAGCCGCCGTTTGCGCCGAACTGTTCAACAATCGCGGCAGGGCTTGCCATGGTCAGCGGTGATTTCACGCCAGCTAGTTTTTCTGCCTTAATATCGTTAAATTCATGGTCGCCACGCAACAGCAGCAGGACGAGTTCGCCTTCGTTTTCGCTTTCAACCACGATGGATTTGAGGGTTTGTTCAACCGGAATATTCAGGAATTCAACCAAAGACTCAATGGTTTTGACGTTTGGCGTATGTACTTTGGTCAACTCGACCTGAGCAGCGGCGCGTTCTCCTTTAAGCGGCAAGGTAGGTGCCAACTCGATATTGGCGGCGTAATCAGAAGTGTCGCTATATGCAATAACGTCTTCGCCGCTTTCGGCCAATACTTGGAATTCGTGAGAGCCGGTACCGCCGATGCTGCCGGTATCTGCAGCAACAGGACGGAATTCTAAACCCAAACGGGTGAAGATACGGCAATAAGCGTCGTACATATCTTGATAGGTCGTCTGAAGCGAGGCATAGTCGGCATGGAAGGAATAAGCATCTTTCATGACGAACTCGCGCGCACGCATCACACCGAAGCGCGGACGTACTTCATCGCGGAATTTGGTTTGGATGTGGTAAAAGTTTTTCGGCAGTTGTTTGTAGCTGTTGACTTCTTTGCGCACGATGTCGGCAATGACTTCTTCGCAAGTCGGACCCATACAGAAATCGCGGTCATGACGGTCTTTCAGGCGTAGCAGTTCTTTACCGTAAAACTCCCAGCGGCCGGATTCCTGCCACAGCTCGGCAGGTTGTACCACCGGCATCAGCAGCTCCACGCTACCTGCGCGGGCCATTTCTTCACGCACAATATTTTCAACTTTGCGCAATACACGCAGGCCCATCGGCATCCAAGTATAAAGACCGGATGCGTTGGCTTTGATCAAACCGGCACGAATCATCAGCTTGTGGCTGGCAAGGGCGGCTTCGGCAGGGGCTTCTTTAAGGGTAGAAATGAAGAACTGGGAGGCTTTCATGGCATATTTTTCTTTCTTAAAAATAAGTGCGTATTGTAACGCAAAATTTATGGCCGCGTGTCTTTTGAATGGCATCTGATGAAATCGGCCGTTGTTTTACGCAGCTTTTGATTCGGGGTGATTTTTAGGGATGTCAACCCTAATTTATGCACAAAGCCGCATAACCTTGTTTTACCTATAAATTTTCACTGTATGATTATAGTAAAATCTTATAAACATAACCACTTGATTTTATTATATTTTATTTGATTAAATTTTAGTCAATTTAAGACTTGGTTTGTTCCTAAAGAAAATTTTACGATTACCCAAAGCTTATCAACAGATTTATCCACAGAGATTGTGTATAGATTTTAAATGCTGTCGGCGTAATGATTTCGCATGATTGGCAAGCCTTGTTTAAAGCAGATTGGGTTGCCTTAAAAAGATGGGGCAACAACACGATGAGCAGGTTTTGCGCTAACATTCTGCTCATTGTTGTTTCCTTACAAGGAATAAAATGAAAAATTCAGAATTGCATTTGTTGGAACGCAGAAAGATGTTTAACGGGTATCAGGAACGGTACCGCCATTTTTCTCAAACCTGCCGGACGGATATGGTATTTGATGTCTATCTGCCGCCACAAGTCTTAAAAGGCTATCCCGCGCCTGTTTTATATTTTCTTTCCGGCTTAAATAGTGATGGTTCTGAATTGGTTCAACAAAGCGGGATCCAACGTTTTGCGGCGCAATGGAATATTATCGTGGTTTTCCCGGATACCTCGCCACGCGGTCGGCATGTTGCCGACAGTGAAGAGCATTATCTTGGACAGGGCGCCGGATTTTATGTTAATGCAACTGAAGCACCTTGGGCGCAGCATTATCAAATGGAAAGCTATATCAGCGAAGAATTGCCTGATTTGATCGAGCATCATTTTCCGGTAACGCAAGAGCGAAGCATTGCAGGTTTCAGCATGGGTGGGCATGGCGCGCTGCATTTGGCTTTGAAGCATCCTGGCCGATATGCTGCGGTTTCTGCCTTTGCGCCTTTATGTCATCCTATCGATACGGAAGGCGGCAGGCAGGCGTTTTCAGCTTATTTGGGTCAAAACGTGGAAACATGGAAACGCTATGACAGTACAGAACTGCTTCAGACGGCCTCGCATAAATTGCCTGTTTTGATTGATGTCGGCAGTGAAGATGCTTTGTATCCTGAAGTCCTGCAACCGGAAGGGTTCGTCCGCTCAGCGCGTGAAAAAGGTTTTAATATCCAATATAAAGTACGCCCGGGCTATGGGCATGACTATTTCTTTATTGCCAGTTTTATCGATTCGCATATTGAGTTTCACGCTCAGGCATTAGGGCTTTAAACTATATTAAATAAAAGGCCGTCTGAAATCCGATTAATGGTCGGATTTCAGACGGCCTTTATTTGGTCTTTTTTGATCTTTAATTTCAAACAGACTTATTCCTCAGGACGTTCGCCGTCGGTATCGTCCAATTTGCCTTCGGTAATATCAACATTGATACCGACTGCCGCACGGATTTTGGCATCGATTTCGTTGGCAACATCAGGATTTTCTTTCAACCAAACGCGTACATTATCTTTACCTTGGCCGATTTTTGCGCCGTTGTAGCTGTACCATGCACCTGATTTTTCAACGATGTCATGTTTGACGCCCAAGTCGATCAATTCACCTTCCCAGCTGATGCCTTCACCGTAAAGAATATCGAATTCGGCTTGACGGAATGGAGGCGCAACTTTGTTTTTGATGACTTTGACTTTGGTTTCGTTACCAATGACGTCATCGCCTTTTTTAATCTGACCGGTACGGCGGATATCGAGGCGGACAGAGGCGTAGAATTTGAGCGCGTTACCGCCGGTCGTGGTTTCAGGGCTGCCGAACATCACGCCGATTTTCATACGGATTTGGTTAATGAAAACAACCAATGTATTAGTGCGTTTGATGTGACCGGTCAGTTTGCGCAAGGCTTGGCTCATCAGGCGGGCTTGCAGGCCGACGTGGCTGTCGCCCATTTCGCCTTCGATCTCGGCTTTAGGCACAAGTGCCGCTACGGAGTCGACAACGACCATATCGATACCGCCGGAGCGTACTAATGTATCGCAGATTTCCAATGCCTGTTCGCCGGTATCCGGCTGGGAGAGATAGAGTTCTTCGACTTTTACGCCGAGTTTGCGGGCGTAAATCGGGTCAAAAGCATGCTCGGCATCGATGAATGCGCAGATGCCGCCATTTTTTTGGCATTGGGCAATGGCTTCGAGACAGAGTGTGGTTTTACCGGAGGATTCCGGGCCGAAAATTTCAACCACACGGCCGCGGGGCAGACCGCCAACGCCGAGTGCCAAGTCCACGCCTAGGGAGCCGGTGGAAATAACATCAAGGTTTTCTTCCTGTTGGCTGCCGTCCATTTTCATGATGGAGCCTTTGCCGAAGTTTTTTTCGATTTGGGCAAGGGCGGCGGCTAAGGCTTTGCTTTTTTCGTCTGACATGTTTTCTCTCCGAAAGGAAATATGAATAGCTAAGAATTTATTTAGCTATTATCGCATAAATTAAGAAAAAGTATAGTTTTATTTTTATTTTTCAGATGGCCTGTGTTTTTTGTATGCAACAGGCCGTCTGAAACTTTGAATAATCAATTAGTTGGTCAATGATGCGAAAACTTGGAAATAGTCGGGGAAAGTTTTATGCGTACATTTCGGGTCGTTGATGATGACGGGGACGCCCAAAAGCGAAGCCAGCGAGAAACACATGGCCATGCGGTGGTCGTCGTAAGTATCGATGACGGCATCGGGGGTAAGTGTTTCGGGCGGCGTGATATGGATGGCTTCGGCTTCTTCAACGACTTCAGCCCCCAGTTTGCGCAGCTCGGTTGCCATGGCGGCGATACGGTCGGTTTCTTTGACGCGCCATGAGCCGATATTGCGCAGGGTGCAGGGTTGTTTGGTGGCCAGTGCGACGATAGCCAGAGTCATGGCCGCGTCAGGGATATGGTTGGCATCCAAATCAAAAGCCTGAATCTTGCGCTCGGCAGGACGGGAAATTTCTACAAAATTTTCGCCCCAAATGACATCCGCACCGATTTTCTCCAGTTCGCGGGCGAAGGCAACGTCGCCTTGAATGCTGTGTGCGCCGATACCGGTTACGCGGATGGGTGTACCGGCAATCAGGCCTGCACCCAAGAAATAAGACGCGCTGGATGCATCGCCTTCTACATATAAATGTTCGGGCGCATGATATTTGGCACCGGCCGGGATTTTAAATACACGGTAGTCTTCATTGATGATGTTCACACCGAACTGCGCCATCAGCTTGAGCGTGATGTCGATATAAGGCTTGGAAATCAACTCGCCTACCATGTGGATTTCAAATGCTTGTCCGGTCAACGGCAAAGCCATAAGCAGGGCGGTCAGGAATTGGCTGGAAACATTGCCTTTGATCGGAATAACACGCTCGCCGTTGTCTTGGCGTTTGCCGATCTGAAGCGGAGGATAGTTTTCATTGCCTAGATATTGTACGTCCGCGCCGGCAATGCGCAGCGCGTCGACCAAATCGCCGATAGGGCGTTCGTGCATACGCGGTATGCCGTGCAGATGATAGTCGCCACCCAAAACGGCAAGCGCGGCAGTCAAGGGGCGGAATGCCGTACCGGCGTTGCCTAAAAACAAATCAGCGATTTGGTTGGGAAAGCGGCCGCCGGTGCCATGAACTTTCAGACGGCCTTCAGGTAAAGATTCAATTTGCACGCCGAGTTTGTCGAGTGCTTCAAGCATTCGGTCGGTATCGTCGGATTTGAGCAAAGAATGGATTTCGCAAACGTTGTCGGAGAGTGCTGCCAAGAGCAGCGTGCGGTTGCTGATGCTTTTGGAACCGGGCAGGGCAACGGTGGAGGGCTTGAGTGTGGAAGCGGGCAGGCGGATGGATTCGGTCATTGGTTAGGATTTCAAATTGTAGACAAAACGATATTATACGCAGGCAAAGGCCGTCTGAAAAATGGAAGTGGCGTTGTAGGAAAGAAAAACCGGACTCTTTTTGAAAGTCCGGCTTTGGGATGCTCAATATTTTAATGGTTAACCTAAAATATGCATTAACTGGTCAATGTTGAACGTACCTTTGTCAAAGCGGAATTCGCTGACTGAGGGAATTTTTTTACCTTGGGCGTTGGTATGGATGTCGGCATATTGGTGGTCGATGGTGATGAGGTCATTGTGATTGTTTTCGCCACGAATGGTGATGTTCCAAGTCGTGCCATCCTTTTCGTTGACTGTTTCGAGTGACAGATCCGAGAGGGAGATGCCTGCGCCGAATTGGATGGCGTTTGCGCCGTGATGGTCGAAAATGGTGTCATGGCCTTCGCCGCGATTGAATACATAGGTATCGTTACCGGCTACGCCGTGCAATATATCGTCCCCTAAGCCGCCGAACAGTGTGTCGTTGCCTGCGCCGCCGTGAAGGATGTCGTTACCTGCTTCGCCCAACATAGTATCGTTACCGGCGCCGCCATACAGCGTGTCGTTGTCTAAACCGCCGTTCAGATGGTCATTGCCACCGCCTCCGTAGAGAATATCGCTGCCGGCATCGCCGTTGATGACGTCGTCGCCGGTGCCGCCGGACAATTTGTCATTGCCGCTGCCGCCGTGAATCTCATCATTGCCCCGGTTGCCGTAGATGATGTCTTCGCTTTCAGTACCTTTGATATGGTCGTCGGCGTGGGTACCGTTGAATGTGGTTTTGCCGTCGGCAAAGGTTTGGCTGAGGCTTGCCTGCCCTAAATTGCTGACATAAAGCATATCCCAGACATCCAGGCTCGGTACGGTGACTTCCAGTGCCACCGGTTTGCCGTTTTCATAGATGACGGAAGATTTCAATGTGTGCATGGATATATCGTCTGAGTCGGGGGAAGCCAGTTGTACGATGGCCTGCTCGGCCTGTTCTGCGCTGATTTCCATATCAAACGGGATTCTGACTTTAGGGTTGTCGAGTTTCAGCGTGTGGTGGTAGGAGCTGTTCCAATTGGTGTCTTTGTCGAGGCCTGCGAGATTGATTAATTGGACAACTCGGCCGCCGTCTGCGGTGGCTTTTGTCCATGTATAAACTTTGCCTCCTTCGCCTGAGGTGGAAGTCATGTCATAGCCGTCAGATGCTACGATGTAGGCATGACTGTCTTTGAGTTCAACCAAGCCTTCGCCGCGAAGCAGCTCCTCATAGGCGGTAATGAATTGTTGATAGTTAAATTCTGATTTGGCCAGGATTTCGTTGGTTTTGAGCGTTTGAGCGGGATAGTATGAATCTTGCAAAATACCAAAACCATGTGCATTTTTATCTGGTAGGTTGTTTAATGCGGCAACAGTCATGTGGTAGCCGCCACTCGCTGCGATAACGGCATCGACCAGCAATTCGTTGTCCGGATTGAGTTCGGAAGAATGATCTTCTGGCTGGGTATCTTTTTGAGTATAGGCGGCAATAATCGGGGAAACGTGATTGTAATCGTACAGACGACCTACCAAGCGTTTAAGTTCGGCATAGTTGTGGTTTTCATAATGGGTATTTCCGGCTGTATCTTTAAAATCGCGCGGCCAGATTTCTGAGTAAGGAACATCCATGCCGGTGGTGGATAAGACATCGGCCCTGCCTGTGCTGATGTCGTTGATTATATAAGTTTGACCGTAATCGTGTAACTTTTCCGCAGCCGCGGCTGACAAATCGTCATAACCGTCAGACATTCTGAAGTTTTCAGTCTTTTGGCCGTTTTGTATTTTGTAAACGAGGTTATCACCCATGGTGTCGGCCTGCCAGCCGTCAAAGCCGCCTGTTTTCAGGGCTTTGATCATGGTGTTGACGATATAGTTTTGCCAGCTTTTGTCGGCAGGATCGACGAATTGTTGTACGGATGTTTTGGTCTCTGTACCGGCTTTGCCGAAGTTGGAATGCTCTTGGGCATTGTAGAGTTTGACATTATTTAAAATTTCTTTGATGGCCGGGTTATCGAGTTCGTCATTGGAGGCGGCGTTAAGCATGTTGTAGAGCATGGCACTGCCGCCTTTTTCGTGAATTTTATTCACGAGGTTTTTAATCAGCAGGGTATCGATTTGGGGAGGGTTGGGTTGGCCGTTTCTGACAGCCCAAGTCGCCCATTCTTGCTTGAAGCTGTTTACGTTTGGAAATGGATTGGAGGTTGTGTCGTACACATCATAGAAGAAATAATTGTTGATGTGCATTTGTGCCAGCTGCTCGATATTGTTTCGATAGCCTGCGAGCTGATCATTGGTCATGGAGTTGTTTTGTTCTGCCGAATTATCATTAGACCCTGCCACTACGCCATAGCGGGGAAAAATGGTCCAGTCGTCTTCGACAGACAATCCCAGTGTTTTGCTGGTGTGGTTGCCGGTGCTGTCAACGGTTTCTACTTTGACGACGTAGCCTGAATTGGGTGAAAAAATATCGGAAGAGAGTTTGACGGTGGTTGAGTTCAGATGATCCAATTTTTGGATTTCCGTACCCAAATGGCTGACGGTAACAGAGGTGATTTTGTCTGTCTCATTGGAGATATTCAGAATAACATCATCGCCGTTGGTATAGGCTGCCTTGTTAAAGAGAATAGTCGGCAAAGGGGCTGTTTTTGCTTCAGTTGTCATGCTGTATATTCGCTTCTAAATATTATATTTTGAAATTACCTTAACAAATTAATATCACTTAAGTTGTTGATATGGATAATTGTTAAGACTTTTTAGTAGGAAGAGCAGAAAATAAGTTCCTCGTTCGATAGTAAATATCTAAAATAATTCGGTTTGTGATTGAAATTCAAAAATGCTGTCTGAATGTTTTGTTATTCAAAAGACGGTTTTTGCAGGCATATAACCAAACACCATAAGAAAATCAGAAACCATTCTTTCCTATTTTTTCAGACGGCCTTTAATATCGGCGGACAATCATTGATAAAGTAAGAGCACGACTATGAGCCATTATCCTTTGTTTGCCGATTTGAGAAACCGTCCTGTTTTACTGGCAGGCGCGGGCAAGGTTGCCGAACGCAAGGCGGAAAGCCTGTTATCTGCCGGAGCGCGCGTGCGCGTTGTTGCGGAAACTTTGAATCCGCAGTTTCAGCAATGGGCGGACGAAGGGAAAATAGTTTGGCTGGGCGGCTTGTTTGAAGAAGCCATGCTGGATGAGGTGTATTTCGTTATTGCGGCGACGGATAATGGCCTGTTTAACCGCCGTGTTTTTGAAGCGGCGGAACGACGGGCGAAATTGTGCAATACGGTGGATACGGCGGACTTGTGTTCGTTTACCGTGCCTGCCGTGGTGGATAGGGGGGCATTGAAGATAGCTATATCCAGTGGCGGTACTGCGCCTGTATTGGCGCGTAAATGGCGGCAGATTATTGAAACATTGATTCCGCTGCATACGGGCACGATGGCGCGTATTGCCGGTAAATGGCGCGAAAAGGTTAAACAGACTATTCATCATGTCGAACGACGCCGTTATTTTTGGGAAAAGTTGTTCGACAGCCGTTTCAGTATTTTTGCGGCTCAAAACAATATCGAAGCGGCAGAGCGTGAATTGATCACGCAGTTAAACCGGGAAACGCCGTTTGGCGGCGAAGTGGTTTTGGTGGGCGCAGGGCCGGGAGATCCGGGCTTGCTGACCATACATGCTTTGCAGGCGATTCAGGCTGCGGATACCGTGTTTTACGATGCTTTGGTGTCGGATGAGATTTTGGCGATGGTACGCAAAGATGCGGTGAAAATCAGCGTGGGCAAACGCGCCGGTGCGCACCATGTTCAGCAGGAAGAAACCAACCGTCTTTTGGTTGAACACGCTCAAAAAGGCGAGCGCGTAGTGAGGTTGAAAGGCGGCGATCCTTTTGTATTCGGGCGCGGCGGGGAGGAAGTGCAAACCCTGCATCAGGCTGGAATCACCTACCGCATTGTGCCGGGCATTACTGCTGCGCTTGGAGCTACTGCTTATGCCGGTATTCCGTTGACCCATCGCGATTGTGCCCAAAGTGCTTTATTTGTAACCGGCCACAGCAAACATGAGGGCAATCAGCCCGATTGGCAGACTTTGGCTTTAAGCCGCCAAACGCTGGTAATCTATATGGGTACGCTTAAAGCGGCTGAAATTGCGGAAAAACTGATGGCTTATGGCAGACAGCCTTCTACACCTGTTGCCGTGATTTCCAATGGGACTTTACCCAATCAAACCGTGCGAACAGGCCGTCTGAAAGATTTGGGCTTGCTGGCTGCCGAAGCAGAGCGTCCTGCTTTAATGGTAATTGGCGAAGTGGTTGCCCTGCGCGATGAGATGAAATGGTTTGGGGAATTTGTCGAATGCTATGAAGAAGCTGCGTAAAGAGGATTGATCAAACAAGGCCGTCTGAATATTGGTTTTCAGACGGCCTTGCCTTATTTAAAAGCTTGGTAATATTGCTGATAACGTTCTGCCAGTCCGTATAGGATGAGTGCGGTCAACCCCCAAATATCGTAGCGTTGGAAAAGCAGGGCAGGGAGGGCGAGGGTTTGATTGTTGTGATGAAGCTGGCGGAATGTGTAGTTTTGCAGGTTTAAGGCGAAATCCAAAGGCAGATAAAAAATTTCTGCTACTTCATCGGGATTTGCTTTTGGGTTGATGGGCTGGGTGCAAATTGCCGGAACAGGCGTAACACGGTAGCCGGAAGGCGTGTCATAAAAGGGTAGCGGTGCAAAAGTCTGCCATGCGGCAATCGGAATGGCAGTTTCTTCATAAGCTTCTCTTAACGCCGTTGCCGTTAGGCTGTCGTCTTGGGCATCTTTGCGGCCGCCGGCAAAGGCGATTTGTCCAGTGTGTTGCCTTAAGGTCTCGGCCCTTTTGGTCAGTAAAATTTGCCACGCTCCTTCATGCAAGGCGATGCCGACCAAAACGGCTGCTTCTTTGACCGTTTGGGCGGTAACTAATTGATTGCGCTCTGCTTGCATACGGCTGCTGAAGTGTGAAGCTTGAGTTAGGAAATGGGTAAGGTGGTCAGTATTCATTTTTGGCGCTGATTGTTTTATGAGATGAGGATTACACAAGGTTTACGGTTACCGTGTCAACAAAATAGGGTGCGTGTGTTACAGTTATGCCTGAATGATAAATAAAGCTTTGCGTCTGTTCTGCAAGTGCTTAGGCCGTCTGAAAATGCCGGCAGGTTCTCAAAAAGGATAGTTATGTTGTTTTCCCCATCCCGTATTCGAGTGGCAGCTACGGCTGTCATGATGTTGTTTGTTACACAAACTTTTGCTGCGCCCGGCGATTCAAATACAGTTTTTGAATCGGCTAAGATTATTAAAAAGAAAAGCCGTGCCGACCGTTTTTCTCCCGAAGAGCGCGAGCAGGAGCGGATACGTCTGTTGGGTATACAAAACCGTACATCTCAGGTTTTCACTTTGTTAAATTCAGAACTTGCCTTGCAAAAGGGTGATGCGGCTTCTGCGCTGTTTACTTATATTTTAACGTTGCATCGCACCAAATCTCCCGAAGTAGCCGAACGCGCGTTGGAGATGGCGGTTTCTTTAAATGCCTTTGAACAGGCTGAAGCCATTTACCAAAAATGGCGCGAAATCGAGCCGGAGCCTGGTGAAACTCAAAAGCGTATGACTTGGTTGCGCAATTTGCTGCTGGGCAAAGCCGATAAGAATTTGAGCGGATTGGACAAGGTGATTGCCGGCGGTAGTGAAGATGAGCAAAAGCGCGTGTTCCTGCTTTTGGCACAAACCGCAGCCCAACAGTCGAATCTGACCAGTGATGCGGTCAAACAGGTGCATAAAACGGCATTAAATTATAAAGACTTCCCTGAAGCGGCGATTGCGGATGCAATTTTTAGTGCAAAAGACGGTCAAAAGAAACATGCCATTGCCGCATTGCAACGCTTGGCCAAGTTGGACAACGAAATTCTGCCGCCGACTTTTGTTACCCTGCGTCTGATGGCGCAACGGCATCCTGATATTCTGGACGGCTTTTTCAAAGAGACAGACACCAAAACCTTATCTCCGATTTGGCAGGAGTTGGACATCGCCAATTTGATCGCCCATGGCCAAAATGATAAGGCTTTTAAGCGTTTACAGACTTTGTTGGAAGAAAATCCTAACCCTGATTTGTATATTCAGGCCGCCTTATTGTCAGCCAGCAAGACGGAAAATATTTCTGTGGTAAACAGCTATCTGGAAAAGGCTTATAAAGCCGGTACGGAAGAGCAGCGCAGCCGTGCGGCGTTGATTGGTGCAGTTTCTTATAATGATGTTGAAGAATTGGCCAAAGCCAAACAATGGTTGGATAAGGTAACGGCTACGGCTTATACATTTGATAAAACCATTTTGGCCGCTTCCATCGAAGCCAAACAGGGCAATCATAAAGAGGCTTGGGCTTTGGTACAACGCGCACAAAAAATGCCCGAGCAAAGAGGACGTTATTTTGAAGCTAAGGATTTGTTGAGTACGGCTTTGTTCGTATTGTCTAAAAATACCAATCTTCAAGAATCGTTGAACGCTTTGAACAGTTTGGTAAGTTCCACCGAAAAATCCTTGAAAACCCAAGCTTCTCCGGAGCTGCTTGCCAATGTGCTGTATCAGCGTTCGATGGTTTATGAGAAGCTGAATCAGCCAAGCAAGGCGATTGCCGATTTGCGCCGTGTGGTAGAGCTGTATCCGGACAATCCGCACGGTTGGAATGCTTTGGGCTATACCTTGCTGTCCAACGGCAAGGATTTGGACGAGGCTTTCAAAATGGTTCAGACGGCCTATCAAATGGATCCGGAAAGCGCAGCAATTAATGACAGTGTAGGTTGGGCTTATTATCTTAAAGGCGATGCCCAAATGGCTTTGCCGTATATCCAATATGCCTATGAAAAAGAACCTGAAGCCGAAGTCGCCGCGCATTTGGGCGAAGTCCTATGGACGCTTGGAGACCAAGACAAGGCCAAAGAAATCTGGAATGACGGTTTGAAACGCGGAAGCAATCTCCGAGTATTAAAAGAGACAATGTCCAAATTCGGTGTAACGTCCAGCAAACCGCATACTCAAAAACACAAATAAAACCAAAAGGCCGTCTAAAAAGCGTTTGATTTCAGACGGCCTATGAAGGAATATCCATGAATTTAAAACAATTATCATCGGTTGCAGCCTTATTGCTTTTAGCTGCTTGTGCGCAGCCAAACTTACCTCAGCAAAATAGTTGGCAAGCAGCAGAGCAGGTGCAGGATTTTAGCGCAGACGGTCGATTGGCTATCAAAGTGGAAGGTAAAGGCTCTTATGCTAATTTCGACTGGACTTATCAGAATGCGGTTCAAACCATTGATGTCAATACACCACTGGGTAATACCGTTGGCCAGCTGTGTCAAGACAGTGAAGGCGTATTGGCAGTAGACAGTAAGGGTAAGGTTTATCAGGCGGAAACGGCTGAGGAATTGAGCAGACAGCTTTTAGGCTTTGCTTTGCCGGTTCAATATCTGCATATTTGGGCTGATGGTAAACGCGTTGCCAATGCGCCATACAAAATCCTGCCTGATGGCCGTCTGGAGCAGTTTGACTGGACAATATTGCGCACTTTAAATAGTTCAGGACAGCCCAAAACACTTCAACTTGAGAATGCCAAGTTTAATATCCGCTTGGTGTTCGATACAGTAACCCACTCTTTGGATAAGAATGGACAAACCCGATGCGCAGCACGTAAATAGAGGATGCCATGTCTGTTTCAGAGGAAATTCAAGCCTTTCCTGCGCCGGCTAAATTAAATTTGGATTTGAGGATTACCGGCCGTAGGAGCGATGGTTATCATAATTTGGAAAGTATTTTTTGTTTAATCGGCTTATACGATACCGTTCATTTGAAAATGCGTACTGATGGGCAGATTATTCTGCATACGCCGGTCGAAGGGCTTGAGCCAGAACAGGACTTGACTTATCGGGCGGCTAAATTATTGCTGCCATATGCAAGCGTAGCGCACGGCGTCGAAATTTGGTTGGATAAGGTGATTCCTACCGGAGGCGGATTGGGCGGCGGCAGCTCTGATGCGGCTACAGTTTTAATGGTTTTAAACCAATGGTGGCAATGCGGCTTGAGCAGGCAGCAACTGATTGATTTAGGCGTAAGTCTTGGTGCGGATGTTCCTTTTTTTATTTTTGGCAGAAGTGCTTTTGCCAAAGGAGTGGGCGAGAAGCTGGCTGAAATAGATGTCCCTAAACAATGGTATGTTATCGTTAAGCCCTCCGCCCATGTGGCAACAGCTAAAATTTTTGCACATGAAGGCTTGACACGGGATTCCAAACCCAGCATAATGCCGACTTTCCAATCGTTACAGCCGTTTCAAAATGATATGCAGGCGGTTGTGTTTCAGGAATATCCTGAAGTTTGGAAGGCTTATGTTGAGTTATCCCAATATGGTCATGCATTAATGACTGGTTCCGGGGCTTGTTTGTTTATAGCAAGTGAATCTCATCAAGAAGCACATACAATTTACCAACAGGTTTCTCAATCATATGAAGCTTATTGTGTGGAAGGATTAGATATTCATCCTCTATTTCATATGATTTAGTAAGTTGGGGAGTCGTCAAGCGGTTAAGACACTGGATTTTGATTCCAGCATGCGAAGGTTCGAATCCTTCCTCCCCAGCCAAATAAAAGCGTGTAAGTTTTCTTACACGCTTTTTTACGCTCAGAGCGAAATAACGCTGAAAAACTTTTTTTTACCCGTCTTTACGCGTATAATCGCGTAATTAGTGTCTTAGACATAGGGCGAAGGGAAGCGTAATGTTTTCTGCGCGTAAATCAAATCTAGAATCAGGTGAAGATATGGCTGCTTATGACAGTTTAATGGTGTTTACCGGTAATGCAAATCCGGAATTGGCGCAACGTGTTGTCAAACATTTGGATATTTCACTCGGTGAAGCCACTGTTTCCAAATTCTCTGATGGCGAAGTAGCCATTGAATTGTTGGAAAATGTGCGTGGTCGCGATGTGTTTATTTTGCAACCTACCTGCGCGCCAACCAATGACAACCTGATGGAAATTTTGACTATGGCTGATGCACTTAAACGTGCTTCTGCCGGTCGTATTACTGCCGCGATTCCTTACTTTGGTTATGCGCGTCAAGATCGTCGTCCTCGCTCTGTTCGTGTACCGATTTCTGCTAAATTGGTAGCAAATATGTTGTACTCAGCAGGTATCGATCGCGTATTGACTGTTGACTTGCATGCCGATCAAATTCAAGGTTTCTTCGATATTCCGGTAGATAATATTTACGCTACCCCGATTTTATTGAACGATATTAAACAACAGCGCATTGAGAACCTGACTGTTGTCAGCCCTGATATCGGTGGTGTTGTACGTGCACGTGCTGTTGCTAAATCTTTAAATGCTGATTTGGCTATTATCGACAAGCGTCGTCCTAAAGCCAATGTGGCTGAAGTGATGAACATCATTGGCGATATTCAAGGCCGTACTTGCTTGATCGTAGATGATATGATCGATACGGCAAACACCTTGTGTAAAGCGGCTGTTGCCCTGAAAGAGCGCGGTGCAGATCGTGTACTGGCATACGCCAGCCATGCAGTATTCTCAGGCGAAGCAGTGAATCGAATTGCTTCTTCCGAAATTGACCAAGTAGTTGTGACAGATACGATTCCATTGTCTGAAGCAGCTAAAAAATGTGAACGCATCCGTCAAGTTACCATTGCCGGTTTGCTAGCTGAAACGGTACGCCGTATCAGCAATGAAGAATCCGTCTCATATCTTTTCAATGAAGATGTGATGACTGGCGGCATGTTGCTGCCATAACCCGATGTCGTCTTAAGCTGGTCGCGGCCGATGACGACGATTTTATCTAAATTGGAGTATTAAACATGACTTACGAAATTCAAGCCTCTGTTCGCGAAGCCCAAGGCACTGGTGCGAGCCGCCGCCTGCGTCGCGAAGGCCAAATCCCTGGCATCCTGTACGGTGAAGGTCAAGAGCCTGTTGCTATCGCTGTAGACCACAAAACTGTATTCTACGCATTGGAAAAAGAATCTTTCCATACTGCTTTGATTAAACTGTCTTTGAACGGTGAAACTAAAGACGTTATCGTGCGTGACTTCCAAATGCACCCATTCCGTCGCGAAGTTCAACACATCGACTTCCAAGCTGTGAAAGCTGATCAACCTGTACGCATCCGTGTTCCTCTGCACATTGTTAACGCTGAAAACTCTCAAGCTGTTAAATTGCAAGGTGGTCGCGTATCTCTGTTGAACACTTCTGTTGAAGTAGTTGCTTTGCCTGCAAACATTCCTGCTTTCTTGGAGCTGGATTGTGCATCAGTAGTTGCCGGCGACATTCTGCACTTGTCAGACATCAAATTGCCAGAAGGTGTTGAAAGCGTTTCTCTGAAACGTAACGAAAACCTGGCTGTTGCTACTGTTACCGGTAAAAAACGCTAATAGGTAGTTAATATAAGAAAACCGTATCAGATAAATCTGATACGGTTTTTGTTTTACATATAAAATTATTTGCTATAAAACTTAGGTAAATGTAACAGCAATGTACTTTATAAGATTGAAGCAATCTCATTGCGAAGTTTATTAAGAAAGCGCCCATGCCGCACCCATTGTGTGGCTGATTCATAATCCTGTTGTTCAAATGCTTGTTGCAAATCTTGATATAGGTTGCTTTGTACTTCTTGGATTTCTTGATCCAGTGCCCGGATGGCATCATGGTTTTGTTCCATTTGAGCATCCATCAATGTTTCCCGCCATTCCATCTGCTGCATGAGGAATTCTGGTGAAAACGAAGTGTGTTCAGGTGCATCAGCATCGATATTTTGGCTTTTCAAGAGATAAGCAGCCCGATCAATAGGACTTTTTAATGTACGGTAGGCATCATTAATTGTAGAAGACATCATAACGGCTTGTTTCTGCTCAAAAGCTGAAGCAGAAGCAAATTTATCGGGATGAAATTGGGCAGCTAAAGCTCGATAGGTCTGTTCGAGTGCTTCGGTATCAATATTGAAAGATGGCTCAAGCTGGAAGAGGTTAAAGTATTGAGACATGATATTAAAGGAAAAAATCTAAAGAAGAGGATTGTTTTACGATATAATCCGGAAACTGTTTATACGAAAGGAAAACAATATGACCGGTAAGGTGCAACACAATAAAGGCAAAATACGAGACAATGCCTTAAAAGCCTTAGTCAAATCTGATTTGTTCCGACACAAAGTAGAACGAAAAAGAAAAGGCAAGGGTAGCTATAATAGGCAAGAAGCCAAAAAATGGCGGGATGGTTTTGATACTTTCCCGCCATTTTTTATATTTTAAACGTGGAAGCTCTCGCCGCAGCCGCAAGAGTCTTTGACATTCGGATTTTCAAATTTGAAACCTTCCTGCAAACCTTCTTTGGTGTAATCGACTTGCGTGCCGTCCAGATAAACCAAACTTTTCGGGTCGATATAAACGCGCGCGCCGTGTTCTTCAAAAATCAGGTCATCCTCGTTCACTTCATCGACAAATTCCAGGTTGTATGCCATGCCCGAGCAGCCGCTGGTTTTCACTCCCAAGCGCACGCCTAAGCCTTTGCCGCGTTTGGTCAGGTAGTTATTGATGTGTTTGGCTGCGTTTTCTGTGATGGTAATCATGCTTTTTTCCTCATTTCGCAATCATTTTCTGTTTTGCCTGCTTTTTTATTTCAGACGGCATCTTGATTATCAGGCCGTCTGAAAACGCTGTTTTGCCCACTCTATCGCGGCGGTAATGGCAGCTTTTGCCTGCGGACTGTTTTTCCAACAGGTCGAGCCGGTCAATTTTGCCCCTAGTTCCAAAACATCGTCCAAATCTGCCGCCGCCAGCTTGGCAACATCATCCAAACCCATTTGCTGCAAACGCTGCAATATGGTTTTACCTATGCCTTTGACAGCAAGTAGGGATTGGATTTCTTTATCGGTAAAAGGCATTTTGCTTCCTTTGATTTTGCAGGTACTGGCGCATTTATATGGCAGTTGGTGCCTATCAAGCCGATTTAGACATTAATGTCTGCAAACTAAGTATCTGGCAAACAAGATTATTTGTTTTCCTGACGTTTGCGATAGTCGGCAACAGCTGCCTTTACCGCATCCTCAGCCAAGATAGAGCAGTGGATTTTCACTGGGGGCAGTTCTAATTCTTCGGCGATTTCGCTGTTTTTGATTGCCAGCGCGTCATCCAGACTTTTGCCTTTGACCCACTCGGTAATCAAACTGGAAGAAGCAATGGCGGAGCCGCAGCCGTAAGTTTTGAATTTTGCATCTTCAATGATACCCTCATCGTTTACTTTGATTTGCAGACGCATTACGTCACCGCAGGCCGGTGCACCGACCATGCCGGTACCGACAGATTCGTCATTTTTGTCGAAAGTACCAACGTTGCGGGGATTTTCGTAGTGGTCGATTACTTTATCGCTGTATGCCATGATGTGGTTTCCTTTGTGTTTTTAATGGTGTAAATGGTTTGTTACGAATATTCAGACGGCCTGAAGTTTAGATTTTGCATGCGCCACCTTCGCAGCCGTCATCATTCTCTGAATCAACGCCGCCTTCTACGGTAACACCGTCAAAATCTTCGAGCAGGTTGTCGAGATTGTCGAGGTCGAGTTCTTGTTCATCCATAGTTTATGTCTTTAATCTGAAAGTTATGCCTTAGTGGTGCTAGGGGATCAAATGAGATCTATATATAGGTCGTCTGAAAAGTTTTATTGATTTTCAGACGGCCTTTTATAAATGCGGATTAATGCGCTGCCCATTCAATCGAGTTCAAATCGATACCTTCTTTAAACATTTCCCACAGCGGAGACAGTTCGCGCAGTTTGCCGATTTTGGATTTAATCAGTTCTGCTGCGAATTGGACTTCTTCTTCGGTGGTCATGCGGCCGAAGGTGATGCGCAGGGAGGAATGTGCCAATTCGTCGTTGCGGCCGAGTGCGCGTAAAACGTAGCTTGGCTCAAGGCTTGCGGAAGTACAGGCGGAGCCGCTGGATACGGCGAGTTCTTTCACTGCCATAATCAGGCTTTCGCCTTCGACGAAGTTGAAGCTGATGTTCAGGTTGTTCGGAGCGCGGTGTTCGAGGTCACCGTTGATATAGACTTCTTCGATGCCTTCGATGCCTTTGAGGAAGATGTCGCGCAGTTTCAGGTAGTGCGCAGTGTCTTGTGCCAATTCTTCTTTGGCAATGCGGAAGGCTTCGCCCATACCGACGATTTGATGGGTCGGCAATGTGCCGGAACGGAAACCACGTTCGTGGCCGCCACCGTGCATTTGGGCTTCGAGGCGGACGCGTGGTTTACGGCGTACATACAGGGCGCCGATGCCTTTAGGGCCGTATACTTTGTGGCCGGACATAGACAGCAAATCAACTTTGGCGGCTTCAACGTCGACAGGTACTTTACCGCATGCTTGTGCTGCGTCAACGTGGAAAATGATTTTGCGTTCGCGGCAGATTTCGCCGATGGCAGGAATATCTTGAACCACGCCGATTTCGTTGTTTACCCACATTACGGAAACGAGGATGGTGTCTTCGCGGATGGCGGCTTTTAGTACGTCTAAATCAACCAAACCGTTTTCTTGTACGTCCAGATAAGTTACTTCGTAACCTTGGCGTTCGAGTTCGCGCATGGTGTCGAGTACGGCTTTGTGCTCGGTTTTTACGGTGATGAGGTGATTACCTTTAGATTTGTAGAAGTGCGCCGCGCCTTTGATGGCGAGATTGTTGGACTCGGTTGCGCCGCTGGTGAAAACGATTTCTTTAGAGTCGGCGTTAATCAGGGCTGCAATGTCTGCACGTGCTTTTTCTACGGCTTCTTCTGCTTCCCAGCCGAAGCTGTGGCTGTTGGAGGCTGGGTTGCCGAAAATATCGGACAGGTAGGGAATCATTTTTTCGGCAACGCGGCGGTCGACGGGAGTGGTGGCGGCGTAGTCGAGGTATACGGGGGTTTTGACGGTCATGGTTTGCTCTTTCGTTTGGTCATCTGCCTGCGGTCTTTGCCGCAAGTCGGTTTAATGAATGTGTGTAAAGGTAACGACATGACTGCTGTCGCTGCAGTTTTTTTGTTCAATGATGCTTTGCAGCGTAACGCCGCTGAGGTAATCATTGATGGTTTTGTTTAAGTTTTCCCAAAGGTCGTGGGTCAGGCAGGGGGCGCCGTGGTTGCAGTTTGCTTTGCTGCCGCACTGCGTGGCATCCAGTCGGTCTTCGGCTGCGGAGATGATTTGTGCAATATTGATTTGCTCGGCGGGAGCGGCAAGGATGTAGCCTCCGCCGGGGCCGCGTAGGCTTTCAACCAATCCGGCACGGCGCAGTTTGCTGAATAATTGTTCGAGGTAGGAAAGCGATATGCTTTGTCGTTCGCTGATGGCACTGAGTTTGACAGCGCCGGTTTGCGCGTTCATCGCCAAATCTATCATGGCGGTTACTGCAAATCGCCCTTTGGTAGTCAGTCTCATGGTGTGGTTGCCTGTGTGGGGCGTTTTTATTAGTGGGGGGAATTGTCTAATATCTGAGTGTTTCAGTCAAGTATGTGGAGGCTCGGTTTGATTGTTTGTTTAAATGGTGGCATTGGCTGATTTTTAAATCGGAAAATATTTTCTTTATTTTTCTGGAATTTGGATTTAAGGCCGTCTGAAAAAAGGCTATCAACCCTACAACTATCAGGGTTAAAATGTTTTGATTTAATATTGATATTAATATAGATTATCAAAATTATTCTTAAAATTTAGTTGTTTTGATGGAGTAAAATAATGAGGTGTTTGAAATGTTCAGACGGCCTTGACCATCCATCTTTACCTTAACAGAGGCAATCGACCATGAAATCTGATTTAAGCAAAATAACCTGTATCGAAGACTTGCGCCTTGTTGCCAAACGTAAAATGCCGCGTATGTTTTATGACTATATTGACTCAGGCTCTTGGACGGAAACCACTTATCGTGAAAATACTTCGGATTTTAAAGACATCCGTTTCCGTCAAAAAGTATTGGTTGATATGGAAGGACGCAGCCTTGAGACTAAAATGATCGGTCAGGATGTGAAAATGCCGGTGGCGATTGCACCGACCGGTTTTACGGGCATGGCGCATGCCGACGGCGAAATCTTGGCGGCACGGGCGGCGGAAAAATTCGGTATTCCGTTTACGCTTTCAACCATGTCCATTTGTTCGATTGAAGATGTGGCTGAAAACACTAGCTCGCCGTTTTGGTTTCAGCTTTATGTGATGCGTGACCGCGAGTTTATGGAGAACCTGATTAAGCGTGCGAAGGATGCTAATTGTTCGGCTTTGGTATTGACTGCCGATTTGCAGGTTTTGGGTCAGCGCCACAAAGACATTAAAAACGGCCTGTCTGCACCGCCGAAACCGACCATCGCCAATTTGATCAATTTGGCGACCAAACCGGAATGGTGCATGAAAATGCTGAATACGGAACGCCGCACTTTCCGCAATATTGTCGGTCATGCGAAAAACGTGGGCGATTTGTCTTCGCTGTCTTCATGGACTTCCGAACAATTCGACCCGCGTCTGAGCTGGGACGATGTAGCACGCATTAAAGATTTGTGGGGCGGCAAGCTGATTATCAAAGGCATTATGGAGCCTGAAGATGCGGAAAAGGCAGCGAAAAGCGGCGCGGACGCATTGGTCGTTTCCAATCATGGCGGCCGTCAGCTTGACGATACTGTGTCTGCCATTAAGGCTTTGCCTGATGTGGTCAGCGCGGTGGGCAGCGACATCGAGGTTTGGATGGACAGCGGTATCCGCAGCGGTCAGGATATTTTGAAGGCTTGGGCTTTGGGTGCGAAAGGTACGATGATAGGCCGGGCGTTCCTGTATGGTTTGGGTGCGTATGGTGAAGAAGGCGTAACCCGTGCGCTGGAAATCCTGTATAAAGAAATGGATATTTCCATGGCATTTACCGGTCACCGCAATATTCAAGATGTGGATTCCAGCATTTTGCGTTCTACGCGTTGGGCTCAAGATGAATTTTAATTTTTAAACATAAGAAAAGGCCGTCTGAAAATCTGTTTTCAGACGGCCTTTTTATAGATGGCTATTTCTCGTTTTTGCGATACCATTCAATGAATGCATCGGGTTTGACAAAGCCTAATAAGGCTTCGCTATGACTGCCGTCGGCGCGGACAACAAACACGCCCGGAGGGCCGAAGAGGCCGTATTCTTTCAGTAAGGCCTGATGGTCGGGAGTGTTGGCGGTTACGTCGATTTGGAAGAAGCGCTGCATATCGACTGCTTCGTGTACCTGCGGTTGGTTGAGCGTGTAGGCGGCCATTTCTTTGCAGGATACGCACCAGTCAGCGTAGAAATCAATCAGCACGGGCTTGCTTGGATCGGCTTTCAAGGCGGCATCCATAGCGGCTTTGAGTTCGCCGACATTGGTAAACATTTTACCGTGGTCGGTTTCTTGTCCGGCTTTGGATGGCGGAACCAGCGTTAAGAAGTGGTGCAGGGCGGTGGTTTGTTTATTGAAGCTTTGCCAGCCAAACCATGAGCCGCCAATCAGCAGTAAAAAGCCCAATACGGTGGCAACCGTTTTCAGACGGCCTTTTTGTTTGCCGGATTTCGCCAAAAGCATCAGGGCGGGAACAATCATCAGCAAGGTGTAGAGGCCGACTACTGCGAAATAAGGCAGATGCGGTGTGGCAAGGTATACGGCAACGGCCAGCAGAATGAAGCCGAATGCGTATTTGATGCCGTTCATCCAGTCGCCTGCTTTAGGCAGGATATGGCCGCCGAATGTGCCGATGATGATGAGCGGCACGCCAGTGCCGAGTGCTAATGCATAAAGTGCAAGGCCACCCAATACGGCATCGCCGGTCTGACCGATATAGCCTAAAGCAAATGCCAGCGGAGGCGCAACGCAAGGGCCGACAATCAGGGCGGATAAAATACCCATGATGAAGACGGAAATGATTTTGCCGCCTGAGAGTTTGTTGCTTTGGTTTTGGAAATAGGATTGGACAGAGTTTGGCAGCTGGATATTGAATAGGCCGAACATAGACAGTGCCAGTACCACCATCAACGCGGCGGCGGCAAGCACAACCCACGGCTGTTGCAGCCATACGGTCAACAGCGCGCCTGTCAAACCGGCAATCACGCCAACCAAGGTATAGGTTAATGCCAAGCCTTGTACATACACCATAGACAAGGTGAACGCGCGGCCTTTGCCGGCTTTTTTATCGCCCACGACAATGCTGGAAACAATCGGCAGGAGCGGATACATACAGGCTGTAAAGCTTAAGCCCAAACCTGCGACAAAAAACGCCAACAGGTTGGCGTTTAAATTATCCCAAGAGAGCTTGAAGCGGCTGCTGTCGGGATTGTTTGTAGCGGGCTGTGCGGGCATTTGGCCGTCTGAAGAGGCGGACGGTTGCAAAAAGCGGTCTTTGGCAGAAACCGGCTCGTCGCTTTGAGGCTGGTAAATCCCGTTGCCTTTTACGTCAAACTCGGTGTCCACAGGTGGATAACACACACCCACTTCGGCACAGCCTTGATAAGTCAGCGTCAGTTTGTATTGCGGCGCGGCTTGTTTGTAAGGCAGGTCAACCTGTGCGGTATGGTGGTAAACCGTTTGTTTGCCGAAGAATTCGTCTTCTTTTTCTTCGCCTTTGCTGAATTTGGGTTCGTCCAAGACTTTGTCAGGATTGGTCGCTGCAACGATTTTGGACTGGTACATATAGTAGCCGTCAGCGATTTTGAACTGCACGCTGATGCCTTGATCGGTTACATTGACTTGAGGTACAAAGGCTTGCTCTGGAGGCAGCAAATCATTGGCATCTACTGCAAATGCGAAGCTGCTCAAGCCTAAAAATGCAATGAGGAAATAAAGGAATTTTTTCATAGTATCTACGGAGATGCCGTTGAGGAACCGTCATTATAAATGATGGAAAAACAATCGGCTTAATTTATGTTAAATATTGCGAGAGAAATCTAATGCTTTTGAATTATATCAAAATAGGGTTGCCCATATATGACCGATAGTCTCATGTTATCGTTCAATCTATGCCAAAGGCCGTCTGAAATTTTCAGACGGCCTTTGCTTCTCTTAGGCTTAGTTTTTAAGGATAAGCGATATAAGCGTAAGCGGAATGGTTGTGTATCGATTCGAAGTTTTCGCTTTCGACAACAAACGATTCAATGCGTTTGTCGGCAATCAGCGCGGTGGCTACATCGCGAACCATATCTTCGACAAACTTCGGATTTTCGTATGCTTTTTCCGTTACATACTTCTCGTCAGGGCGTTTGAGCAAGCCGTAGAGCTGGCAGCTTGCTTGCGCTTCGACGTAATCGATGATTTCTTCAATGCCTACATCCGTGTTTGCAATCAGGCTGACCGTTACATGCGAACGTTGGTTGTGCGCGCCGTATTGGGAAATTTCTTTGGAACACGGACACAATGAAGTAACCGGAACCATTACTTTCAGATTGTGGCTGTATGTACCGTTTTTGATTTCGCCGGTCAGGGTGACATCATAGTCGAGCAGCGATTGGATGCCGGAGACAGGCGCACTTTTCTTGCGGAAAAACGGGAAGGAAACGCTGATTTTGCCGGAATGGGAATCCAGTAGGGCAACCATATCGGCGGTCAGCTTGTGCAGCGTATCAAAATCCAAAGCATCGGTTTGTTTTTCCATCAGGGCGACAAAGCGCGACATATGCGTGCCTTTTTGGTCGGCAGGCAGGAAAACCGTCATGGTCAGGCGGGCGACGGTGGATTGTTCGCCTTCTTTGCTTTTAAGGGAGATTGGAAAGCGCAGGTCTTTGATGCCGACCTGATTAATCGGCAGGTTGCGTAAATCGCGGCTGGATTGCACGTCTGCAATGGCGTTCATGCGTGGTATGTCCTTCATGATAGGATTGTTGAGATGCGTGTGGAGGGAATCGGCTCGTGTCGGCCGATTTGCAAATGCGAGATTATATCACTTGCTTTATCCGCCTGCATTGATTGTTTCTATTTTTCAGATAGTGATAAAATCTTCGATTATTCACATCTATATAGGCATAGACCAAATGAAATTCTCCACGAAAGCCATTCATTCCAGCTACGATTGCGACGAACACAACCGCGCGCTGATGCCGCCAATTTATCAAAACAGTATGTTTGCGTTGCATGAGATTGGCGAAAATGTGCCTTACCGCTACTCGCGCCTGAGCAACCCGACCCGTCAGGTATTGGAAGATACTGTTGCCGATTTGGAGCATGGTGCGGCCGGCTTTGCCTTTTCCAGCGGTATGGCGGGGATTGATGCCGTATGGCGTACTTTCCTGCGCCCGGGTGATACCATTGTTGCCGTTGCCGATATTTACGGCGGCGCTTATGATTTATTGGTCGATGTTTATCAAAAATGGGGTGTGAACGTTGTTTTTGCCGATTTGGGCAATCCGGATAATTTGGACGAGCTGCTCAAAGCGCACAATGTCAAACTGGTTTGGCTGGAAACGCCGTCCAATCCGCTTTTGCGCTTGGTAGACATCAAAGCGCTTACCGCAAAAGCCAAAGCGGCCGGTGCGCTGGTCGGCATCGACAACACCTTTGCCACGCCGTATTTGCAACAGCCGTTGGATATGGGTTGCGATTTTGTGTTCCACTCCGCTACCAAATATTTGTGCGGCCATTCCGACGTACTGATGGGCGTAGTCGTTGCCAAAACCAAAGAGCTGGCTCAGCCTTTGCACGACATGATGGTGCATACCGGCGCGATTGCAGGTCCGATGGACTGCTGGCTGGTCTTGCGCGGTATCAAAACGTTGGTCTTGCGCATGAATGCCCATTGCCAAAACGCACTCGAAATCGCGCGCCGTTTGGAAGCCCATCCTGCCATTGAAAAAGTGTTCTATCCCGGCCTGCCGTCGCACGAACATTACGAACTCGCCCAAGCACAAATGCCCAAAGGCATTGGCGGCGTGGTTACGGTTTATCTCAAAAACGACACGCGTGAAGCAGCCAATAGCGTGATTAAAAACATGAAACTGGTCAAAATGGCCTCTAGCCTCGGCGGCGTGGAAAGTCTGGTCAACCATTGCTATTCCCAATCCCACAGCGGCGTGCCGCATGATGTGAAAATGGAAATGGGCATTAAAGTCGGCCTGCTGCGTTTCTCTGTCGGTATCGAAGATGTGGACGATATTTGGAACGATATTTCCAAAGCATTGGATACGACTTTGTAAATAAGGCTTAACGGTCGTCTGAAGATGAATGGTTTTTCAGACGGCCTTTAGCAATAACAAAGGAATAGATATGAAAACATTATTCGGTGCATTAATGAGTATGGTAGTTTTGGCAGCTTGTACATCTCCTTCAGCATCTCAGCCTGAACAAGCCTCTAAAGCGCAGGTACAAACTCAACAAACGGCGCAACCTACTTTAGCCGCCAAATGGCGTGTTGTCGCTTTCAATAAATTCTCCGAAAAAGAGTTGGCGGATAAAAACGCCTATTTGGATTTCAGCAAAATGCCTAAGGCTCATGGCAATATGGGTTGCAACGGTATGATGTTTCAAGCGAATGTAATCGGAGCAGGCAAAATTGATTTTGGCCATATTGCGGTAAGCATGATGCTGTGTGAAGACATGAAGCTGGAAGATGCGTTTTTGCGCAAACAAAGCGTGTGGAACTATCGTTTTGACGGTAACGATTTGATTTTGGAACAAAAAGGCATCAGTATCCGTTTGCGCCGTGAATAATCTTAAAGGCCGTCTGAAAATAAATATTTCAGACGGCCTTTTGAATCTTTATAATAAGCCCTATTTGAAACTGATACCGAATATCAAGGAAACCTATTATGGCAGCTTCTCCAGAAGCCAAGTTTACCGAAGAAAAAGTCTTGTGGATCAAACACCATACGCCCAAGCTGATGACTTTTGCCATCAGCCGTCCCGAGTCCTACCGTTTTTCGGCAGGGCAGTTCTCGCGCCTTGGTTTCCGTGACGGCGAGGGCTTTATCTGGCGCGCGTATTCTGTCGTGTCTGCCGAATACGCCGATACGCTTGAGTATTTCGCAGTGTTAATCGAAGGCGGCCCGATGTCGGCGCGTTTTGCAGCCATGAAAGAGGGCGACACCATTTTGCTGGATAAAACGGCTACCGGTTTCCTCTTGCCCGAGCGATTCCCAGACGGTAAGGATTTGGTCATGCTCTGCACGGGTTCCGGTATTGCGCCTTTCCTCTCCATTATCGAGCAACCTGAAATCTGGCAGCGTTTCGACCGTTTGGTTTTGGCGCATTCAGTTTCTTACGCCGACGAGTTGATTTTCAACCAGCGCCTTGCCGATTTGAAAGAGCATCCGCTGATTGAAGAATATTTCCATAAATTCACTTTTGTTTCGGTCACCACGCGTGAAGAAACGGAAGGCGCATTGAGCGGTAAACGGATTCCCGAATTGCTGAAGAATGGCGGCTTGGAAGAAAAAGTCGGCTTCAAGTTCACCAAGGCCGATACGCGCTTTATGGTTTGCGGCAATCCGGCAATGGTCAAAGACACTTTCCAAGCCCTGATGGATTTGGGCTATGCCATGCACCGCAACCGCATCCCCGGCGAAATCATGATGGAAAATGGTTTTTAATAGATAAATGGTCAAAGGCCGTCTGAAAGTTTCAGACGGCCTTCAATATTAAATATAAACCGAAAATCAGAGAAAATATGAATATCAAACAATTTATCCAAGCCTTGCCCAAAGCCGAGCTGCACGTCCATATCGAAGGGACGTTCGAACCGGAGTTGATGTTTGAAATCGCCAAGCGCAACCACATAGCGATTCCTTATGAAAATGTCGATGCGGTACGGCAGGCTTATGATTTTCACAATTTGCAGTCGTTTTTGGATATTTATTATGCCGGTGCTGGCGTATTGTTGCACGAGGTGGATTTTTACGATTTGACCCGCGCGTATCTTGAGCGTTGCCGCGAAGACAATGTTGTGCATACGGAAATATTTTTCGATCCGCAAACCCATACTGCGCGTGGCGTGGCGTTTGAAACCGTGATTAACGGCATTGTCCGCGCCTGCCGTGAAGCCGGGCAGCAATGGGGCATAAGTACGCGTTTGGTTATGTGTTTCCTGCGGCATTTGTCGGAAGAAAGCGCATTTGAAACGCTGTATCAGGCTTTGCCTTATAAAGAACACATCATCGGCGTAGGCTTAGATTCAAGCGAACTAGGGCATCCGCCGTCCAAGTTCGAGCGCGTGTTTGCGCAGGCGCGGGCGGAGGGTTTGTTGACGGTGGCGCATGCCGGAGAAGAAGGCCCGCCGGAATATGTTTATGAGGCTTTGGACTTGCTGCATGTCCGCCGTATCGATCATGGCGTACGGGCGGAAGAAGACGAAGCGTTGATGGCGCGTTTGATTAAAGAGCAAATGCCGTTGACCGTTTGCCCGTTGAGCAATTTAAAATTAAAAGTGTTCCCTGAAATGGCAAAACACAATTTGCGTCGTATGTTGCAACGCGGCGTGTTGGTAACCGTCAATTCCGATGATCCGGCGTATTTCGGCGGCTATATGAACCGAAATTTTGAAGCGCTTGCCGAGGCATTGGATTTGAGTACGGAAGAAACCAAAACCTTGTGCGCCAATTCGTTCCGCGCTTCGTTTTTGAGCGAGGCGGAAAAGGAAGAATGGATACGGAAGATTGAAGGTTTTGATGTTGAATCATGATAAAAGGCCGTCTGAAACAGTTTCAGACGGCCTTTTACCATGGCGGTTAATAATCAACTTTGATTTTGGGCGTCTCCTGCGCGGCTTTGTATTCTTCTTCCAATTCAAAGCGCAGCGGATACAAATTCAATTTTTCCATCAGCAGGCGGTCGCCGTCTTCGTCCGGATTGCCCGTAGTCAGTAGCTTGTCGCCGTAGAAAATCGAGTTTGCGCCAGCCATGAAACACATGGCCTGCATGGATTCGGGCATATTGCTGCGGCCTGCGGACAGGCGGACGTAACTGTGTGGCATGGTAATGCGTGCGACGGCGATGGTACGGACAAATTCCGTCCAGTCCAAATCTTCGGCATCGGCCAGCGGCGTGCCTTCCACTTTGACCAACTGGTTGATCGGCACGCTTTCGGGTTGCGGATCGAGGTTGGCAAGGCTGGCAATCAGGCCGGCGCGTTCGGCGCGGGTTTCATTCATGCCGACGATGCCGCCGCAGCAGACTTTCAAACCGGCATTGCGGACTTTGCCCAAAGTATCCATGCGGTCTTCGTGTTTGCGGGTGTGGATGATGTCGTTGTAGCGGTCAGGGTCGGTGTCGAGGTTGTGGTTGTAGTAGTCCAAACCGGCTTTTTTGAAGTCTTCAGCCATGCCGTCTTCGAGCATGCCGAAGGTGCCACACACTTCCATGCCCAAGCCTTTCACCGCGCTGATGATTTCGGAAACGACAGCCACGTCTTTAGGTTTGGGGCCGCGCCATGCCGCGCCCATGCAGAAACGGCTGGCGCCGCGCGATTGGGCAATTTTGGCTTTTTCGACGATTTCGTCCACATCCATCATCTGCTCTTTGCCTAGATTGGTATTGTGGTGTGCCGATTGCGGGCAGTAGGCGCAGTCTTCGGGGCAGCCGCCGGTTTTGATGGAGAGCAGGGTGGAGAGTTGGATTTCGCGCGGATTGAAGTTTTGGCGGTGGATTTCGGCGGCTTGGAAAACGAGGTCGAGGAAAGGTAGCCCGAACAAGGCCTCGACATCGCATTTTTTCCAATAACGCGCAGTCGGATGCGGCTTGCGCTCGGTTTGACGGCGCAAGGCTACGGGAGATACGGTCATAGTGTGTTCTTTCGTGTTTACAGCGGCGCAGTGTCGCTGACGGCTTGACTGCCGGCGCAATGACGGCAGCAGCAGGTTTAAAATCAATATAAAAGGCCGTCTGAAACGGCGCAGCAAGTGTAACGCTTTTGATAATGTAGAGCAAATGTTTCAGACGGCCTGAAATATGGTCTGCCCGGGTTTGCTATAATCGCATTTTTAATTTTTCCGTTTTCTTATGAACGCGCCCAAAGCCTTCGCCGTACTCGGCCCGACCGCCGGCGGTAAAACCGCGCTGGCCTTAAATATTGCCCAATCGTTGCCGGTGGAAATCATCAGTTTGGATTCCGCACTGGTGTATCGCGGCATGGACATCGGTACGGCCAAGCCGACTGCCGAAGAGCTTGCCGCCGTGCCGCATCATTTGATTGATATTATCTCGCCGCTGGAAAGTTACAGCGCGGCGGATTTTGTCGGCGACTGCGTGCGCTTGGTGAACGAAATACATGCGCGCGGTCGCTATCCGCTGATTGTCGGCGGCACGATGATGTATTTCCACGCGCTGACGGAAGGTTTGAACGATTTGCCCTGCGCGGATGCGGCGGTGCGCGCACAGCTTCAGGAGGAAAAGAACGAACACGGTTTGGCAGGCCTGTATCGCCGTTTGCAGGAAGTTGACCCGATTACGGCAGGCCGTCTGAAAGCCAATGACAGCCAGCGTATTGAACGCGCTTTGGAAGTCTATCTTCTGACCGGCAAGCCTTTGAGCGAACATTTCACAGAGCAGAAGCAGGCCGCGCCTTTATTGGATTTATGCACAGTCGCCCTTATCCCCGAAGACCGCCATTTGTTACACCGCCAAATCGAAAAACGCTTTTTGAGTATGTTGGAACACGGTTTCCTCGATGAAATGCATGCCTTACGCCGTGATTATCCGCAACTGCATGCCGATATGCCGTCTATGCGCTGCGTGGGCTACCGTCAGGCTTGGGATTATCTCGAGGGCGAAACCGATTATGGAACCTTTGTCGAAAAAGGCATTGTCGCCACGCGCCAGCTTGCCAAACGCCAGTTGACCTGGTTGCGAAAAATTCCTTTGGCGCACACGTTAGATCCTTACGCAGAAAACGATTATGTTCAGACGGCCTTAGCCTTGGCGCGTCGGCATTTTCAGGAATAATCCATGCTGACCACGCCACCACTTGCGCCTAAGACGTTGGCCGCATTAAAAGAATTAGGTATTTACACACTGGAAGATTTGCAAAAAATCGGCGCAGTCCGCGGATTTCTATTGCTGAAAGCGTCGGGTTTGACCGTAACCAAAAGCACCTTATGGCAACTGGCTGCGTTGGTTTCAGGAGTAGATGTCCGGCATATTTCCGAGGAGAGAAAGACGGAGCTGGGCGAGGCCTTGAAAAACCATCCGCCTGTTGCCGTTTTCCCTTCGCAAAACGATATGGAAGCCTTTATGCGGCTGGCGATAGAACAGGCCAGACAATCGGCGGTATTGGGCGAAGTGCCCGTTGGCGCGGTCATCGTATATCAAGGCAAGGTAATCGCAGCGGCACACAATACCTGCATTGTCGACCACAATGTCAGCCACCATGCCGAAATCAACGCGCTTGCCACCGCAGGTAAGGCCTTGCAAAACTACCGCTTGGAAGACTGCGACGTGTACATCACCTTAGAGCCTTGCTCTATGTGCGCATCTGCCTTGATACAGGCACGGGTCGGGCGCGTGATTTATGGTGCGGCCGAAGCCAAAACCGGTGCGGCAGGCAGCGTGGTCGATTTATTTGCCGACAAACGTCTGAACAAGCATACCGCAATTTTGGGCGGCATATTGGCAGAAGAATGCCAAAGCGTATTGCAGGATTTCTTTGCGGCCAAACGTAAGGCCGTCTGAATTTCAGACGATCTGTCAGCAAAAACACTTTATTTTAAATTTTCGGATTTTCCATGTCAGTCAATCATTACGAAAACTTCCCTGTCGGCTCCATTGTGCTGCCGCGCCGTTTGCGCAAGCCGGTTCACGCCGTTTACGCTTTTGCACGGACGGCGGACGATATTGCCGACGAAGGTAATGCCGAAGCAGCCGAACGCCTGCGCCAACTGGACGAACTGAAGGCAGAGTTAGACCGCATTGCACAAGGTGGGAAACCGCAAACGGGTTTAATGCAGTGTTTGTACAACGAAGCGATTGAGCCGTTTCAATTGCCGCTACAGCCGTTTTACGATTTGCTGGCGGCGTTCAGTCAGGATGTGGTCAAAACCCGTTATGAAAACTTTGGCGAATTGATTGCCTATTGCCGTTTGTCCGCCAATCCGGTGGGACGTATTATGCTGCATTTGTACGGGCAAACCGATGAAGTAAGCATGGCGCAAAGCGACGGCATTTGCACTGCCTTGCAGCTGATTAATTTCTGGCAGGACGTGGCGGTAGATTGGCAGAAAGGGCGCGTGTACATTCCTCAGGAAGATTTGCAGAAGTTCAAAGTCAGCGAAGAACAGATTGCGGCCGGCAAAGCCGACTTTGCTTTTCAACGATTGATGGCGCACGAGTGCCAACGTGCCTTTCAAATGCTGAAGGCAGGCTCGCCGTTGGGCAAAACCCTCAAAGGACGAATCGGTTTTGAGCTGCGCATGATTATTGTCGGCGGCCAGTTGATTTTGCAGAAGCTGGACGGTTGCAAATATGACGTGTTTAACCAGCGGCCGCTGTTGGATAAAAAAGACTGGATGATTATCATCAAACGGGCTTTGATGAAGAAATAAAAAGAGGCCGTCTGAAATAGATGTTTCAGACGGCCTTGATGTTTTCGATTAGCGGTTTTTCAAACGGTTGATGCGGTTATCCAAAGAAGGATGGGTGCTGAACCAAGAATCTTTGGCTTCACTGGCAATGCCCATTGCCGTCATGGTTTGCGGCAAATCGCTGGGGTTGCCTTTCAAGCGTTGCAGGGCGGCAATCATTTTCGGCGCGCCCACCAGTTTTGCAGCGCCCGCATCGGCGCGGTATTCGCGTTGGCGGCTGAACCACATCACAATGATGCTAGCGAGGAAGCCGAATACGATCTGCAATACCATGCTGACCATGAAATATGTACCTTGCGAAGTGCTGCCGTCATTATTGCGCGCCACCATGCTGGAAACGATACGCGCCAAGAAGACGACAAAAGTATTCACAATACCTTGAATCAGCGTCAGCGTTACCATATCGCCGTTGCCGACGTGCGCCATTTCATGAGCCAAAACGGCTTCAACTTCATCGCGGGTCATGTGGTCGAGCAGGCCGGTGCTGACAGCGACGAGCGAGCTGTTTTTGGTTGCGCCGGTTGCAAAGGCATTAGGCTCTGGGGAGTTGTAAATGGCTACTTCGGGCGTTTTCAGATTCCATTGGCGGGCTTGCGCTTCAACAGTTGCCAACAGCCACGCTTCTTCTTCGCTTTGGGGCTGGTCGATGACGACGGCGCCGACCGAATGTTTGGCGATGGTTTTCGACATCAGCAGGGAGACAATCGAGCCGCTGAAGCCGACGACTGCGGAATAAGCCAGTAGGCTGCCGACTTGGTCGGTGCTGTTGATGCCCAAGATGGCCAAAATAACACGGATGACAACCAAAACTGCGATATTGGTTGCGATAAATAAGAAAATGCGTTTCACCGATTATTCCTTTTTAGTGTGGTTTGTGAGGTGATTTTTATATGGGCGCATTGTCTCAAAAACTCTATAGAGATGAAACAGCGCAATAGGCAAAGGTATGCAAATTCAAAGCAATTGAAGCAAAGGCCGTCTGAAAAGGTAGTCTCAACCAGTGAGAATCGCTTTTCAGACGGCCTTTGATAGGTAAAACTATCTGCCAGCTTCTTCCAGCCAGTTGCGCGGTATGAGGAATTGATTGAGGCGTGCTTCGGGTGAACCTTCTTCCGGCACATATTGATACTCGAAGCGTACCAAAGGCGGCATGGACATCAAAATGCTTTCCGTGCGTCCGCCGCTTTGCAGGCCGAACAGCGTGCCTCTGTCCCAAACCAAGTTAAATTCGACATAGCGTCCGCGACGGTAGAGTTGGAAATTGCGTTCACGTTCCCCATAAGGCGTGTTTTTACGTTTGGCCACAATCGGCAGATACGCTGCGATATAGCCTTCCCCGACTGCCTTGATAAAATTCAAGCAGGTATCGAAATCCCAGCGGTTTAAATCGTCAAAAAACAGGCCGCCCACGCCGCGTGTTTCGTTACGGTGTTTCAAATAGAAATATTCGTCACACCATTGTTTGAATTCAGGATAAACCGATTCGCCAAATGGCGCGCATACGTCCCGAGCCACTGTGTGCCAATGCACAATATCTTCTTCAAAAGGATAAAACGGCGTCAAATCAAAGCCGCCGCCAAACCACCACACAGGCTCGGCATTTTCAGGATAGGCAATAAAAAAGCGCACATTGGCATGGCTGGTCGGGACATAAGGATTTTTCGGATGGATGACCAGCGACACACCCATGGCTTCAAACGCCGCGCCTGCCAATTCAGAACGATGGGCCGTGGCAGAAGCCGGCATTTTTGTTCCCTTTACATGCGAAAAATTCACACCGGCCTGCTCGAATACTGCGCCGTTTTTCAATACGCGGGTTTCGCCGATGCCCAGTTTCCCCGTCCATGCTTCATGCACAAATTTGGCTTCGCCATCTTCTTGCTCCAGCGCGGCGCAGATTTGGTTTTGCAGGGTTTTGAGGAGGGTTAGAACGGATTCTGTGTGCATGATATTTCCTTGATGGTGTTTTGTTATGGGCAAATTTTTGCACAGGCCTATCTTGTAACCAAGCTTCATTCATCAGCAATAGATTGAAAGGTATCGATGATGTGGCGATACCTTTCAGACGGCCTTGATTTATTCAGTAAAAAAAGTATGTGCGCCTAAATAGTTTTTGGCGTAAAACGGGGTGGAAAGTTTTTCGGTTTTGATGGTTTTGCCGCTGCTGGGGGCGTGGATGAATTCGCCGTTGCCGATGTAGAGGCCGACATGGGAATATTTGTGTGCGCCGCCGGTATTGAAAAAGACCAGATCGCCGGCTTTTAATTTGCTGTCGGAAATTTTACGGCTGGCTGCGGCCATATCGCGCGCGGTGCGTGGCAGATTGACGTTGAGGGCGTTTTTATAGACGAATTGGATCATGCCGCTGCAGTCAAAGCCTGTGGCTGTGGTGCTGCCGCCCCATTTGTAGGGCGTGCCGATCAGGCCTAGGCTGTGAAGCATCAATTCCTGCGAACCTTGGGTGCGGTCGATATGGGAAATACGGACGGGTTGGACTTTTCTGGCGGTTGTTTGCGGCTTGTGGGATTTGTGTTTGCCGGTGGTGCCGCAAGAGGCCAACAATAGGCAGGCGGTACAAACAAATAGGGTTTTGCAGATGAGTCGAGACATGATGAATTCCTCCGGCCGCATGATTTATGTTTTCAGACGGCCTCTATAATAATCCTTCTATGGGCAGGATGGACAGGATTTTTGAAGTAACCCGTTTCCAGAATTTGGCTTCTGGTTCTTGTGCGTAAGTTCGTTTTTCGCTTGGGTCATACCAGTATAGTTTATTGTAATTGCCAAGCGTTACCTGATAGGCGTAGTTTGGGGTGGTCGTAACGAGGGTTCGCTGCATTTGGCCTGCGATTTCGGGGCTTTCGATGACGACACCCATTTCGGTATTGAGCCGTGCGGAGCGTGGGTCGAGGTTGAATGAGCCGATGAAAATTCGTTTCTCGTCCACGATGAATGTTTTGGCATGCAAGCTGGTGGCGGAGCTACCGGTCAAGCCGCGGTCTTTGGAGGTCGGAACGGCGTGGTTTGGCTGGAGCTCGTAAAGTTTGACACCGGCTTTAAGCAAGGGCTTGCGGTATTTGACGTAGCCGGAATGGACGGCGGCAACGTCGGTCGCCTGGAGGGAGTTGGTCAGGACGGTAACGTCTACGCCGTTGTGAATCAGCTTTTCTATGGCCTTAACGCCCGATTTTGTGGGTACAAAATAGGGCGAGACAAGGTAAACGCTTTTTTCGGGTTGCTTGAGGGCATCTTGCAGGCGTTCGGAAATAGGCGGTTTATGCCGGTCACGGTCTAAGCCTTTGGCCGGGTCGTCGCTGATCAAGCGTGTGCTGACGCTTTGCCATTCCATAAGGTTGCTCTGCATTTTTTGATAGAGGTTGGAGTGTTCGATGCTTTGACGGTAGCGGATGAGCGTTTGGTTTTTATCTTGGTCGGTATAATCGAGCTCTGCCAATCCTTTTTGCAGGTTTCCCCGTTTGATGATGCTGGTCGCATTGTAGGCGGAATGGCTTGCCCAATAGCGGTCGAAGTCTTGGGAAACTTCGGTTACGACGCGGCCTGTGGCGAGGATGTCGAGGTCGGCAAAGATGGTATCGTCGTTAACCTTAAAATATTCGTCGCCGATATTGCGTCCGCCCAAAATGGTGGCACGGTTGTCGGCGGTAAACGATTTGTTGTGCATTCGGCGGTTAAGTCGCGGAAAGTCGGCAACGTAGCCGAGTGCACGCCATTTTCTGAAAATAAAGGGATTAAACAGACGTACTTCGATATTGGGATGATTGTCGAGTGCCAGTAGGAGATCATCCATGCCGTTGGTGTTGTTATCGTCCAGAAGCAAACGCACACGGACGCCGCGTTCGGCCGCGCGATGAATTAGGTTGAACAGAAGCTTGCCGGAGATGTCGTTGTGCCAGATATAGTATTGCAAATCGAGGGTATGGTCGGCGGATTCAATCAGGGCGGCACGGGCGACAAAGGCTTCATGGGCATCGTTCAGCAGATAGATATGGGAAATATCGGCCTTGGAGGGAGTAGAAGGAATACCTAAGGCGCTGTCCAGTCGCGGCGTTGAAGGGATGTCAAGATAACTGCTTTGGGTGCGTTCGTCCAATGACGGCAAAAACGCGGCGCAACCGCCCAATAGCAGGGTATAAAGAAGAGGAAGATGAAATTTCATGGGAAACCGGTACAAACAATCCCTACCTAAATGACATTTAGGCAGGGATTGAATTGAAATTAGGTTGCTTGAATCAGCTTAGAAGGCAACATAATTTGCCGGATTGACCGGTTTGCCGTTTTGACGGATTTCAAAGTGCAACTGAGTGCGGGATGCATCGGTATTACCCATGTGCGCAATGGTTTGACCGCGTTTCACGGTTTGGTTTTCATTAACCAGCAGGCGTTGGTTGTGGCCGTATGCGCTCAAGAATGAGGAGTTGTGTTGGATGATGACCAAGTTGCCGTAACCGCGCAAGCCTGAGCCTGCGTAAACGACTTTACCGTCTGCCGCTGCAACAACAGGCTGGCCTTGCGTACCGGCGATATCCACGCCTTTGTTGCTGCCGCCGAAGTTGGCAATAACGTTACCGGTAGTCGGACGTTGCCATGTGATGCCGCTGACGTTGCGGCTGCTGCCGGTAGATACGGTCGGTGTATTGGCAGGAGTGCTTGAAGTGGGAGCAGTGGTTGTAGTTGTTGGAGTAGAAGGTTTGCTTGCAGAAGCTGCAGGTGCAACGTAGCCTTCAGGTTTCACGCGCAGGGTTTGACCAACGCTGATGGTGTTGTCGGCCAGGTTATTCCATGCACGCAGATTGTCTTGGGTAATGTTGTAGCGTTTGGAGATGTTGTAAACGGTATCACCGCGAACGACGGTATGTGTCGCTGCATTAATATCGACAGGCGCATAAGAAGGCGTGTAAGTGCCGGTGCTGCCGCTGTTGTACGTTGGCGCAGGTGTACTTGCCGGCGGAGTGTATGGCGCATCTGCCGCAGGGCTAGTGTTGGTATTGTAAGGCGCTGCACCGTAAGGATTGTCAGCGGTAGAGCTTGTTGTTGAACCACCGCTTTGTGTGCCGACGACTACAGGAGCCGGTTGTTGGCTGGCACAGGCTGCAAGTAATAAAACCAAAGCTGCCGATCCGGCATAAGATACACTTTTTTTCAACATGTTAATGACTTTCGTATTCGGGTAATTGTTCTCGTCGGGGCATATCATAATAAAAATATGCTTGTTTCTCAAGTGTTCGGCTGTTAGGGACTGTTAAGGCGCAGGGATTTCTGACCAAAAGGAAGCGGTTTGCTCCATTTGTCCGTAGGCAGTCAAATCGACTTGCAGGGGGGTAATCGTGATGAAGCCGGACGCGCATTCGCCAAAGTCGGTACCTTCTTCGCTGTCAGAAACATCGCCGACCGGCCCAATCCAATAAATTTGTTCGCCACGTGGATTATACATGGGAACAATGCTTTGTTCATGATGACGACGGCCGAGCCGTGTAATTTTTATGCCTTGGATATCCTCAGGTGCGACGGCAGGGATATTGATGTTCCATAAGATGGGTTTGGAAATAGGGCGTTTGAGAAAGTAGGAAAGCAGTATCCAAGCGGCTTTTTCTGCAGTTTCCCAATAACGGCTGCTGGAATCGGCAAGCGAAAAGGCAATAGCGGGAATGCCCATCAGATAAGCTTCCGTTGCGGCAGCAACCGTACCGGAATAAAGCGTATCATCACCCATGTTTGCCCCGTTGTTAATGCCGGATAAGACTAAGTCGGGTTTGAAGTCGGCAAGGGCATGCTGACCGACATGAATGCAGTCGGTGGGTGTGCCGTTAACATAGTAAAACCCGTTTTCCGCCTGTTTCAGTTGTAAAGGACGGTCTAAAGTCAGGGAATTGCTGACGCCGCTGCGATCGCGTTCGGGCGCAACTACCCTGACATTGGCAAATTCTGCACATACTCTTGCCAAAACTGCCAAACCGGGCGCAAGATAACCATCGTCGTTTGAGATTAATATGTTCATGTGACAATATTGTGTCTATCGGTAAGATGGGCGGTATTGTACTGGTTTGCTTGAGCGATTGTCCATGAATCGGCAACGTTTGGGCGGAAAGGATAATAATGAAACATTATGAATTAGACCCCAAAGCTTTATTGGGCGGCGTGATTGCTTCAGACGGCAATCAGGAGATTGTTCAGCTTTCACTGCAGAAAAATAATGAAATTCCGGCATATGAGGCAGATGCGATTATTTTGCTTTTGGTTTTAAACGGCAAAGCCGAAATCAAAACGGTGGACGAAGTTTTGCAAACCGAAGGCTTACAAGTTATCCGTCTTGAGCCGATGGAAGCACACAGCATTCGCGCGTTGGCCGATAACACCAATATTTTGGTTATCAAACAATTGATTCATGAAACCGGTCTCAGCAAACGTTTGAGATTTGGAAGTTGCTGTCTGTAATGGCAATAAAGGCCGTCTGAAAAGTTTCAGACGGCCTTTTTAAAATCAACTAGATTTATTTCAAACCTTTTTTCACCAAATCTTCATAACCGCCATGGTTGGTTACGTTGGTGTAGCCGGCTTTTTTCAGCTCAGTCAGCGCAGCTTCTGCTCGGCGGCCGCTGCGGCAGTAGAGGTTTACCGGTGCGTTTTTATCCGGGCTGACGGATTTGATGCGGTCAACGATTTGGTCATGCGGAATATTGAGCGCACCTTGCAAATGGCCTTCTTTAAATTCTTCGGCAGAGCGGACATCAATCCAAACGCCTTTTGCTTTTGCAGGTTGTGCCGCGCTTTTTTCAACTTTAGGCATAGAGGCTGCGGAAGCGGCCAAAGGAGTGGCAATAGCGGCGGCAAAAAGTACGGCGGTCAGCAGTTTCTTCATGGTTCAATCTCCTATTAGACAGAAAACAATATGATAACTTTATCAGTTTAGCATTTCATCAGGCCGTCTGAAAGGGGAGTCGGCTTTCAGACGGCCTGATTTTACAAACCGATTAGCGTTGGGTTTCTACTGCTTCCAAAGCGCGTAAAGCGTATGTATAAGCGGCACCCGCATTCAGGGCGATAGCAGTGGCCAATGCGCCGGCGATTTCACTTTCGGTTGCCCCAGCTTTGGCTGCGGCGGCTGCATGCACGCTGATGCAGCTTTCGCAACGCGTGGTAATGGCAACGGCAATGGCGATCAGTTCGCGTGTTTTGGCATCCAGTGCTTCGGCAGCGGCTGCTTGATCCAGTGCGCCGTAGGCTTGCAGCATTTTAGGATGGTTTTTACCCAGTTCGCCGAATGCTTTTTTTACCAAGGCGGTATGTTCAGGCCAGTCTTTAAACATGATATGTCCTTTCTTAATGTGAGTGGATAAGATAAAAAATCCTATCCGTTTGTGTTTGGTGTGTGTATTATTGCAATAATTGGAAGAATAAAATCGTCAAAACATCTCATTTATTGGTAAAAAACACTATGGATATTTTGGATAGGCTGGTCGAATTGGCGCAGGTAAAAGGCAGCGTGGATGTTCAATGTCTTTTTCGGGGGGAGTGGTATGTGCGGCATGAGCCAAAGCGTGCGCATGGTTTGGTGCATATCGTAACTGCCGGTTCGGGTTATATCCGAATTGATGGGGAGCAAGAGGCAAGGCTGCTGAGTGCGGGGGATGTCATTTTTTTCCCGCGTAGTGTAGGGCATACTTTGAGCAGCGATAGCAGTTGTGAAAATCTCGGCGTCAACGTGCTGACGAGTGAAAAAGGCGCATTTAAAGTCAAGCAGAGTCATGCAGGAGGCGATGCGGCTTTGCATCTTTTCTGCGCGCGGTTTGAATATGAAGCGCAGGCAGATATTATGGTGGGGCTGCCTGACACAGTTTTGCTGAATATCAACCATCCTTCTTTACAGTATTTGGTGGCATTGTTGCAGTATGAGAGCGGTCAGGCTTTGTCCGGCTCGGTAGCGGTTGTGAATGCATTGGCTTCGGTGTTGCTGGTATTTCTACTTCGAGCCAGCCTGGAGAAAAATGGGGAAGCGCAATTAAGCGGTTTGCTGAATGGTTGGCAGGACAAACGCCTGCGGAATTTGCTTCAGGCAGTAGTGGATAAGCCGGAAGAGGAATGGAATATCGAGAAAATGACCGCGATTGCCAACTTGTCTCGCGCCCAGTTAATGCGTGTATTTAAGCAGCAGACGGGAACAAGCCCGCATGCCTTTGTAAACAGTATCCGCTTACAGCAGGGGGCATTATTGTTGAAACAGACGGCAGATTCGGTTTTATCGGTTGCGCTCTCGGTCGGTTTTCAATCGGAAACGCATTTTGGCAAGGCATTTAAAAAGCAATATGGGATATCGCCGGGGCAATATCGTAAAAGTGATCGCGCTGATGAAGCAGCAGTACAAGCGGAAGAAATGCCGATTTATTTTATTTGAACAGATGATAAAAGGCCGTCTGAAAGTGTAAAAATGAAATCTAGGATTTCTAAAACACTTTTCAGATGGCCTTAATTTTAAAATGCGTCAATCAGACGGGATTAGTCCAGTTTTTTGAAATGACGGCGACGTTCCAATTCGCTCAGGTAGCGTTTACGCAGGCGGATGGATTGTGGCGTGATTTCAACCAGTTCGTCATCGTCGATGAACTCAACTGCACCTTCCAAAGTCAATTTGATCGGCGTAGTCAGGCGCACGGCTTCATCTGTACCGCTGGCACGGACGTTGGTCAGTTTTTTGCCTTTCAGAGGGTTTACCACCAAGTCGTTATCACGGCTGTGGATACCGATAATCATGCCTTCGTAGACTTTATCGTTTGGAGAAACGAACATACGGCCGCGGTCTTCCAAGTTCCACAGGGCGTAAGCAACAGCTTCACCTTGCTCTTGAGAAACCAGTACGCCGTTGTGTCGGCCGGGCATATCAGGTTTAACCGGAGCATAGTCGTCAAAAACGTGGCTCATCAAGCCGGTACCGCGGGTCAAGGTCATAAATTCACCTTGGAAACCGATCAGGCCGCGTGCAGGAATATGGTATTCCAAACGTGTACGACCGTTACCGTCGCTTTCCATATTGGTCAATTCGCCACGGCGGCGGCCGAGTTCTTCCATGACCGCGCCTTGGTTTTCATCCGGCACATCCACAGTCAGGTTTTCGTAAGGCTCGCATTTTTGACCGTCAATTTCACGGAATACCACGCGCGGTTTGCCGACTGCCAATTCAAAGCCTTCGCGGCGCATGTTTTCCAACAGAATGGTCAGGTGCAATTCGCCGCGGCCAGACACGCGGAATACATCAGCGTCGGCAGTATCTTCAACACGCAGGGCAACGTTGGTCAGCAATTCTTTTTGCAGGCGGTCGCGGATTTGGCGCGAAGTCACGAATTTGCCTTCAGTACCGGCCAAAGGAGAAGTGTTGACCATAAAGTCCATGGTCAGGGTCGGCTCGTCCACGCTCAACATCGGCAAGCCTTTGGGATTGTCTTTGTCGGTAATGGTTACGCCGATACCGATGTCTTCAATGCCGGAAATAATCACGATGTCACCGGCTTCAGCTTCTTCCAAAGGTACGCGTTCCAAGCCTTGGAAACCCAATAGTTGGTTGATACGGCCTTGGGCAACTTGTTCTTCATGATTCATAACGGCAACGACTTGGCCGGGTTTGATGCGGCCGTTCAGGATGCGGCCGATACCGAGGCGGCCGGTGTAGTTGTCATAGTCCAGTTGGGAAATTTGCAGTTGCAACGTTTCGTCCGCGCTGCCGCTTGGTGCAGGCGTATGTTTTAAGATGGTCTCAAACAGAGGACGCATATCGTTGCTCTCGTCGGTTTCTTCCAATTTGGCAAAGCCGGACAGGCCGGAAGCATAGACGATAGGGAAGTCCAATTGTTCGTCGGTTGCGCCCAGGTTGTCGAACAATTCGAATGTTTGGTCGATAACCCAGCTTGGACGGGCAGACGGTTTGTCGATTTTATTGATGACGACGATCGGTTTCAGACCCAAAGCCAAGGCTTTTTTGGTCACGAAACGGGTTTGCGGCATAGGGCCTTCTTGTGCGTCAACCAACAGTACGACGCAGTCAACCATGCCCAATACACGTTCCACTTCGCCACCAAAATCGGCGTGTCCCGGGGTATCTACGATGTTGATATGGTAGCCTTCGTATTCGATGGCGGTATTTTTAGCGAGAATGGTAATGCCGCGTTCTTTTTCAAGATCGTTGCTGTCCATGACGCGTTCTTCGACTTGCTGGTTGGAACGGAATGTACCGGACTGGCGCAGCAATTGGTCAACTAATGTGGTTTTGCCATGGTCGACGTGGGCGATGATGGCAATATTGCGGATTTGTTTCATGATAATTTATAAGGTTTAGCTGGTTGCTTAAAAAAAAGATAACTGGCAATTATAGCACGATTCGCAAGTGATGACAGAATGGGTGATTCAAAAAAATCAGGCAAAAGCAGTTGAGAATAATTCATAATTAAATTTGATTGATTTTGCCGGATTATTTGCTTTTATTTATGGTTAACGAATGTAAATGTTTTTGAATAATGCAATGGATTCTTAATACCAATGTCAAAAAATTGTTATTAAAAACAGGGGATTAATTTTTCAGACGGCCTTTTAGACGGGTTAAATTTTTTGATAATTGTTTGTATTTTAAATAGAAAATTTGTCAAAAGTGCTACTTGTGCATACAATTACCTCATTCCATAACAACACACGAATCTTCATTTCGTGATTATCAACTTTTAAAAGAAAGAGAAAGAATTATGCAAGGCAACCAAGCAGTTATTGATTACATGAACGAATTATTGTCTGGTGAGTTGGCTGCTCGCGACCAATATTTTATCCACTCTCGCCTGTACTCTGAATGGGGTTACACCAAACTGTTCGAACGTTTGAACCACGAGATGGAAGAAGAAACCACTCACGCCGAAGACTTCATCCGTCGTATCCTGATGTTGGGCGGTACGCCTAAAATGACCCGTGCCGAACTGAACATCGGTACTGACGTAATCTCTTGTCTGAAAGCAGACTTGAATACTGAATACGAAGTACGCGATGCGTTGAAAAAAGGCATCAAATTGTGCGAAGAAGCTCAAGACTACGTTACCCGCGATTTGATGATTGCCCAACTGAAAGACACTGAAGAAGATCACGCTCACTGGTTGGAACAACAACTGCGTCTGATCGAATTGGTCGGCGAAGGCAACTACTACCAAAGCCAACTGTAATCTAGCGTATAACATACAAGGAGCTGAATATGAAAGGCGATCGCTTAGTTATTCGCGAGCTGAACAAAAACTTAGGTTTGTTACTGATTACCATTAACCAATACTTCCTGCATGCCCGCATTTTGAAAAACTGGGGCTTTGAAGAATTGGGCGAACACTTCTTCAAACAATCCATCCGCGAAATGAAATCCGCAGACGATTTAATCGAGCGTATTTTGTTCTTGGAAGGCCTGCCTAATCTGCAAGAATTGGGTAAACTGTTGATCGGTGAATCTACCGAAGAAATCATTGCCTGCGATCTGAAAAAAGAGTATGAAAAACATGATGCTCTGGTTGCAGCCATCGCTCTTGCAGAAGAGCAACAAGACTACGTCAGCCGTGATTTGTTGGAAAAACAAAAAGACATCAACGAAGAACACATCGACTGGCTTGAAACTCAGCAGGAATTGATTGGCAAAGTTGGTTTGCCAAACTACCTGCAAACAGCGGCGCAAGAGGACTAAAACACAAACCACTGCCAAATATAGCAGTCCCTGCTCCCATCAACGGCATATCTTTACGGATATGCCGTTTTCTTTTATAGAAATGCTTAAAGGCTGTCTGAATGTTCAGACGGCCTTGATTTTATATCGCTTTTAAACGGTACAGATAAGTAGTTTCCTTGTTTCTGGCAAATGCCAAAGGATCAGATTCATCTATTGCTTTTTTGTGTTGCGGTTTGGTTTTCAAAATATCGACTACATTGAGCGAGGCCGTCTGAAAGCATTGGTTTAGAAAGTCTTTATCGCGCAAATGCAAGTGTTCTGCCAAATCTGAAATAATCAGCCAGGCTTCACCGTTTAGATTTAAGTGCTTGCGTACGCCATTGAGGAACGCAGTCAGCATGGCATGATTGGGATCGTAAAGGGCAGTCTCAATAGCGGAGGTTGGTTTTGCCGGCAACCAAGGCGGATTGCAGACGATAAGGTCGGCGCAACTTTCAGGAAATAAATCAATCGATTGAATACTGACAGCTTTATCCAAGCCTAAGCGTTCGAGGTTTGCTGTGGCGCAGGCAAGTGCTTTGGGGTTGGTGTCTGTGGCAATGATGTCGGGTATGCCTCGCTTGGCCAAAATTGCGGCAATAACGCCTGAGCCGGTGCCGATGTCAAAGGCCGTCTGAATATTGGGAGCGAGTGGTGCTTGGGCGATTAAATCCAAATATTCGCCACGTAGGGGAGAAAATACGCCGAAAGGAACATGGATTTTTCCGTCTAGCTGCGGAATGTCTATGCCTTTTTTGTGCCATTCGTGCGCACCGATAAAGCCCAGTAATTGATTCATCGGCAAGAGAAATGGTTTGTCGTTTGGTGTGTCGTAAACATCGTACAGGGCGGCGTAGATATCGGGTGCACGCGCATTGTCCAGTTGAAAATTCGGTTGGATTTCGACGGCAAGCATATTGAGCAACCGGCTTTGTTGCGCTTGTTTCATACGGTGGGCATGAAAGGCCGTCTGAATATCGGTAGGTACGCCTTTCTTTTTTTCAGACGGCCTGCGGATACGTTTTTTCATTGCGGCCAAGACTTGCTTGGCATTGTGAAAATCGCCAGTCCAAACGGTTGCAGTTTGCGCGTGGGCATTTTTTAAGATTTCTGCTGCGCCTGCTTCTTGTATGTAAACCGCCTGCTTAGGCGGCTTTTGTGTGCTTTCGTTGCGCCATTCAATGTTGGAACGGTCGGTAGAGATGGTGTGGAGCATAGTGTGTTTCAAATCGGGGAAATAGGGGATTAGTTTACTATATTTAGGATGTGTTCGGTTTTAGAAGAGCTTTTAATAGTTTAAATTAGACAAAATGTATAAAAATTTCTCATTTTTTAAAATTTATACCAATATTTTGATAAAAATAGATTGTCGTTTTGTCTAAAATGAGTATAATGCAAAACCAGAACACAATAATCTTAATCAGATTTGGACAAGGAACATCATGCAATTAGACATTGACCGTTTGGTTGCCTATTTTGGCGGCGTAAATGCGCTGGCCGAAGCCCTGAAACAGCACGACCCGGAAAATGCTGCAACCACTGCGGCTATCTACAAATGGCGTACACGCGGTTCTCTGCCTTTAGCACAGTTGCAAAAACTGACCGCTTTGGCGGAGGCACAAGGCAGACCGCTTGATTTGAATGCTTTTTTACAAAAAAACGAATCTCTGGAGAGAACAGAAATGACACAAACCAACCGCGTTATCATTTTCGATACCACTATGCGCGACGGCGAGCAGTCGCCCGGTGCGTCCATGACCAAAGAGGAGAAAATCCGCATTGCCCGCCAGTTGGAGAAAATGGGCGTGGATGTGATTGAGGCGGGTTTTGCCGCCGCGAGTCCGGGCGATTTTGAATCGGTTAATGCGATTGCCAAAATCATTACTAAATCTACAGTTTGCTCATTGGCGCGTGCCGTTGAAAACGATGTGCGTAAAGCAGGCGAAGCTGTTTCCCCTGCTCCGAAAAAACGTATTCACACTTTTATCGCCACCAGCCCCATCCACATGGAGCACAAACTGAAAATGAAGCCGCAGCAGGTCATCGATGCGGCGGTCAAAGCGGTGAAAATTGCCAAAGAATACACTGATGATGTGGAATTTTCTGCCGAAGACGCAGTGCGTTCGGATTTGGACTTCCTTGCCAAAATCTTTACGGCGGTTATCGAAGCGGGGGCGACTACTATCAACATTCCCGATACTGTCGGCTACTCCATCCCTTCCGTATGGTACGAGCGTATCAGCAACATCATCAAAAGCGTGCCCAATGGAGACAAAGTAGTTTGGTCGACCCACTGCCACAACGACTTGGGTATGGCGGTTGCCAACTCGCTGGCCGCTGTTCAGGCAGGCGTGCGTCAGGTGGAATGTACCATCAACGGCTTGGGCGAACGCGCGGGCAATGCCAGCCTTGAAGAAATCGTGATGGCGTTGAAAGTGCGTCATGATTTGTTTGGCTTGGAAACTGGCATCGATACCACGCAAATCGTGCCGGTATCCAAACTGGTGTCCACCATTACCGGCTATCCGATTCAGCCAAATAAAGCAGTAGTTGGTGCAAATGCCTTTGCACATGAATCAGGCATTCATCAGGACGGCGTGTTGAAACACCCTGAAACCTATGAAATCATGACTGCCGAATCAGTTGGCTGGTCAACCAACCGCCTGACTTTGGGTAAACTCTCCGGCCGTAATGCTTTCAAAACCAAGCTGGCAGATTTGGGTATTGAGTTGGAAAGCGAAGAGGCGTTGAATGCGGCATTTGCACGCTTCAAAGAGCTGGCGGATAAGAAACGCGAAATATTTGATGAAGACCTGCACGCTTTGGTGTCTGACGAAATGGGCAATATGAATACCGAAAGCTACAAATTCATTTCCCAAAAAATCAGCACTGAAACCGGCGAAGAGCCGCGCGCCGATATTGTGTTCAGTATTCGCGGTGAAGAAAAACACGCTTCCGCTAGCGGCTCGGGCCCTGTTGATGCCATCTTCAAAGCCATTGAAAGCGTAGCACAAAGTGGCGCAACCTTGCAGATTTACTCTGTCAATGCGGTAACTCAAGGTACAGAAAGCCAAGGCGAAACTTCCGTCCGTCTGCAACGTGGCGACCGTGTGGTCAACGGCCAAGGTGCGGATACCGACGTATTGGTGGCAACTGCCAAAGCCTATTTGTCTGCGCTGAGTAAATTGGAATTCGGCCAAGCCAAGCCAAAAGCGCAAGGCAGAGGCATGATTTAATGCTTTGAACAAGTAAAGGCCGTCTGAAATCGTAGTGATATGTTTCAGACGGCCTTTTTTATTTGGTCAAAAAATAGTTTGTTTATTGAAGTTTAAGCAGTCGGTCTTGTTCGACAGACAATACGCCGTTTATTTTTTTGAAATAGGCAATGGTATCTTCAATATTGGTCTTGGAAGATGGACGGATAGCAATACCGTGCAGGTTTTTGTATTCGTAAACCAAAGTTGCACCGGAGGTTTTCACTGCTTTTAGCAATGGCGCGGAACCGGTTTGGTCATCATAAAAGATAATCAGGTTGCCGGTAGTATCTTGGGCTTGTTGCTGAGATGGAATGGTAGTTGATTGAGCGGGAATGTTTGGGCTTTGGCAGGCACAAAGCAGGGTGGTGAGTAGGACGAATACTAGGGCTTTCATGGCATTAATTCAATTTGATAAAAGACTAAGGCCGTCTGAACAATCGTAAAACGAAATCAAAGTTTCCATTTACAACGTTCAGACGGCCTTTGTCAGTTATGGTTATGCTTCAGGCAATTCCATGACTAGAACGGTTTGTTCTTGTTTGGCACGGAAAGCAGCCAATTTTTCAGCCAATTCAGGATTTTCGTTGGCCAAAAGTGAAATGGCAAACAGCGCTGCATTGGCGGCACCGGCTTCGCCAATGGCAAATGTGGCAACAGGAACGCCTTTGGGCATTTGCACAATCGAAAGCAGGGAGTCTTCGCCGCGAAGATATTTGCTGGGAACGGGAACGCCCAAGACGGGAACTGTGGTTTTGGCAGCGACCATGCCCGGCAAATGCGCTGCGCCGCCCGCTCCGGCAATGATGGCTTTGATGCCGCGTTCACGTGCGGTTTCGGCGTATTCAAACATCAAATCAGGCGTACGGTGTGCCGAGACGACACGAGCTTCGTATTCAACGCCGAATTCTTTGAGAAATTGTGCTGCCTGCTGCATCACCGGCCAATCGCTGTTGCTGCCCATAATAATGCCGACTTGGATCATGAAGAGTTCCTTTTGTTTGAATGGATTAAGGATAAAAAATATTCAGACGGCCTTAAGGATGACAAGGCCGTCTGGACGTTTATCTTTGTTTCAGGCTAATTGCAGCGCGTTTTGCCGCTTCGCTGTTGGGGAAGCTTTGCATCAGTTTGCGCCATGTGCTGCGGGCAATGTCTTTTTGTTGCAGTTTGTATTGGCACTGGCCGATGCTGTACATGGCGTCAGGGGCTTGCGGGCTGTTGCGGAATCGATTCGCATAGCGGTTGCCGATTTCGATAACGGATTCGCAGTTGCCCAGACGCTGTTGGCTTTGGAGGAGCAGGTACATATTGCGGCGGGCAATTTCGCTGCCGTTGCCGCCATCTGCCTCTTTCAAAATGGCTACTGCGGCGGAGAAGTTGTTACGCTGATAGTATTTTTGCGCCTGATTATAAAGGCGCAGCTCGTTTTGTGCGGCTGAGTCTGTTTCAGACGGCGCGCCGCCGCCATTGGCCAAATAGTTCATTTTCAGCTTGCGGTCGTCCAATCGTTGGGCTTTAGGTTTGGAAGCCGCAGTAGTCGGACGTTTGATGTTTCGTTGTTGTTCCAATGTGTGCAAGCGTTGATTTAATTCTTCAACCGTGCGTTCCAGTCGGGCGATTTGTATGCCCAAGTGGTCAATCTGGGTTTGTGCGTCCAAGCGTGGATAGGGGATATTTTTTTCATGCAAAGGCTCACGCGGAATATCCGGCAGGACAAAGTTCGGATTGTCGGCAGGTTGGGGAGGATGGAAAACGGCGCATGATGCGGCCAATAGAGTAAGCGGCAAAAGAAACAGGGAATGTGATAATGTTTTCATCGGATTGTGTTGTTTTATTTTTTTAGTAGCAGTGTCAAACCGTCGCCGATAGGCAGGGTAATGGGAATAATGCGTGTATCGTGCGGCAAATTTTGGTTGAAATGGCGCAGGATATCCAAGCTGGGCGGATCGTTTTCGGCAGCTTCATTCATGACGCGCCCACCCAATAAGATATTGTCGATGGCAATTACACCGCCACTCCGTATCAGTTGCAAACAGCGTTCAAAATATTTCGGCGTAGGCGGTTTATCGGCATCGATAAGTGCCAAGTCGTAGCTTTCTGATTCGCCTTGCGCAATCAAGTCGTCCAAAGTCAGCAAAGCCGGTTGCAGATGAAGCGAGATTTTATGCGCTATGCCTGCTGCCTGCCATGTTTCGCGGGCAATATCGGTAAAGGTTACATTGATGTCGCAAGCCGTGATTTTGCCATCTTCGGGTAGGGCGAGCGCCATGGCAGTGCTGCTGTAACCGGTAAAGACACCAACTTCCAAATATTTTTTAGCATTCAATAACTTGGCCAACCACACCAACATGGCTGCCTGCTCTTGGGCGATGGCCATCTTTCCCAGACGATGTGATTGGGTACGCTCACGCAATGCGGTCAAAACGGGATGTTCGTGCTGACCGATGCTGTTGAGGTAATGTTGTAATGCCGGATCGGTATTGTGCGTGTTGGTCGTCATGCCGATACGGGATTAGTCTTGGTAGTAGGTGTAGGGTTTTTTGTTGACTTTGGCCGCTTCAAATTCGGCCTGCTCTGTTGGATTGAGGGTTACATCCCACAGTAAATGGCGGTTTTCGAGGCGTTGCGCTTCTAATTCGGGATGGTCGGCCATGAGTTTGTCGAGGAATTGGGTAGCTTCGGATTTGTAGTGGTACATGATGTTCTTCTCTGCCTGAATCGTTGTCAGACCGTCATTATAGCCGATATTTTTTGCCAATACGCTAATTAATCGAACTTCCATAAGGTATAATGGCACGTCTTTTTTAGGCCGTCTGAAGCCTTTGCTCAATGTTTTGCCCTTTCTGCGGCAGAATATTGTGCAAAGGCTTAAGCCAGACAAGTTTCAGACGGCCTTTTTTATTGTGAAAAGAGCTGCTTATGTTAAAAAAATGGCTGCATAAAGTGTTGCCTAAAAAACACGTCAAGTCGTTGCCCGAAAAGGAGATTATTCCGCTTGAGCAACACGGTATCCATGCGGATATGTTGAGCTTTGCCGCTGAGAAAATTGCCAAACGCCTGCATGAAGCCGGTTTTCAGGCTTATGTTGTAGGGGGAGCCGTTCGGGATTTGTTGCTCGGGGTTGAACCCAAAGATTTTGATATTGCAACTGATGCCACACCGGAGCAAATCCGTAAAATATTCCGCCGCAGCCGCATTATCGGCCGGCGCTTTCAAATCGTTCATGTGATGATTGGCCCTGAAACCATCGAAGTAACGACGTTTCGCGGTGGCGATAAGGTTCAGCAAAATGCGCAAGGCCGCATTATGAAGGACAATACTTACGGCAGCATTGAAGAAGATGCCATGCGCCGCGACTTTACTTGCAATGCGCTGTATTACGACCCGATTAAAGAGGAGATTTGGGACTTCCATCAGGGCGTGGCTGATGTTGCCGATAAAAAATTGGTGATGATAGGCGACCCTGCCGAACGCTATCAGGAAGATCCTGTCCGTATTCTTCGCGCCGTCCGTTTGTCGGGCAAATTGGATTTTGAAGTGGAAGAGCAAACGGCTTTGCCGATTGCTGAATATGCAGGTCGTCTGAAAAATGAGCCGGTGGCCCGTCTTTTTGATGAAATTCTGAAAATCCTGTTTTCCGGCTATTCTCGTGCCTGTTTGAAACGGCTAAATGAGTTGGGTATTCCCGAAGGCATCCATCCGCTTTTAGATGCCTTGAAAACTGCCGAAGCGGCCGACAAACGTATGATTATGTTGGCCTTAAAAAATACCGATGAGCGTATCCGTGCGGATAAGTCCGTTTCCGTAGGTTTCGTATTGGCGGCGGTATTGTGGCCGACACTAAATGCTATGTGGCAACGCAATCTAAGCCATGGACAAAAACCTGTCCCTGCATTGATGGATGCGATGAACACCATGCGGGATACAGTGGAGAAAGGTTGGGGCGTACCGCAACGATTTTCTGCAACCATGCGTGAAATTTGGCAATTTCAGCCGCAATTTGACAATATGCGTGGCGCACGCCCGTATCGCCTGCTATCGCAAGCCCGTTTCCGTGCTGCTTATGATTTTCTGATTTTGCGTAGCGAGGTTGGCGAGGTTGATAAAGAGATGGCTTCTTGGTGGACAACTTTCCAACATGCCGATGAGGAAACCCGTCAGCAAATGACTGCGGCCAATGAGTACAAACGTCAGAAACAAAGTGGCTCAACCGATGGCAAACCCAAACGTCGCCGCCGCCGTCCGAAAAAGAAAACCACTGAGGCTGAATAAATTATCAAAATAAATTTAAGGCCGTCTGAAACGATTAAATCTTTTGAGATTTGGTTTTCAGACGGCCTTTTTGTATTGCAATAAAAAACCGCAGGTCTTTCAACCTGCGGTTTGCTTTTATGATTTGTTTTCTTCGCTGTCTAGGAAGCTGCGGAGGCGGTCGCTACGGGTTGGGTGGCGCAGCTTGCGCAGTGCTTTGGCTTCGATTTGACGGATACGTTCACGGGTTACGTCAAATTGTTTGCCGACTTCTTCCAAAGTGTGGTCGGTATTCATATCGATACCGAAACGCATACGCAAAACTTTGGCCTCGCGCGGCGTCAGGCTTTCGAGGATTTCTTTGGTTACTTCGTGCAGGCTGGTGTACATCGCAGCTTCTGCCGGTGCAACGTTGTTGGCATCCTCGATGAAGTCGCCCAAGTGCGAATCGTCGTCATCGCCGATAGGGGTTTCCATGGAAATCGGTTCTTTGGCGATTTTCATGATTTTGCGGATTTTGTCTTCCGGCATTTCCATCAGCTCAGCCAGTTTGGCGGAATCTGGCTCTTCACCAGTTTCTTGCAGGTATTGGCGCGAGATACGGTTCATTTTGTTGATGGTTTCAATCATGTGAACCGGAATACGGATGGTACGTGCTTGGTCGGCGATGGAACGCGTAATCGCTTGACGGATCCACCATGTGGCGTAAGTCGAGAACTTGTAGCCGCGGCGGTATTCGAATTTGTCTACCGCTTTCATCAGACCGATATTGCCTTCTTGAATCAAATCAAGAAACTGCAAGCCGCGGTTGGTGTATTTTTTGGCAATGGAAATAACCAAACGCAAGTTGGCCTGAATCATTTCCTGTTTGGCGGCTGAGGTTTCTTTTTCACTCAACACCATGTTTTTGTTGATTTCTTTCAACTCTTCGATGGAAATGCGGGTTTCGGCTTCCATATTGGCCAGCTCGGCTTGTTTTTCGAGGATGGCGTGGCGGAAACGATCCAACGCATTTGCCCATACACGGCCTTTGGCTATTTCTTTTTCAACCCATTCCAAATCGGTAATAGCAGGCAGGAAGTTTTCGATGAAGTAGTCGCGTTCCATACGTACGCGGTCGATGCAGATATCGCGGATTTCACGCTCAAGTTTGCGGATGTTTTCAACGCGGCTGCGCAGGCTGCTGCTCAGATTTTCGATTTGACGTGTGGCGAAACGGACTTCCAACAGTTTGTTGGCAATGGCATCGCGGTGTTTCAAGTAGTTGGCGTGCAGGCTGCCGTATTTTTCCAACTGCTTGATCATTTTGCCGTATTCGCTCTCGATAAAGGCGAAGTGTTCCAAAACTTTTTGTTTCAGTTCGGCCAAATGGGCGGCGGATATAGCTTCAGAGTCGCCGCCGGAGTCGTCTTCATCTTCCTCGTCGCCATCTTCATCATCGCTATCGGCTTCGCCTTCTTCGTCATCAGGTTTGGCATTTTCCAAATGACCTAAGCCTAATTCGTTCAACAAGACTTCATTAGGGTCGATGATGGCTTCAACGACTTCATCCACACGGATTTCGTCGTTGCGGACTTGTTCGATCAACGCCAGAATTTCGGCAATCGAGCCCGGGCAGGCGGAGATTGCCTGCACCATGTTTTTCAGTGCATTTTCGATTTTTTTAGCGATGATGATTTCGTCTTCACGTGTCAACAGATCGACTTGACCCATTTCACGCATATACATACGCACAGGGTCGGTAGTGCGGCCAAATTCTGAATCTGCGCTGGAGAGTGCTGCTTCGGCTTCTTCAACGGCATCGTCGTCGGTCATGGCGGCGGCGTTGTCGCTCAAGAGGATGTCTTCAGCATCAGGAGCTTGCTCGGTTACTTGGATGCCCAAGCCGGAAATCATGCTGACGATGTTGTCGATTTGTTCGGCATCGGACATATCGTCGGGCAGAGCGTCGTTAATTTCAGAATAAGTGATGTAGCCGCGTTCTTTACCCATAATAATGAGTTGGCGCAGACGCGCGCGCTGCTCTTCGATACTCAAGGGACGGTTGTCATCTTGGTCTTGGTATTCTTCGTAGTTTTGGTTTTTAGACATGGATTGCTCTCTAGGTTGATAGGATGCCGACGGTTTACGGTGATGTGGCCGTACCTGAAGGCGGAGCAGAGCTTTTTGTTGTGAAATCAGATTTCACTTTAATACTCTGAGGCTGTCTGAAAATATTACGGATGGAGTGTTCTGCGTGTCATGCTTCGCAGCGTGTGTTTAGATTGTTCAGACGGCCTGAGGGGTTAGTTTTGCTTTGCCGTCAAAAGTGACAGCAATAGTTTTTTTTCATTTTCGGTCAAACCAGTTTGAATACTTTTTTGCTTTAAAGTTTCGATTTGACTGTATTTTAATTCATTTAACAACTTTTTCATGCCGATTTGGAAACTTTCGCAATCTTCTTCATTATCCCCTTCCATTTCTTCAGAATGAAGGGTCGATAAAAAGATTTGATTGACGGTTTCCTCATAGGGCGAACCGCGCATGTATTCAAGCACTTGTGCGGTTGCAGGAGTCGTATCGTGATGCTTGATTGTTTCGGCCAGATTGGCAAGGCAGGCAAAGTCACCGCTTAAAGCCAGATAATCGGGCAGGTCTATATATGAAGCCCAAGCCGGATTTATCAAGAGGCTGCGTATCTGTCTTTGAACCAGTGTCAGCATGGTTGGCTGTTTGACAGAAATAGGCGGCAGTTTGTAACTTTTTTGTTTGACGTGCCGCTTTGGCGTTTCTTGTCCGAGTAATTGGGCGAGGTTGTCCGGGTCAATGCCTACGAGCTCGCTGAGTTTTTGTTTCAGAAGATAGCCCAATGCCGGCGCGGTAATCTGAGCTAAGAGCGGAGAACTGGTTTTGACCAATTCTGCTTTGCCTTCTTGCGTATTGAGGTTGAGGCCGTCTGAAAGATGTTCCCAAAAGTATTCGGATAGAGGCTTGCTTTGGTTTAACAAGGCATCTTCAAATTGCGTCTTGCTGTAGGCGCGAATGTAGCTGTCTGGGTCGTGTTCTTCGGGTAGGAATAGAAAATGCAGCGATTTATCGTCTTTTAATTGTGGCAACGCATTTTCCAGCGCGCGCCAAGCCGCTTTACGTCCCGCACTGTCGCCATCGAAACAAAAATAAATACTGTCGGCCTGACGCATCAGGATTTTGACGTGTTCCGCTGTGGTTGCCGTACCTAAAGCCGCTACGCCGTAGCCGACGCCGAACTGCGCCAATGCGACCACGTCCATGTAGCCTTCGACCACCAAAATCCGTCCTGCCTCTTTTACGGCAGCACGTCCTTCATACAGCCCGTAAAGGTTTTTCCCTTTATCGAACAAAGGAGTATCGGGAGAGTTTAGGTATTTAGGTTTGGAGTCGTCCAACACCCTACCGCCAAAACCAATTACCTGCCCACGCGGATTACGGATAGGGAACATAATCCGATGGCGAAAGCGGTCGTAATGTTTGCCTTCGTTGTCAATGACCATGCCCGTATCCACCAATGCAGTATTAGGATAGGGTTGGAACACTTGCGCCAAAGGCTGCCAACCGTCAGGCGCATAGCCCAAACCATAATGCGCGATGACTTCCGCACTCAAGCCGCGTTTGTCCAAATAAGCCTTCGCTGCCGGATTGAATTTCAACTGTTGCGCATAAAAATCCGCTGCCGCTGCCGTCGTTTCTTCCAAAGTCTGTTGTTTTTTCTTACGTTCGGCACGGATTTCGGGATTGTCTTCCTGCCCGCGAACTTTAGGCACCGTCATACCGACGCGATCAGCCAAAAACTGCACCGCCTCCGGAAACGACAGCCCCTGATGTTCCATCACAAAACCAATCGCCGAACCATGCGCCCCGCAACTGAAGCAATGGTAAAACTGCTTGGTCGGGCTGACCGAAAACGATGGCGTCTTTTCCTTATGAAACGGACAGCAGGCCATATAGTTCGCCCCGCCTTTCTTCAGCGGAACCTGCTCGTCGATAATATCGACAATATCGACTTTGGACAAAAGCTCGTCAATGAAATCAGATGGAATCATGGCTCGGCAGAAGAGGATGGACGGAAAATATTTCAGACGGCCTTATAAACAGACAAAGGCCGTCTGAAAATGGAATTTCGAATGAGGGTTGAAATGAGTTTTGTATTATAGCAAATTGTTGTCATACATGTAGAGTATTGGGGAAGGGATTCCAATTAGAGCATGTTGCGTGAGGTGAATTGTTGGGATGATTCGTTATGGAGAGCTTCTTTGCGGTATTGAAGACGGAATGTTTCTATCAGCAGGGAAAATGGACTGTGTACGAATTGATGAAACAGATAGATGATTATATGAACTACTACAATCGGGAATATTGCAGTTTGAAATTGAAAAGCTGAGTCATGTCACATACAGAACCCAGCTTGCACTGAATTTCTGAATAGGTTTTTATCAGACATCCAAGATTTTAGGGCTATTTCATTTCATCCTTACTCCGCCTTATTTAAACAAGACGTCTATACCTTCTTCTCCAACCTCCAAGCTCG